>CAZQPV010000109.1:0-8044 GCA_964595265.1 uncultured Fimbriimonadales bacterium
GTGGATCCGAGTGGCAAACTTCTAATTGCGGTCATTTTGATAGGAGCAGTTAGTGGTGCAATTGCAGGCGCGGTAACTGAAATTATCATCCAGTCCATAGATGACAAACCCGGCATAAACTGGGGCGATGTTGGTCAGGAAGCCATCGGCGGGGCTGTCGGAGGCGGGATTGCAGAACCTGTAGGTGGAAGGATCTTGCGCCCTGTAGGCAAATGGTGTGCCCGCCGGTTTTTTGGTCCGGGTCCCGGCGGACGAAACACGCGTCTCGGTGGTGACATTGCTGAAGCTATAGGAAGTGATATGGCAGGCGACGTCACAGGATCGATTGTTTCGGCGGTAGATATACAAATACCCACAGGTTCAGGTGGTGCAAGAGGTTCAGTTGGTGGGTCTGTGCCACCATACGATCCGTGGTATATTCCTCCAGGCGCTTATGATCCGAAAGCTCGAGCATATCACTGAGATGTGCTCGGTTGCAAAGATTGACTGCGATGGGGTACTTAACAGCATGTAAGGAAGGCTGACCTTGCGAGCCAGCCGAAATCGGTGTCTTTACAACAAGTGTGATGGAGGAAGCGATAATGTCTGAACACCATCAAAAACCGGCAAAGGAAGAGAACCCTCTCGAGGAAGGGAAGGATTCAGCGTTTCAAACGGTACTGTATACTTCCCTCGCAGGAGGGGGTGGTGGGATTTTTGTGTCGGTCATGCTTGGCGAAAGTCGCCAAGAACTTGTGAAAAACCCCATGGATGTTGTTATTTTTCTACTCTTAGTTGCTGTAGGGAACGTACTTGGAATTATCGTTGGGCATCGTTTGGGAAACTCCTGTGAGTCTCGGCTCGGCTGCCGATGTATTTTGGCGGTTATTCTCGCGTCTTTGGCTTCTTTGAGCTTGCCGATAGGATACATCGTGTTCAAGATGTATCCTTGAAGGCTGCTGAAGCAGCTCAGAAGACCGTTTCCCCAACGGGCGCGCGTCGTGTGGCGTATGCTCCCAGATAGGCGATTTCCGTTAGCGCTGCCACCTGAAACGCCAGTGTGCCCACGGTTAGCCCCACATACGCCCCGTGCCGGCTCCATTCCCCTGCAAGCCACGCGCCCAGAAAGAGCAACCCCGCGTTCACCAGCAGGTTCAGCGCCATGCCCCGGTAGACCACGGGCGTCTGCTTGCGCAGAATCAGCACTCCGCGCAGGGTAGAGCCAATCGCCGTCAGCGCAGGTAGGGGCAGGCAGAGCAGGATACCGTAGCGTACAGGCGCCAGCTCAGGCGCCAGCGCCAGCACCCTGTCGGTGAACAGCGTGAGCAGTGGGGTAAGCCCCACAACCGCCAGAAACCCCGATGTGCCCAGCGCGACCCATACGGTGAAGCGCCTGAGCGCCTCCATCGAGACGCCCTGCTGAAGCGCCGCCACAGTCGCCTCCTGAAGCGCCATGCCCCAGCTGCGCACAACCAGCAGCGAGCCGAACACCACCGTCCACGACGCCAGCGTGACTTCGGGTTCGGGCATCCGAGCCAGCGCGCTGGCTGTTATCGGATGCACCAACAGGGTCAGCAGCGTGGTGAGCGCCAGCGGCAGGTGGAACCGCCAGATGGCGCGGAGCGTTAGCGTGGGCGACTCTTCATGCATGCTTAAGACGTGCTCGCGCAACACAGGATAGGCGAACAGGGTCGTCGCAACCGCCTCCACGAACACGCCCGTCATCACCATCAGCGCACCCACGATTGCCCCTGGCAGGTGGTTCCACCATAGCAGCGCCAAGCCGACTGTCAGGATGCTCACGAGCCGTATCGCTGTGCCCCATGTAACGAACCGAGCGCCGCCGTAGCGCACCAGCACGCCCTGCAAAAATCGGCGCCAGCCAATCAGTGCCGTCCAGAGCAACATCACGCGCATCGCGCCCCGCCCCGCCTCGCCCACAGCAGGCGGCAACCCAATCAAATGGAACGCAATCGCGTCGTACAGGGGGGTGAACGCAATCAACGCGGTGAGCAGGGTCAGCCCGCCAATCAGCAGTAGCACAAAGCGCATCAACATCAGAAACGATTCGCGTCCCTGCACCAGCGCAATCGCCGTCGCAAGCAGCATAATCACGGGGCTTTCAATCAAAAGCGACAATCCCAGCGCCGCGCCGAACCCTGCCAGATGGGTCGCCGAGTCGGGAAAACGACTGAGGATGGCGTTCGTGGCGGGCGATTCCATCATCATCAGCGTGAAACTGAGCGCCAGAGGAAGCCATAGCCAGAACAACACACGCATAGAAACGACTCGTTCCATATGCCCAAGAGGATACCTTACAGACCGCTATGGGGTATCCTTCTAACAGGTGGCGAGCGTCATGGCAGAGCGTACAAAAGGCAAAATGGCGCTTTCAGAAGCAACCCTTCGCCTCGAAGAGTTCCTCAAAGCGGCGGACGAAGATACCCACGCCGAATGGGTGGGGGGCAAGGTGATACCGAAGATGCCTGCATCCCGTGCGCATCAGCGATGTAATGGATTTCTTTATCGGATTATCGCGTCGTGGCTGGACTATCATCCGATTGGGGATGTGTTGCCGCCCCCGTTCCTGATTCGCCTGACGACGCCTGAGGGCGAGCCGATTTTGCGAGAACCCGACCTGATTGTGGTGCTGAACGAGCATCGGGAACGCTTGCAGGAGCAGTATTTTGAGGGCGCGCCCGATTTGGTGGTGGAGATTGTCAGCGCGGGCAGGCGCGCCACCGATCGCGGCGAGGAATTTTATGAGTACGAGGCGGCGGGCGTGCCCGAATACTGGATTATAGACCCCGAACGCCAGCAGGCAGAGTTCGCCCAGTTGAATGCGCAGGGGGTCTATCAGGTGGTTTTCAGCGGCTCACATGGTGTTTATCGCAGTCAGGTGCTGCCCGATTTCTGGATTGAGGTGGCATGGCTCTGGGAGCAACCACCCCTGCCCAAAGTGTTGGGGGCGTGGGGTCTCGTTTAGCCCTCCCAGCATGCCCAGAGTTGCGCCAGCGCGTAAAACCCCGCGCTCTCCGTGCGCAACACGCGCGCCCCTAATGAAACCGCATAGACCGATACGCCCTGCGTCATACGGGCGCGCTCTTCGGGGCTGAAGCCACCTTCGGGACCGACCACCAGCCCCAGTGCCTGGAACGAATTCTTCTCGCCCACCTGCCACTCGCGCAGGAGCGTGTTCAACGGGCGCGTGTGTTCCCACTCGTCCAGAACGAGGATAGGTTTCGGCAACGCCTCGAACGCCTCCCACCAATCCTCGAACAGGCGAACCTGGGGCAGTCGGGCACGGCAGGCGAGTTCCGCCTCTTCAGTGGCAATCTTCTGCCAGCGCTCCTGTCGTGTGCGCCCCTTGGACGCCTCTAACTTCACCACCGACCGCTGACTGGGGGCAACCCAGATTGCCGAGACGCCGCCCTGCACGCTCAGCCGTATCGCCTGCTCCAGCTTCTCGTTACGCACGAGCGCCTGCAACAGCACCACCTCCAGCGGCGGCTCGGTGGCGAGGGGAGACCGTTGAATCAGCCGAAACTGCCCGCGCTCGCCCAGTTGGGCAATCCATCCGTCGCCCGCGCCGTCCAGCAGGCAGATTCGGTCGCCCGAGCGCAGGCGTAGCACATGAGCCACCTGGTGCGCTATGGCGGGGGGCAAAACACCCTCCTGCAGGGTGGCAGGGGATACAAAAAATCGCGGCAGGGCGCGCGGACTCAGCTCGCGGGCTTCTGGAACAGGCTGGCGGTCCATGTGCGACGCTTACGAAACTCCACCAGAGTCAGCCCTTCCTTCTCTATCGCCCGGCGCACTTCGCGCCAGTTGCGCCCAATCACCCCCGACGCCAGATAATACCCCTCAGGCGCGAGCAGGGGCGGCAGGGTCGGCGCGTTCGCAATATGGAAGGTGCTGATAATGTTGCACACAATGAAATCGTAGGTCTCGTTCAGGTCGTTCCAGTGGTCGCGCAGTTGTACCGAAACAGAGTCGCTCACGCCGTTGCGCACCACATTTTCCTGAGCAATCTGCACCGAGAGCGGGTCGTTATCAATTGCCAGCACGCGGGCGGCGCCCAGTTTGGCGCACGCAATCGCCAGGACACCCGTGCCTGTGCCCATATCCAGCACGCGCATGCCGGGCTGGAGCCAGCGGTCGATCATTGCCAGGCAGAGCGCGGTGGTGGGATGTCCGCCCGTGCCGAACGCCAGTCCGGGGTCTAAAAGGATCGTCTGCTCGTTGGGGTCAGGCTTGCGCTTGCTCCATGAGGGTTGCACGCGCAGGCGTTGCCCAAACTTGCGGCTGCGGAAGTGGCGCCGCCAGAGGGCGTGCCAGTCTTTCTCCGCAATCGTTTGAACCTGCACCGCGCTCACAGGGGGCAGGTCAAACTGCGGGAGCTGGTGCAGCTTTTCCTGAAGGGTGGCGACGCGCTCGGATTCCGTTTCGGGGAGGTAGCCCACGAGGCGGGGCGGCTTATCGCACAGCTGGACGCCCGTGCAACCTGACTCGATCATCACCGCCGCCACGGTGTCCCATACCTGAGGCGGGGCAATCACCTCGATGCTGAGCCAGCGTTCGTCCTGCACGGCGGAGATTATACCTTGCTGGCAAGTTGCTGGCGTGCGGCGTCACGGCGGGCGAGGCGTTCGGTGCGGCGCTGGTCTGCCTGTTCCCACTTGAGGCGCTCTTCCTCGGTCTGGGGCAACACAGGAGGTACTGGCGTTGGGCGTCCCGAAGAATCCAGCGCGACATACACCAGGTACGCCACAGAGGTTACACGCCGCTCGCCCGTGAGCAGGTTCTCCGCCTCCACCACCGCCTCAATCTCCATCGAGGTGCGCCACGAGCGGGTAATCCGCGCCCGCACATGCACCAGGTTGCCCACATGCACGGGCTGGCAAAAGCTCACGGAGTCTATCTCCACCGTTACGGCTGGGGCGCGGGCATGGCGCGAGGCAACAATCCCGCCTGCTTCGTCAATCAGTTTCAGAATCCAGCCGCCATGCACATTCCCCAGAGGGTTGGCATGTTCGGGGTTCATCATCTGGGTCAGGACGACCTCAGTCTCTGCTGGGGTTCGCGCTTCCATCGGGGGAATTGTACCTTGCGAGCAAGGCGTTTACCGCGCTTTCGGCGCTTTCCAGCGCTCCCTCCATATAGCCCACGAAGAGGCTGAGGTAGTCGCCCGCAAAGAAGAGGCGCCCTTCGGGTTCGCGCAGTCGCGGGAGCGCCTGCGTGAGGTAGCCGGGCGCGTGATAAATATAAGCGTGCTGGGCGAAGGGGTCAGCGCCCCACGCATAGCTTTCGGCGCGGAGGTAGTCGGCGCGACAGCCGGGGTACATAACCTCCATCACCTGCAGGCAGGTTTCGATTCGCTCCTGCGGCGGGCGCGTCGCCCACCTGCGAGCGGGATCGCCCCCAACCCAGAAGGAGAGGATGCCCGTTTTGCCTGGCATGCTATCGGTCTCTTCCCAGATGGCGGAGATGTCGGGGTTATGGGCGATTCGGCGCGGCGCGTTTTGACGCCAGAATCGGCGGCGGAACAGAATCAGCGTGCGCACGACCTGTCCTACGCCTGCCAGTGCAAGCGCCTCCCGGCGCGCCGCGCTCAGCGGCGGCTCCCACTCTATCTGAAGTATCACAGGGAAGGGGAGCGCCACAATCGCATCACGGGCAAAAACCGTGCGCACCTGCCCCGACTGGCGATAATGGACGCATACGCCCGACGGCTCTTGCGTCACTTTCTCCACAACCGCGCCCAGCCGGAGCGAGACGCCCCGCGCCGTCAGATGTTGCGCCAGCGCCATCGGCAGGCTTCCTGTGCCCTCCACAATCCGAAACGCGCCCAGCTCCACGCCCTTGCCGTAGAATCGCTCCTGCGCCACAAGGCTGAACATAGAGACCTGCTCGGGTTCGGCAGCTTCCAGATTGCGGGCGTAGCGGCGGAACAGCGGCTCGCCTGCCTGCCAGAGACCGCGCTCCTCTGCCCAGTCGCGCACAGTGCTTGAATCCAGCGCGCGCACTGGCTCAGGAGCCATCCATGGCGCAGTGGGGTCTGGAATCTGCGGCACCAGCTCGTTCAGAACTCCCGCCCAGAATCGGCGCCATGCCTGATGCGCCTCTCTGCCGATGGCGCGAGTTGGGGTGATGCCCCAGAAATCGGGGCGTTCGCCGATACTTAGCCCCAGCATGCGCGCCAGATTCAGCAAGCGGTGATGATTGGAGTCAATAAACTCAGCGCCCAGTTCGCCATGCTGACCCGTGTCGGGAGGATGCCATGTCGCCACACGCCCCCCAACGCGCTCTCGCGCCTCTAAAATACAGACCGAATATTCCTGATTTCGAAGGAGATACGCCGCGTAAAGTCCTGCAAGACCAGCCCCTAAAACAACAGTATCATATCTGTTCGGCTCGTCAGCACACATTCTCTCACCCTGCAATCGTAGCTGTTAATTAGTTTACCCGCACGCCACGCTCGCAGAGGTGATTCACCAGGTTTCCGAGAGACTCAGCGCTTTGCTGCGGGTAGTCCCACACGCCACTCTTTCTGCAGCAGGGGGAAGCCTTCTGCCTCGCGCTTTTCCAGATATTTGAGGCAGCACGCGCGCGCCAGAGTGCGAATACGCTGAATATAGCTGGCGCGCTCCGTCACCGAGATGCTCCCTCGCGCATCCAGCAGGTTGAAAATATGCGAGCATTTCAGCGCGAGGTCAAACGCAGGATGCACCAAGCCTTTCTCTATAATGCGGGCGCTCTCTTTTTCGTACATCTCAAACAGGCGGAACAGCATTTCGGTGTCCGCCTCTTCAAAGTTGTAATAGTTATGCTCCAGTTCGGCGAGGTAGTCCACATCGGCATAGGTGATGCCGCGCCCCCACTCCAGCTCCCACACGCTGTTTTTCTTCTGCAATAGCATGCAGAGCCGTTCAGGACCGTAGGTAATCTCGGCGCACACGGGGTCGCACTCGATTCCGCCCACCTGCTGGAAGTAGGTGAACTGGGTGATTTCGGTGCCGTTGAGCCACACTTCCCAGCCGACGCCCGAGGCTCCCAGCGTAGGCGCCTCCCAGTCGTCTTCTACGAACCGAATATCATGCTCGCTGGGGTCAATGCCAATCGCACGCAGGCTCTCCAGATAGACATCCACTACATCGTCGGGCGAGGGTTTCAGAATCACCTGATACTGATAGTAATGCTGGAGGCGCATGGGGTTGCGTGCGTAGCGCCCGTCGGCAGGGCGCCGCGAGGGTTGTACATAAGCGACATACCATGGCTCTGGTCCCAGCGCCCGCAGGGTGGTGTAGGGCGCCATCGTGCCCGCACCCACCTCCACATCGTAGGGCTGCAGGATTAAACAGCCGTAATCCGCCCAGAACTGTTCCAGCCGAAAGAGCAGCTCCTGAAAAGTCATCGCCGATTAGTGTACCCCAAGCGCGCCCGAAACCGCACGGAACGCCCGAATCGCATGGTCTATGCCTGCGTCGTCCACATCGTGATGCGTTACGAGGCGCAGGCGGTGTGGGTCTAAGGCAAGGCACAGGACGCCATGCTCCGCCAGCCGACGCTCCACTTCGGGCGCAGGCGCGACAGTTTCTACATAGACCATGTTGGTCTGCACGGTTTCAAGGTCTACACGGAAACCAGACATTTCGGCAATCGCTTCTGCGAGGCGTCGGGCGCGGCGATGGTCTTCCGCAAGGCGGTCAATCATGGTTTCCAGCGCCACCAGACAGGCCGCCGCCAGCACTCCTACCTGACGCATGCCCCCACCGAACAGTTTGCGCACGCGATGCGCCTCCTGAATGAACGCCTTAGACCCCACCAGCACCGAGCCAACGGGACAGCACAGCCCTTTGGAAAACGCCACCATCACTGAGTCCACATAGCGCGTCCACACCTGTGGCGAGACGCCCAGCGCGACGCTCGCATTAAACAAGCGCGCCCCGTCCAGATGAATCCGCAACCCGTGCGAATCGGCTATCTGACGCAAAAGTGGCATCTGCTCTGGCGGCAAAATGGTGCCCCCACAGCGGTTGTGGGTGTTCTCGATGCACAGCAGGCG
>CAZQPV010000110.1:0-7955 GCA_964595265.1 uncultured Fimbriimonadales bacterium
TTCTTGTAGGTCGCCTCGTCGACGAACTTGGTCAGCTTCTGACCGTTGTATTCGGCTTTGAGGGCATAGCGCACCTGCTTCTTGCCCGACTTGGTGGTGCGCTCATACTTTACTGGCTTCACCTGATTGTCGGGCACCTCCACCGTCTTGCGCTCTTTGACGCTGTAGAATTGCATACTCCTCCCTCCTTGTCAGTGTGGTTTGACAGGGGAGTACACCCCTGCTGGTATACAGGTTTGAGGCGCTCCTGCTGGATTCCTGCTAATTGTGCGGGAAAATTGGGGCAAATTCAGGGGGAAATTGAGGCAAAAAGTGGGCGTTTCGCCCTCATGACGCCGATTCCGCCTGTGCCCGGCGCACCATCTCCAGAAACTGCTCCTCGTTCAGCACGGGGATGCCCAGCTCGATGGCTTTCTGCAGTTTGCTCCCTGCGCCTGGACCCGCCACGACATAGGTGGTGGCGCGGCTGACGCTGGAGGTGGCGCGCCCGCCCAGCGAACGCACCAGCGCTTCCGCCTCCTCGCGCGTGTACGATTGCAATTCGCCTGTGAACACGAAGGTCATGCCCGCAAAGGGGGTCGCTTTCGGCTGGGCGCGTTCCATGGTCATCTTGACCCCCGCGCGACGCAGTTTTTCGATGACCTCGCGGTTTTCGGGACGCGCGAAGAACTCCACCACCTCGTGGGCGGTTTCGGGACCGATACCGGAGATGGCGGTCAGCTCCTCTTCGGTGGCTTTCATCAGTGCCTCGAGGCTGCCGAAGTGTTCTGCCAGCAGGCGCGCGGCGTGTTCGCCCACATGTCGGATGCCCAGCGCGAAAATCAGCCGATCCAGCCCCGCCTGCTTGCTCTTTTCTATCGCGTTCAGAATGTTGCTGACCAGCTTCGCGCCGCTGCGCTCCAGATCAATCAGCGCGTCGCGATGCTGGTGCAGATAGTAAAGGTCGGCAGGGTCGCGAATGTAGCCCAGTCCGAACAGGCGTTGTACCCATTTTTCGCCGACGCCTTCGATATTCATCGCGTGTCGGCTGGTGAAGTGGCGGATGCGTTCCACAATCTGGGCAGGGCACGCCAGATTGATGCATCGCAACGCCGCCTCGTCTTCCATCCGCTCCACGCGCGCGCCGCATGCAGGGCAGGTGGCAGGCGGCTCAATCGGGATTTCCTGCCCCGTGCGCGCTTCCGCCACCACCCCCACCACTTCGGGGATTACTTCGCCTGCACGCTGGATAATCACCGTGTCGCCAATGCGCACATCCTTGCGCCGAATCTCGTCCAGATTGTGCAGGGTCGCCCGGGAGACTGTTACACCGCCCACCTGTACAGGTTCCATGATGGCGACGGGTGTCAACACGCCCGTGCGTCCCACCTGCCAGCGCACCTCGCGTAGCACTGTGCGCGCCTGTTCGGCAGGATACTTGTAGGCGATAGCCCAGCGCGGGGCGCGCTGGGTGGCGCCCAGCTGCCGCTGGAGCGCGAAGTCGTTGACTTTAATCACCACGCCATCGGTGGCGTAGTCGAGTTCGGCGCGGCGGGCGCGCCACTCGTGGCAGTACGCAAGCGCTTCGTCCACGCCTTTGACCAGACAGGTGTGCGGATTGACGGGGAACCCCCACGCTTTGAGCTGCTGCAACACCTCCCACTGGCTCTGGAATTCGACGCCCTCGGCGTAGCCGATGCCGTATGCCCAGAATCGCAGGTGGCGTCGGGCGGTGATGCGCGAATCGAGCTGGCGGAGCGAGCCTGCCGCTGCGTTGCGCGGGTTCGCGAACAACGGCTCGCCTGACTCTTCCCGTTCCCGATTGATTCGCTCAAACTCGCGATAGCTCAGATACACCTCGCCACGCACTTCGATAATCGGTGGGGGCGCATCGAAGAGGTTCTCCATGCGCAGGCGCAGCGGAATCTGGCGCACCGTGCGGATGTTGGGAGTCACATTCTCGCCGTGCACGCCGTCCCCGCGCGTCGCGCCAACGGTTAGCACGCCGTCCTCGTAAGTCAGCGAGACCGCCAGCCCGTCAATCTTCAGCTCGCAGGTGTATTCGATGGCGGTGTCGGGCGGTAAATCCAGAAACCGTTTGACGCGCTGGTCGAACGCAATCAGCTCTTCGTCCGAGAAGGCGTTATCGAGGCTCAGCATCACCTCGCGGTGAGTGTGTTCAGGGAACGCCTCCAGCGGCGGCGCACCCACGCGCTGAGTCGGCGAATCGGGCGTGATGAGGTCGGGGAACTGTGCCTCGAGTTCCACCAGCTCCCGAAACAGGCGGTCGTACTCCTCATCGGAGATTTCGGGCTGGTCTAACACATAGTAGCGATAGTTGTGATACTCAATCAGCCGCCGCAACTCTTCGATCCGTGCTTGAGCCTGCTCGCGCGTCATCGAGAAACACTTTCGGCGAAGGGGGTGGAGTTCCTGCCTATTTTGGAAGGAGCGTTCTTTCGGGTGTACATTGGGGAGACTGGAAAGATGAGAGGATTGGCGCTAATCGGGCTTATGGCGAGCCTGAATCTTGCGAGTGGTCAACCGCTCGTGGAGGCGTGGCGTCTGTTTTACGGCAGTGGAGTTGCTTCGGCTCAGATTTTCCTTAAACAGGCGCTTCCTGGAACGGATGGTAGCACCTATGTCCTTGCCTCGTTTTCCTTCTCCATGCAGGGATTCTCCTGGGATGCGGATGCGGTTATGAAAATCAGCGCCTCGGGAAGCGTAGAATGGATGGCGCCGCTCCCCGAAACAACCAGCAAGATTGCGTTTGACCCCAATCAGAACCTTCAGGTACTGGCAACCACTGCCATTTACCATTTCACGCGCTCTGGTCAGTACTTGCGCCGCGAAAAGCGACCTGCGCTTCCGGAAAGTGTTGCGGGTTTCATACCGTTCGTAATAGACTCGTTTGGAAACCGCTACATCGGAAGCTCCACGACGATTGTTCGCCTCTCGCCCACAGGCGCCATGCTATGGCGACGCACCCTTTCTAATCTCACCGTTCAGGATCTGGATGTTAACCCGCAAGGAGAAATATTCGTAGCCGCCGGTGCAGAAAGTAGCAGTATCCCGCGTTGTTATGTTCCGTATCTGTTCAAGCTGGATTCCAGCGGCGCGGTTGTGTGGTCATGGAGCCGCGGCACTGGGTGCAGCTACCGGTGGAGTATTCTGGGAGAAACCACCTCAGGACTTCTCTGCGCCTCGCCTGGGAACATTGCATATTTCTTCAATCCTGACGGGACTCTGGCGTACACCACCCGTTCGGGGAATCCCGCAAGTTCCTACTGGGGCTTCGGCACAGGGGATTCGGTTTTACTGCGCGATGGTAGCACGGCGCATATGGTGCGCTTTGTGAACTCCAACACGAACCAGTATGCCGACTCGGTGGGGTTCAACGCGCCCACGGGCAGCTTCATAAGGTGGCACTTAGGACTCAGTGCGTATGACAGGTTTGGCACTACGAGTATCATTTGGCCCAGCCTTGTAGGGAACGGAGTAGACAGTTACTGGTATGCTGGCGCGAGTTATGTGAACCAGAATGTCTCGCTCGCTGTGTATCGCTTCGATCGTCTGGGGAATATTCTGTGGCAGGATGAGCTGGCTTTGCCCGCGTCTGCGCGCAGTCTTCTGACTGTGGCTCACCCTGACAATCACAGCACTGTCCTGTGCAGTACCCCGCCGAACCTGCGCGTTCTGCGCTACGACGCGGCGGGCGCGCGGCTTGTGGACGCTGAGTTGCCAATAAACGCCGATCGGCGGGATGCCGTGGTCGTTGCCCCCGATGGGACAGGAGGCGTATATGCTCTGTTCTCGTCCTTCGGCGAGGCGCACTTGCGCCGGTACGACGCCGCAGGAGCGCTGCTGTGGAGCCAGCAGGCTCCTCAATATGCCTCCCTGTTCCATCGAAATGGAGACGCCGTGCTGGTTTACAACACCTCGGGCGGCGTTTCGCTACGGCGCGTTCGCCCCGACGGGACTCTCCTCTACGAGCGCCAGTATCCACAGATTCAAAGCCTCAGCGAAGCGCAACAGGACCCTGCAGGCAACATTTATTTCTATACTTCTCAGAACATTTTAGCCTGCATCAATGCGAGCGACCAGCTGGCGTGGGTGATTGCTTTGCCAAATGCGGCGGAGCGGTTCGGCGTGTTCGATGGAGGAGTTTACCTCACCCTGCGGGCATCAGATGGGAGTCGACGACTGGTGCGATATAGCGCGGGGGGCGCCCTGCTCTGGGAACTGCCGCTGGGGACTGCGTATGTTCGCGACCTGGGGGTGGATACACAGGGGAATGTGTCCGTGCTGCAGTACCGGAGTGGCACGCTTGCTCGAATCACCTCCTGAACCCCTTCAGGAACAATACGCTGGCAGCGGGAGGTAGCGGACAACCTTGTGAGATTGGGTTCGGCGCGTGAAAATCGTCTCTACGCGGTGGGCGTTCGCGACAATCGCTACTTCCTGCAAGCCTACGATGCGCAGGGACAACTCCTCTGGGAGCAGCCGATGTCCACGCTGGAAACGCGCTACGAGTACCATGTGTCTACGCGGGTCGACTCGTTGAACCGTGTGTATGTGCAGGCAACAGGCTCCACCGCTCCTGGCGCGCTGGATCAGCTTCACATCCTGTGCTATTCTGCTGAGGGACGACTGCTGGGACAGGTAGTGCTGGAGCAGCCTGATACGGTATGGCAGTTCACCTACGATACGCTGCTTCTGGACGCGCCCTCGCGGCGCCTGCTGTCATATGGACAGTTCAGTCGAGCAGGGGAGGGTGGCGCTGACGCCTTTGTGAGCGTATATCGCCTCATCTCACCCGATGTGGACACCAACGGCTGCGTGGATGTCGCAGACCTGCTCAGTGTGCTGTTCGCTTTTGGGCAAACGGGTTCGGGGCTGCCCGCTGATGTGAACGCCGACGGCGCGGTGGACGATGCCGACTTGCTAACCGTACTGTTCGGCTTCGGCGAGGGGTGCTGAGGTATACTGTTGCCCGTGATGAACCTGCAGGAAGCACGGCTCTCCAACGGGCTACGCATCGTCGGCGAGGTTCTCCCGACGGTGCAATCGGTTACTTTCAGCATCTGGAGCGCGGTCGGCTCGCGTCAGGAAGCGCCCCACCAGCACGGAATGGCGCACTTTCTGGAGCATATGCTGTTCAAAGGGACGCCCACGCGCGATGCAACCGAAATCGCCCGCGCGATTGAAGGGCGTGGCGGCGTGCTGAACGCTTCCACCGGCAAGGAACTCACCTTCTACTATGCCCGCATGCTCAGCGAACACCTGCCCATCGCCATAGAAGTGCTGAGCGATATGTTCCTCAACGCCCGTTTAGACCCCGAAGATATCGAGCGCGAGAAGGGCGTGATTCTGGAAGAGATGAAGATGATCGAAGACGACCCCGCCGAGTACCTGCACGACCTGCTTCAGGAGACCCACTGGCAGGGGCATCCGCTGGGACGGCGCATCATCGGCACGCCCGAAACGGTCAGTGCTTTCACGCGCGAAATGCTGGCGGAGTTTATTCGGACCCACTATCACCCGCAGAACACCGTGATTGCCTGTGTGGGCAATTTTGAGTTCAACGCGCTGGTTGCTGAGGTGGAGCGGTGGCTGGGTGCATGGCGCCCGGATTCGGAGCCGCCATGCCAGCACGCCACGCCCCCTGTGCATCAGAACGGCGTCGCGGAGCCGATTTTAGTGCCTCGCGAGGTGGAACAGGTTCACTTCGCCATCGGTGTGGACGGTGTGTCGTTTCGGGATGAGCGCCGCTACGCGCTAGCGGTGCTGAACACGCTGCTGGGTGGAAGCATGTTCAGTCGCCTGTGGCAGGAGGTGCGCGAGAAGCGGGGGTTGGCGTATGAAATCGGCAGCTACGCCCTGCCCATGTCCGACGGCGGGATGTTCGTGATTTATGGGGGCACGGCAGAATCGGCGTTTGACGCGGTGCTGGCGCTGGTGAACGCCGAGCTGGAGCGCCTGATGGCGGAGCCGCCCAGCGCGGAAGAGGTGGAAAGCGCGAAAAACCTGCTCAAGGGCGGGCGTGTGCTGGCACTGGAATCGACTCAGGCGCGCGCTGAGCTGATTGGCAGCGAGACGCTCATGCTGGGTCAGGTGCGCCCGATGGAGGAGATTCTGGAGCGCATCGATGCGGTGAGCACCGAAGACCTCCATGCGCTGGCGCAGGAGCTCCTGCGCCCCGAACGGCGCACGGTGGTGGCGATTGTGCCAGAAGGCTAAACCCGCGTGCTGTCGATGAGTCGGGCGCCTGCCGCCTCCATCTCCGCAATCGCTTTCGCGCTGTCGTCAGGCTGGAGGTTCACCCCGCGAATCGCGTCGGTCAGCAGGTACACCTCGTAGCCGTGTTTGAGCGCGTCCAGCACGGAGGCGCGCACGCAATAGTCGGTTGCCAACCCGCCCACCAGCAAGCGCCGGATGCCACGCTCCGAAAGCACCTCGTGAAGCGTTTTGCCGTCCTCTGTGCGCCCTTCAAACGCCGAGTAGCCGTCATCCTGTTCCGATGTGCCCTTGGAGATGATGACGGCGCCCTCGGGCAGATGGAGCTGGGGATGGAACGCCGCGCCAGGGGTGTTTTGCACGCAGTGAACAGGCCAGCGCCCGCCGAACTCGGCGAAATGGCGCGTGGTGCGCGGATGCCAGTCGCGCGAGGTGACCACCAGTCCTCCCGACTGAGCCACCTTCGTCGCCACCGCGTTCAGCGGCGCAATCACCGCATCCCCTTCAGGAACCGCCAGCGCACCGCCAGGGCAGAAGTCGTTCTGCACATCCACAATCAACAGCGCTGTGTCCTGCATAATAAGAATTCTACCTGAGGCTTACCAGTCTACAGGCACATGGATTAAGCCGTTGTAGGGGTCTCGGATCAAAATGTGGCGGTGGTTGCGCCCGTGTTCGTGTAATCGGCGCACGATATCCACATCTTGCTTGCAGTAGTCGATCGCCTTCTGGAGTTGCCCCTGACGGAACCACTGCACTGCCAGCTTGCCGTCGCCCGATTTGGCGTCGCCGAGCGTGCCGCGTGCGCAACTTTCCAGCTTCACACGATGCCCCAGCCGATTGGTGAGGTCTACCAGAATGTCCAGCGTAGGCAGGCGGCGTAAATCGTGCTGGGTGTAAGGGCGCAACACGCGGTAGTCGAATCGGAGGATGTTGAACCCGACCACGAGGTCTGCACTCAGCAGATCGTCAATCAGCCCATCGACAGTTTGCTCGGTGTAATGGACGAAGGTTCCGCGTCGGGTGCTGTAGGTAACGGCAACCGCCAGTCCGAAGCGCTCGATATAGTCCCAGCCTCCCACCTCTTCGGCGAGATGCTTTGTCTCCACATCGAAGTAGACGATGTTCATAGCTTCTCTCCTTAGAATGCACTGATTATACCTGCAGGTGATAAACGGAGTCAAGGGGTTCCGAGGGTGTTCGAAAAATCCTCTGAGTCGGGTATCCTCTCCTCTATGCACACCCAAAACCGACACGACATACCGACGCTCCCCGCGACCCTTGCCACTTTTGCGCCCACCCCATCGCCCAGCAGTTCACGCAGGAACAGCCGCTGCCACCCCGACGCGGACGCCCACCCCGCTACCCAGAGTATCGGGTGCTGACGCTCGCCCTCCTGCAGGTGCAGGAAAGTCGGAGCGACCGCGCCCTCCCGCACAAAGCCCGCGAACCGCTCGGCGCCGACGCCCTGCCCGCTCTGGGCACCCTGTGGTATCGGTTGGCGCAGATTGACGATGCCCGCTGGCACGCTTTTTTGGTGTGGTTAGCGGCGCAGGGGATTGCTCGTGAGCGTGCTCCCGAAACGCCCGCGGCGCCGCGGGTGCTGGTGGACAGCACGGGCGTGGGATACAACACGCCGTTTGACGCTCAGTATCGGGGAGATACGGCGGTTGCGTTCGCCTCTCAAGGCGGTGGTGTTGGGGTACTGGTGTGGGGGCGTGGTGTGGCTGGTGGGCGCG
>CAZQPV010000111.1:0-2742 GCA_964595265.1 uncultured Fimbriimonadales bacterium
TAGCGGGTTTCGAGCGTCTGCTTCTGCTCGGCGAGCTGGCGCGTTTCGGCTTCGGCATCCCCCAGCTGGGCGCTCAGTTCACGGGCGCTTTGCATCGCCTGCTCCAGCTCGCTCTGAAGGGTTTGCATCAGTTGCAGGCTCTGCGCCTCCTGCTGGTCTAACGCGCTGGATTCGTCGTGCAGGGCGTTCGCGAGTTCTTCGAGGGCGCGTTCGCGCTCGGCGAGTGTGTTCAGTTGCCCTGTGGTGCGCTCTTCCGCGCTGAGGTGCGCCTGAAGCAAGGAGCGCAGAGTGTCCATCTCCGCTTCGAGGGCGCTGATTTGCTGTCCATACTGCTCCGCCTGGACTTCGCTTGCAGTCATCTGCCCTTCGATGTGGGCGATTTGCAGGCGCAGTTGCTCGCGCTCTTCGCGGTTGCGGTGCAGTTGCGTGTGCAGGCTGTGCCAGTCGTACAGGAGCCGCTGGCGTTCGCGCTGGCGCAGCTGAGCTTGCAGTTCGCGGTAGAGCAGGGCGCGTTCGGCTTGCTCGCGCATTGGCTCGCGCTGGCGGTCTAACTCGCGCATCACATCTTCCACGCGCTTGAGATGGAGCTGCGCCACCTCCAGGTCGCGCAGAGCCTCCTTGCGCCGCTGGCGGTAGAGACTCACGCCTGCCACCTCTTCCAGCCAGAGGCGTCGGCTTTCGGGGTCGGCGTTCAGAAACGCCTCGATATCGCCCTGTCCGACGATCGCGTAGCCGCCGCGTCCCAGCCCCGTGCCCGCAAACAGGTCTGCTACATCGCGCAGGCGGGCTGGGGTTTTGTTAATCCAGCACTCCCATTCGCCCGAGCGGTAGAGGCGGCGCGTAATTTGCACCTCATCCACATCGAGGGGGAGCCAGCGCGATTCATTATTGAACCAGAGCGAGACCTCTGCCAGCCCCATCGGCTTGGCGGATGCGGAGCCGTTGAAAAGCACTTCGGTCGCGTTTGCCGCGCGCAGGGTGCGCACGCTGGGTTCGCCCAGCGCCCACAGAATCGCGTCCACAAGATTGCTTTTGCCGCAGCCGTTGGGACCGACAATCGCGGTAAGCGCGTGCTGGAGTTCCACCTCCGTACGCTGGGCGAAGGTTTTGAAACCGTTGAGCCGTATGCGTGTCAGCGCCTGCGCCATTCCGTGGCTCCTTAGCGCACCATCGTGCCAATCCCTGTGTCGGTGAAGACCTCAATTAGCAGGGCGTGTGGGATGCGCCCATCGATGATGTGAGTACGGGGTACGCCACCCTTCAGTGCGGTGAGGCACGCCTGCAGTTTGGGAATCATCCCCCCGCCGACGCGCCCTGCTTCAATCATTTTCTGCGCCTGCTCGCGCGTCAGTTCCGAAATGAGCGAGTTGGGGTCTTCAGGGTCGCTGAGGACGCCAGGCACATCGGTCATCAAAATCAGTTTGGCGGCGCCGAGCTGTGCAGACAGCACGCCCGCCACATGGTCGGCGTTCAGGTTGTAGCTTTCGCCCTCGCGTCCAGCGCCAATCGGCGCGACCACAGGGATATAGCCCGCCTCCAGAAGGGAGTGCAGAATGCTGGGATGAACCTCTTCCACCTCGCCCACGAAGCCGAGGTCCACTTCGCTCTCCACCTTGCGTGCCATCAGCAGGTTGCCGTCTTTTCCAGAAAGCCCGACGGCGCGCCCGCCCTGCTGATGAATCGCGCTGACCAGCCGACGGTTCGTCTTGCCTGTCAGCACCATCTCCACAATCTCCATCGTTTCGGCGTCGGTCACGCGCAAGCCCTGCACGAAGGTAGGTTGCTTGCCCAGGCGCTTCATCGCTTCGGAGATTTCGGGACCGCCGCCATGCACAATCACCGGGCGAATGCCCACGCAGTGCATCAGCACGATGTCCTGCATCACCTGTGCGGCCAGCCCGTTCTCCACCATCGCGGCGCCGCCATATTTGATCACAAAAACAGAGCCTCTCCACTTTTGGATGTAAGGCAGTGCCTGAATCAGAACTTCCGCTTGAAGTCGCGCGTTTTCGGGTATGCTCATAGGTGGATGGAATTGTACCCTATGAACATGGTGAATCCTTTTTCGGTAAGGCAGATTCGGGCGTGGCTGGACGATTTTGGCGTGCGCCCCTCTAAGGGGTGGGGTCAGAACTTTTTGACGGATCGGCGTGTTGCCGAGCGTGTGCTGGAGGCGGCGCGCCTGGAGGAGACCGATGTGGTGCTGGAGATTGGTCCGGGGCTGGGCGCGCTCACGCTCATGATGGCGCCGCGCGTGCGGCGCGTGATTGCGGTGGAAGTGGACGCGCGGCTGGTTGCCATCCTGCAAAGCGTGATTGAGGAAGGAGGCTACGAAAACATCACCCTGATTCAGGCGAACGCGCTGAGCCAGCCTGTGCCCCACCTACTGCGCGGGGAAACGCAGGCAAAGGTGGCGGCGAACATTCCGTACTCCATCACTTCGCCCCTGCTGGAGCATCTGCTGAAGGCGAAAGAGTATCTGAGCCTGATTGTGTTGACGGTGCAGAAAGAGGTGGCGGAACGGCTCACGGCGCGCCCCAACACGCCCGCCTACGGGGCGCTGTCGGTGTTTGTGCAATATCACACCGAGGCGGAGTATCTGGGGCGCGTGCCCGCGGATGCGTTCTACCCCAAACCCGAAGTCGATTCGGCGATAGTGCGCCTGACGCCCGTGCCTGACCGACTCCCACCCGAAGAGCAGAAGTGGCTCTTCAAGCTGGTGCGCGCGGGGTTTGGCAAGCG
>CAZQPV010000111.1:2842-7928 GCA_964595265.1 uncultured Fimbriimonadales bacterium
GTGCATTTCTTTGACCTGTTTGAGGGCTGGCTGGGCGCGGGCGAGGTGGTGAGCGCCCAGCGCGGGTTGCGCTCCAGCAGCGGCGTGGAGGAGCAGGTGCAGTGCGCCGTGCGCTACCGCGCGGATGTGCTGGTGAACTTCTATCACGGCTTCCATCAGGTAGGGCGGATGGATCGGCAGGAGATGCGGTTCGTTTTTGAGCTGGGCGATGTCACGCTCTATGAGTGGATTCCGACGCGCGTGCATCTCCACGCCGTGGTGGACGAAGCGCAGACCCGCCAGCTGTGCGAGATTTTCCCCAACGCCCTGCTGGATGTGAGCGCGGTATACGGGGGCAAAGACCGCCTTGCGCGCTCACGCTTTCAGGAGCGCGACCTCTACCAGATGATCGAGATGCGCTGGGGGCTGGAAAACCAGAAGATGCATCTCTACGGGCAGCTGTTGCGGGCGATGCTGACCGACCAGCTCGCCTATCTGGAGAACCCCCAGCACCCCCGTCGCATCACGGAAGAAAACGGTTTGAACTCCCTGCGCATGGCAGTCGCCGCCACCGAGAAGGCAGACACGGGAACCTGAACGCACTTTTCACCAGTCGAAAACACAGGCAATTTTACGAGATTGCTACTCATACGGAAGGAGGATAAAAAGATGCGGCGATCATCTTTTCGTACAGGAGTCATCGTACTGTCGGTGTTTGCGACGCTGTATTCGGCATTTTCCCAGACTCTGACATGGCTCGGCGTTTTACCAGGCGGCGACATGAGCGAGGCGTATGCGGTTTCAGCGGACGGTCAGGTGGTGGTGGGCGTATCTCTGGACACAAGTGGCTCCGCAGCCACAGCGTTTCGCTGGACCGCGGCGACGGGCATGGTCTCGCTGGGCACGCTTGGCGGCAACCGGAGCTATGCCCACGGCGTTTCGGCGGATGGGAGCGTGGTGGTGGGTTATTCTTACGATACGGCAAACCGTTTTCGCGCTTACCGCTGGGCGAACGGCACGATGGAAGCGCTGCCTATGCCCTCGGATGTGCGCTGGAGTACCGCCTATGGCGTCTCTGCAGATGGGAGCGTGGTGGTGGGACAGCTCTCGCTGGGCAGGGACGCCAGCGCGCCTTTCGCTGGAGCGCCGAGGGGGGCACGGTCACCCTGCCGCTCCCTGCAAACGCAACGCTCAGCGATGCGACCGCTGTTTCCGCGAATGGGCAGGTCGTGGTGGGAGCAGCAGGCGATGTGAACCGCACCTACGCCGTCCGCTGGACACCCGACGGTGTGGAAGATATTTCCGGTGGCAATAGCGGTATTGCCTTTGCGGTCTCTGCAGACGGCAGAGTGGTCGTGGGGCGTTCGGGAACAGGTTCGCAGGCGCAGGCGTTTCGCTGGACGCCCGAAACCGGGCATGTGCTGCTGGGCACGCTGCCGGGCGGCTCTTATTCGGAAGCACGGGCAGTCTCTGCCGATGGCTCCATCATCGTGGGGCAAGCCAGCACCGAAACGAATGACCATGTGGCGGTGCGCTGGCGCGAGGGCGTCGGCTGGGAAGACCTGAACCTCGTTTACGAGAATCTTCTGGCGCCTGAGTCGCTGCTGATTGCCGCGTATGCCATTTCCCCCGACGGACGCTATATCGTAGGGTTCGGCTATAACTCCCTGACGGACCGGGGCGAAGCATGGCTACTGGATACCGTGCCGGAACCTGCCTCCTTCGCCGTGCTGATGGGTGGACTCTGCACACTGATGCGTCGGCGCAGCGCTACCGCCAGAAAAGCCACCCGATAAGCCCCAGCACCATCCCCACGGTCAGCAGGCTGGCGACCTTCTCCTGGCGGGAGAGCTGAAACTCCCGCCAGTTCACGCCCAGCACCACAATTGCCATCGGCACCAAGCCCGGCAGCGCAGGTACAACACCGAACGCCACCACCATGAGATAGCCCCACAGCACCAGAAACAGCCCGATTGCCGTCGCCCGCACGCGCAACCCGAACCGATACAGGCAGGTGAGATAAAGCGTCAGAAACACAAAGTCGCCCACGCCAATCAGCGCCACGGGCATCACGCGCCCGACTTCGCCCGCCGCAGAAGGCGCCGCTGTAATCGCGACGGAGGCTTTTTCCACCACTTCTGGGGCTTTCTCTACGATCTGGCGCACCGCACCCCCTGGTGCCAACACCGTCAGCACATCGATGGCTGCCGCCAGCGGCACCGCAGGCACGAGCAGGTTCTTCTCCCGTATCACCCACGAGACGATGGCGCCCAGCCCCACCGCGCTCAACATCAGCCAGTAGCCCGACACGCCGCGCCACACCGCTTGCGCCCACATCGGAGGGGTGTGTTGAGCCGACCAGCCTAGCCATGCGGGAATTTCCAGACTCACCATCCATGCCAGCGCGCCCCCCACCAGCAGCACGGGCGCCAGCCAGCGCCGGCCCTCCAGCAACCGCGCCAGGCTGAACAACAATCCCAGCACGGTCGCCATCCAGAAGAGCGTGCTAACAAGGGTTGCGGGGCGCACCCACTCCAGCGGTACCTGTATCAGAGGCGTGCCGATCTGAAGCCCCAGATACGCCGCGCTCCAGCCCAACCATGCCCAGTCCCGCCCACGCATAGGCGTCAAGTTATACCCGAAACTTCTCAATTCGGGGGTATACTCTCCCACAAGGAGGAGCGTGCGATGAGACAGGTATTGTGGCACTTTTACTGGGTTCTGGTGATTGCGCTCCATGCACAGGCTGTAGAGTTCCAGATTAACCGCGAGCGCATGACCGAGACCTTCCTGCAGCTGGTGGCGCTCGATACGGGCGCTGAAAACGAGGCGGAAGCCTGCCAGTGGGTGGCGGAGCGCCTGCGCCAGCTGGGCGCGGAAAGTGTGGAAATCGATAATGCCAGCCAGAAAATCGGCGGCACAGGCGGGAATGTGATTGCCAAATTCAAGGGCACGCGGAACGCCCCGCCGTTGCTGTTGAACTCCCATCTGGATACCGTTGCCTCCACCGCTGGAATCAAGATTGTGCGCGACGGCGATCGCATCCGCACCGACGGTTCCACCATTCTGGGCGCCGATAATAAGGCAGGCGTCGCGATTATTCTGGAAGTGCTGCAGACCCTCAAGGAGCGCAATCTCCCCCATCCGCCGCTGGAGGTGGCGTTCACCATCCGTGAGGAGAAAGGGCTGCTGGGCGCGAAGGCGTTAGACCCGTCCAGAATCACGGCGAAAACGGGGCTGGTCGTGGATGGGCGCGAAACCCCCGAAGAGATTTTCACGCACTCTCCCACACACTGGAAGTTTGAAGTGGCGTTTTATGGCAAGCCAGCGCACGCGGGCGCGGAACCCGAAAAAGGGCGCAACGCTATCTGGATGGCGAGCAAAGCGATTGCCCAGATGGAGTGGGGACGCCTGGACCCCGAGACGACGGCGAACATCGGCGTGATTGAGGGCGGTAAAGCGATGAACATCGTGCCCGATCAGGTCAAACTGGTGGGCGAGTTCCGCAGTTTTGACCCTGCCCGCGTGGAAGCGCTGATGAACCGATGGCGCACTGTCTGCCAGCAGGTCGCCGAACAGATGGAGGGCAGGGTGGAGTTCAAGTTTGAGAAGACCTTTGATGCGGTGCGCGTGTCGCCGGACGCTCCGATTGCGAAACTGGCGCTTGCGGTGATGCGCGAAATGGGCATTGAGGCGAAGCTCACGCGCACAGGCGGTGGCTCCGACGCGAATGTGTTTAGCGGGTACGGCGTCGAGTGCCTTGTGTTTCCCACAGGCGCTGCCGATATACACTCCAACACCGAGAGCCTGATCCTGCCCAATTTCTATCGCTGTGGCGAGGCTGTGCTACGGATCGTAACCCGATGGGGTGCTGAGAAATGATTTTTCGCCAGATTTATGAAGACGGGCTGGCGCAGGCGTCGTATCTGTTTGGCTGCCCGGCTTCAGGCGAGGCGATGGTGGTGGACCCCCGCCGCGATATTGATGTCTATCTTGCGGAGGCAGAGCGCTGGGGACTGCGGATTGTCGCCGTTGGAGAGACCCATATTCACGCCGACTTTTTGTCGGGCGCGCGGGCGCTGGCGAAACTCACGGGCGCGACCCTCTACCTCTCCGATGAGGGTGATGACGAGTGGCGCTACCGAGGTTTGGAAGGCTTCTCGGTGCGCTGGCTCAAAGACGGCGACACCTGGGCGATTGGCAACCTGCGCGTACAGGCGCTCCATACTCCAGGGCACACCCCTGAACACATCAGCTTTGTGATTTATGCCTCCTCTCAAGCAGAAGCGCCAATTGCGGTCATCACGGGCGATTTCGCGTTTGTGGGCGACCTGGGGCGCCCCGATTTGCTGGAGCAGGCAGTGGGTCAGCTTGGCACGGCGGAGCAGGGTGCGTACCTCCAGTACCGCTCCCTTTGTGAAAAGTTGCTGAACCTGCCCGATTTTGTGCAAATCTGGCCCGGGCATGGGGCAGGCTCGGCATGTGGGAAGGCGCTGGGCGCACTGCCCGCCACCACCGTGGGCTATGAGCGCCATTTCGCGTGGTGGGCCAAATATACCCAGGGGCAGGAAGCGAAGGCGTTCGTTAGCGAGCTGCTCCAGGATCAACCCGAGCCGCCCACCTATTTCGCCCGTATGAAACAGCTCAATCGCGATGGGATGCCCCTGCTATTTGAGGTTCCCAGACCGGCGCGCCTCTCGGAAGAGGCGGTACGACAGGCTCAGACGCAGGGAGCCGTATTGATCGACACGCGCCCGCATCAGGCGTTCGCGAAGCACCATGTACGCGGTGCGTTCAACATCCCTGCAGGGCGTCAGTTTTCCACATGGGCGGGCTGGCTCGTGCCCTACGACAAACCGATTGTGCTGTTGAGTGAACCCGAATCTGTGGAGTCGCTGGTGCGTGGGCTGATTCGGGTGGGGCTGGACGCCATTCTCGGCTACTATCCGGTGCAGGAGGCGATAGCACGCTGGGGCGACGACTCGGTGCAGAGTCTGACGCCCGAAGCGGCGCGCCGTATGGCACAGCAGGGTGAAGCGCTGCTGCTCGATGTGCGTTCCGCGATGGAGTATCGGGAGGGGCATATTCCGGGCGCACGCCATCTGCA
>CAZQPV010000112.1:0-5612 GCA_964595265.1 uncultured Fimbriimonadales bacterium
CCTGCAGCGGCTCCCTGGACACCGGTCAGGATGATTGTGTATGTGCCAGCCGCGGAGGTACTGGTCGTCCAGCTTGCCACCCGTGAGGTGCTTTCGGGACCATTCGGACAGTTGTTATCGTTGGTTGACCATAATCCGCCATCGTTGCATCCCAGCGGATCCTTGTTATAGCGCGTGATGGCGAGGTAATAAAGCCCAGGGCCCAGGATACAGTTGTTCGTGTTGTTGATGGTGGATTGGAGTCCTCCTGTGTCGTCTTCTGAAACGACGCCCTTACCGTCCGCGTCAAAAAGGAAGAGCTGGGTGTCCCACGATGCGCCGCCCACTGTGCTGGCGCTAAAGCTCGCAGGGTCGCTGATGTAGATCGCGTACATATCCACATCATTCGTGTCGAGGGTGCCCTGGATATCGCTGAGCGGACCACTTCCCGTTGACTGGGCGGTTTCAGGCAAATCGCCTGCATCGCCTTGTTCGAACCATGTCTGCGCCTGCGCGCCCGCAAAGAGGGCGCATGCTGCCGTAAAAGCCAGTAATGCTTTGAATCGCATCGTCATCAGCCTCCTTTCGGCGAGTTATCGCCGTGTTTATTATACCCTATGCGGGATTCGTCAGAGATTGAACCGCACATGAATCACATCCCCGTCGCGCAGACAATAATCTTTGCCTTCGAGGCGCACTTTGTGGGCTTTATGGGCGTTTTGCCACCCGCCAGCGGCAATCACCTCGTCGGCGTGGCACACTTCAGCCCGAATAAATCCCCGCGCGATATCCGAGTGGATGACCCCTGCTGCGTCCAGCGCCGTGCCCCCAATCGGCAGGAGCCATGCTCGTGTATCGGCGCCAACCGTGTAGAACACCTGCACATGCAGCTGCTGGTAGACCGTTTGAATCAAGAGCGGCAAGCGCGGTGCCTCCAGCCCGACCATCTGCAAAAACTCAGCGCGTTCGCTTTCGGGGAGCTGAATCAGGTCGCGCTCAAAGGTCGCGCAGAGCGGCACAATCGGTAGGGTGGTGAGTTGCTGAAACGGTTCCAGTAGCGCCGTATCGTTGCCCAGTGCGCTCTCGTTGAGGTTCAGTGCAATCACGCGCGGTTTGCGAGTCAGCATCCCGTAGCCGCGCATGCGCCCTTCCAGCTCTTTAGGAACTTCTACCCCTTCCAGCGTACCGCTTTCGTGGAGCTGGGCTGCCATGCGCTCCAGCACCCCCGCTTCGGCTTTGTCCAGTGCGCTCTCCTTGTGCGACTGAAACAGTTTCTTCAAACGCTCCAGCCGATTTTCAATCACCTGCAGGTCGTTCAGAGCGAACTCATCAAGCCAGAATCGCAGGTCGCGCGCGGGGTCTACAGGCGCGTGGTAGGGGGCGTAGGGGCTCTCAAAGGCGCGCAGTACCACCACGAGGGCGTCCATCTGGCGGGCGACACTGAGCGTCTGGCGCACTGTTTCCGGCTTGTCGGGGTACCATGGGGGCAGGTCGTCGTGCCATTCAAGCGCGGCAGGCACGACTTTTTTCGCCCCCGCCAGCCGCGCCAGCGCGTCCAGACGCGGGTCCGGAATCGGCACGCTGGCGACGCCCTCGCGCGCCTGACCGCCCGAAAGCGCCTCAAACAAAGTCGTACAGCCACTTTGTGGAAAACCAAGCAATCCGACTTTCATGGCACAAACTCGATAGAGACCGATTCCGGGCGCGTCGGGAGATACCAGAACCCGTAAATCAGCCCGACCAGCGCCAGAATCCAGAAAAGAATCCGCACGCCCCAGTAAAGGGCACTTTTTCGCGCTCGCATCGTCTATAATTAAGGGTCAGGGCGCTCCGAAAACAGCAGGAGACGCGAACGCCCTGCCGAATTACTATACCGTATCGGAGGCAAACGCTATGCGAAAAAGATGGAGTATGGCGATTGTGGCGACGGGCGTCGTGGCGCTCAGCCTCGCCTTAACGGCACAAACGCGCCCGCGTCCTGAGGTGTCGCTGCTGGGGATTCGGGTGTTCAGCCCCGTCTCGGCGGTGCTGAAAAAGTTTGGCAATCCCACGATGATTGCATCTACTCAGATGCAGATTCAGGAGTTCGGCGCGGGTCAGTCGTCCGGTCAGACGGGCGGGCGTGGGGGTGAGTTCGGCGACGGCGGCTTGCCTGGTCCGTCAGGCGGTCCTCCGGGCTTCGGTGGTCCAGGCGGTCCCCAGACGGGCGGGGGCGCCGGCAACACCCAGACCCGCATCGAGACCGAGATGGTGTATGTCTATCGGGTGAAGGGCGGTTCCACCTACCTCTTCCAGGTGAACCGCGACGGGCGCGTGGTGCAGATTAGCGCCTATGGAATCAAACCCGACAAGAATGTGCGCACCGCCCGCGGTATCGGGCTGGGATCCACTTATCGGTCGGTGGTGCTGGCGTATGGCTACCCCGACGAACACGCCATGTCGGGCAATGTGGCGGTCATCCGCTACAACCGCATGGGGATTGCCTTCCAGTTTGACACAAAGACCAACAAGGTCACCGGCATCTTTGTGGCGGCGGGCATTCCCAACACGGGTCCGGGCTTTGTGGGGCTTGGCGGTCAGCAAGGCGGTCAGCAGGGGCCGGGCATGTTTGGTGGTCAGCCCGGCGGCGCACCCCCACCCCCCTCGGCGCCTGGCATGCCCGGAGCGCCAGGCGGCGGAGGCGGCGGTAAATGGGGCGGCGGCGCGGCTGGTCCCGCCATCTGATGGAGGCGGTCGCCGCCTATGCGCAACCTGCGCGAGGAAATCCTGAACCAGATTGACCTCGTAGAACTGGTCTCAGAGTATGTCCCTCTGGAACGGGCAGGCAGAAACTTCAAGGCGCTCTGCCCGTTCCATACTGAAAAAACCCCTTCGTTTTTCGTCAGTCCTGCGCTGAACCGCTTTCATTGCTTTGGCTGCGGCGCTTCAGGCGACGCGATTGGCTTTCTGATGCGCATTGAGGGGCTTAGCTACCGCGACGCGCTGCGTCGCCTTGCCGAACGCGCTGGAATCGAGATGACCGAGCGAGACACCGCACGCGCCGAACCCGACGACTCCCGCGAGCGGCTCTATCGCATCGTGTACGCCGCCCATTTCTATTACCGCCAGTGCCTGAGGCGCACCCCCGAAGCGCTCCAGTATCTGCAAGCGCGCCGACTAACCCCAGAAACCATAGAACGCTTCGAACTCGGCTTTGCACCCGACGGATGGGACTATCTGGTGCGCTTCCTGCAGAAACACCAGATATCGCTGGAAGAGGCGCGCACCGCTGGCTTGGTAGAAGCGGGACGCAACGGCTACTATGACCGCTTCCGCAACCGCATCACCTTCCCGATTCACGACGCAGGCGGGCGCGTTGTGGCGTTCGGCGCCCGCACGATGGGCAGCGACGAACCCAAATACCTCAATAGCCCCGAAACCCCCCTGTTTGAGAAGCGCAACCTGTTTTATGGCTGGCATCTGGCACGGGGGGAAATCCTGAAGCAACGCGCCGCGCTGGTTGTGGAAGGCTACCTGGATCTGATTATGCTCCACCAGTACGGCTTTACCCACTCGATTGCGACGCTGGGCACCGCGTTCACGGAAGGCCATGCCCAGCGGCTCAAGCGCCTCGTGGATCGGGTCTATCTGATGTACGATTCGGATGCGGCGGGCGTTCGGGCGACCCTGCGTGCTGGCGAGGTCCTCATGGAGGCGGGTATCCCCACCTTTGTGGTGCTGCTTCCCGAAGGTGAAGACCCCGATAGCCTGCTCCGCCAGCACGGAGCGGAGGCGCTGAATCAGTGCTTGCAACGCGCAAGCCCCCTGGCACTGTTTGGGCTGGAGCAGATTGTGCAGAGCCGCCTCAAGGAGGCGAACGCCACCCAGCCCACGGAACTGGAGGTTGCCGCCCGAACCCAGCTGCTGGAGGAGGCGTTGCAGTGGGTGGCGCGTGTGCCCAGCGAGGTAGAGCGCCTGGCGTGTCTGGAGCGCCTTGTGCCGTTTAGCCCCACCGCCACCCTGAGCGCGCCAGTCGTGCTGGAGACCCTGCAGAATCAGGTGCGCCAGATTCAGCGTCGCATGCAACGCGCCTCGCGCCAGACGCCGCGCCCTGCTTCCGAAAACCCGCCCCCGGAAACGCGCCCACGCACTGAGCTTCGTGCCCCCAGAGGCTTGCAAGAGGCGGAGCGTACCGTCCTGCGCGCCCTACTCCACCCCCGTTATCAGAAAAGGGTGGCGACGCATCTGTCCCATCTGCGCTGGGCAAATCCAGAGCATGCCCAGCTGGCGACATGGCTCCAGAGCCGAATAGAAGGTGAGACGCCTGTGGAGGGGCGCACACTGGTCGACTCAGCCGAATCGGAAGCCCTGAAGCAATTACTCACGGCTCTCCTGCTCCAGGAGACTCCTGCCCTTTCCAGCGAAGTGGTAGAAGGATGTCTCCAGCGAATGGAACAGCACACCAAAAAATTGCGCCTCGAGGAACTCAAGCGAGCAGGCGACTACAACGAGGAATACTGGCGCTTGCTCAAGGAATTGAAACACGCCTCCCACAGCAGGAATCTCCAGCCGAGCCGCGAATCTAATTCCTGACCCAAGGAGGCATGGATTGCAATGATGGACGACCGCTTTTTTGATGAGAGCCTGCAGGAACTGGTGATTCGCTCCAGAGAACAGGGCTACCTCACGGTGGAAGAGCTGTTAGCCCACCTGCCCGATGAGTGGCTGGAACCCGATCAGTTGGAAACCCTGTTTGCGATGCTGGAATCGGCGGGGGTAAAAGTGGTTTCCGAAGCGGAGGCTGCCGAGGCGGAGTTCCGTCGTATCACCCATCAGGCGGACCGCGAGATAGAGGAGTTAGACAAGGAGATGCTGGAGGACACGGTTCACTGGTGGGCGACCACGGCGGCGCGCTATCCCCTGTTGACTCCTGAAGAAGAGATGGAGCTGGCGCGTCGGGCGCGGCAAGGCGACGAACAGGCACGCGAGAAGCTGATTCAGTCCAACCTGCGGCTGGTGCTTTCCATCGCCAAGCACTATGTGGGGCGCGGGCTGCCCTTCTCGGACCTGATTCAGGAGGGCAATCTGGGGTTGTTGCGTGCGGCGCAGCTGTTTGACCCCGACCGGGGCAGGCGCTTCAGTACCTACGCCAGCTGGTGGATTCGCCGCGCCATCGCCCGCGCGCTGCAAGAGCAGGCAGCGCTCATCCGCGTGCCCATCTACCTGACCCGGGCGCTTCACCAGGTGCGCCAGGCAAGCGCCGTCCTGCAGCAAGAACTGGGGCGCGAACCCACCGTTCAGGAAGTCGCAGAACGCACAGGACTTTCCCCCGACCAGGTGCGCGACCTGATGCACTCGGTGGCGAACCCCATCTCGCTGGAGATGCCCATCCATGACGGCGAGGAGACGGTGCTGGCAGACCTGATTGCCGCACAGGAACTTGCGGAATGGGAAGAGCAGTTAGACCTGCAGACGCTGATGGAGCGCGTGCTGAACGAGAAAGAGCGCACGGTGCTGGCGCTCCGTTTCGGGCTGACCGATGAGGGCAGCCTGAGCCTGGAAGAGGTGGGCAGGCGACTGGGATTAAGCAAAGAGCGCGTGCGCCAGCTGGAATCGCGCGCCATCCGCAAGCTGCAGGACGCGGTGCAGAAATA
>CAZQPV010000112.1:5712-7834 GCA_964595265.1 uncultured Fimbriimonadales bacterium
TCAAAAGGTGGTTCTGATGAGCAATCTCTACAAAACGATTCGGGAACTGCCCCCTGACGAGCGCCCGCGCGAGAAGCTGGCGCACTGGGGCGCGCAAGCGTTGCGTGAGCATGAACTGCTGGCGATCCTGTTGCGCACGGGCACTGCGCAACAGTCGGCTTTGCAGCTTGCCCAGCGCCTGCTCAACGAGTTCAACGGGTTGCGCGGCGTGATGCATGCCAGCGTCCGCGAGCTAGCCCAAATCAAAGGCATGGGGTTAGCCAAAGCCACTCAGATTGCCGCCGCGATGGAACTGGGGCGACGCGTGGCGCTTAGCACCTATCAGGAGCGCCCCCAAATTCGCTCCCCAGAAGATGTGTATAACCTGCTACGCCTGAATCTGGTCGCGGAACGGCGCGAGCATTTTATCGCGCTCCTGCTGGATATCAAAAACCGCGTGATGCGCATCGAAACCATCTCCATCGGCACCTTGGACAGCAGTCTGGTGCATCCGCGCGAGGTTTATCGGGTTCTCATTCGTGAGGGCGCCGCGTGCTGGATTGCGGTGCATAACCACCCCAGCGGCGACGCCACCCCCAGCCCCGAAGACATCGCCGTTACAAAACGCCTCCAGGAGGCAGGACACCTGCTGGGGATTGAGCTGTTAGACCACATCATTATCGGCGATGGCGTTTTTACCAGTTTTCGAGAGCGCGGGCTGCTTTAGGCAGGAAGTGTGCTATAATATGGGTACGGAAAGGAGCCAGACCTATGTGGAGACGAGGCGTTCTCTTGGGCTGTTTGGGGCTGCTGTGGGGCACAATAATTGCACAGCCGCCGCAGATTGCCATTTTGAGCGAACAGGAAAGCAACGATGTTGTCGAGTTAGCGAATGACATTGGGACTATAGGGGTGCAGTCAGGAACCCGCCGCATGGTGGTGGTACGCGCTCTGATTAACCCCGATGGAGATGTGGACTGGTACCGATTTACGGTGCCTCAATCGGGTACCTACACCGTGCGTGTGGATACGACCTTCGATTCTGTGGTGGGGATTTATACCGCTTCCGGCACGCTGATTCAGGAAAACGACGACGATGTGCCTAACAATAACAATCTGGGCAATCGGGATACCTCTTTCACCAACACGGATTCGGGGATTACGCGGACGCTCAGCGCGGGTACTTACCTGATTCAGGTGCGAAGTATCGTGGGTTCAGGAGATCTGGCGCGCCTGCGCTACACACTGCGCGTGTTTGATGGCAGTACCGCCCCTGATTACGACCCCTACGAAGTCGATGGCTCCAACGACACCTTCGGGACGGCGACGGAGATGGGCGCCCTTGCAGACGATTTCACCTGGATACCCAACGCCTTTCTGACCTATCGCCAGACCGATCTGGATTACTACCGCATCGAGATAGGCGCAGGCAACCTTACGGTGCGCACTTACGGCGCAACAGACACCATCGTCACGGTCTACAATGACGCTTTCAACCCAATCGCAAGCAACGACGACGACCCCCATGATCCCTTCAACCCCTTCACCTCACGAGTGGCATTGACGAACCTGCCTGCAGGAGTTTACTACATCCGGGTGGAAGGGTTCAGTTATTCTGGCGGGCGCGCAGGAGGCTGGTATGATGTGCTGATTACTGATTACACTCCTGTGCGACGCAACATCTCGGGGCGAATCAATTTTGACCGACAGAATCTGCAAACCGTGCCCTTCGAGATGCGAATCCTCGAAACGGGAAGCACGAACCTGCTCTACACGCGCACTTTCTTCACCAATAGCACTGGCGCGTTCACGACCTACACCAACATTCGTTCGGGCACAGTGGATATCGCCGTGCGGGCGCCCACCAGTCTGGTGCGGAAGGTGCGAAATGTGTCGCTGAACGCGGATGTGTCGGGGCTGGTGTTCAACCTTGTCAACGGCGATATCAATGCCGACAATGTGATCGACGATGCCGACCTGCTTGCCGTGTTGTTTGCTTTCGGGCAGACAGGCGCCCATGAGGCTGACCTGAACGGCGACGGTGTGGTGGACGATGCCGACCTGTTGACCGTGCTGTTCAATTTCGGTATCACGGGCGACTGAGCATGCGGGCGCTTCAGTTCGGAGCGGGCAAAATCGGGCG
>CAZQPV010000113.1:0-4022 GCA_964595265.1 uncultured Fimbriimonadales bacterium
CAGGACCAATCCTCGAAGGCGGCCAGAACACAAACAGCGCTTTGCCCACCACCCGATTGGCGTCCAGCAGCCCCCAGTGATGGCTGTCGCTGCTGCCGTTGCGGTTGTCGCCCAGCATGAGATACTTGCCTTTCGGGATGGGCTGTGAAGGCGTTCGGAGGACGCGCTCGCGCTCCGCGTCGTCGACCACGGGAACCCGATTCATGTTCGGTCCGCCTTTCCACACATCCCCGAAATCGTTGTATTCGTAAACGATGCCGTCGATGATTTTCATCGAATACTGAGGGATACCGCTAATATACTTTTCTTCGATGCGCTTGCCGTTGAGATAAAGCCCCTCGCCCGCTTTGATTTCGATCACATCGCCTGGCAAGCCGATAAGGCGTTTCACGAAATCGGTTTTGCCGGGCGTTTGCCACGGGTTGAGCGCCCAATCGGGCGCGCGGAACACCACAATATCGAACCGCTTCGGCTCGCTGAACCGATAGGAATATTTGCCCACCATCACCACATCGCCCACTTGCAGGGTCGGCACCATCGACTCGGAAGGGATGTAGAACGGCTGAACGAGGTAAGGACGAATAATCAGGTACACGAGGATGCCGGCATAGATGCCGGCATCCAGAAAGTTGCTCACGAAGCGGGCGAAGGGGCGCCTGTGCAGCGGCTCGATGGCGAGCCGTAGCACAATGCAGACCGCCATCGTGAAGACGACAGTCGCCACCGGCAGACGCGCCAGCGTCTCAATCCAGGTGAGTGGTCCCGACGGGGGCGCGAACGACTCCATCAGCGGCTCATGTCCTCTTTCAGGCGCGCCTCTTTGCTCGACAGGTTGCGCAGATAGTGTAGCTTCGCACGGCGCACCTTGCCTTTGCGCACTACCTCAATCTTCGCGACGGTCGGCGAGTGAATCGGGAAGGTGCGCTCCACACCCACACCATACGAAATCTTGCGCACCGTAATGGTGTCGGCAATCCCGCCGTGCTTGCGGGCAATCACCACGCCTTCAAAAATCTGGGTACGCTCCTTGTTGCCCTCCACCACGCGCACATGCACGCGCACGGTGTCGCCCGGACGAAACTCCGGAATGTCTTTCTTGAGGTAAGGCTCCGCGATTGTGTTCAAAGTAGCCTGATTCATCGTAGCACCTCGCTTTTTGGGTTCGTTTCTTGCAAGGGTATAGGATACCCGATGGCAGGAGGATTTTGCAAGGGGAACTGGAGCCGCTCAAAAACGCGCCTACGCCTCTTCCAGCGGGCAATTCTGCAGGGGGAACGACATCAAGCCCTTGCCACCGGGGAACATCACCGTGACCACATGCTCTTGCGTGCGCACGACAATCCCGTAGCCGTGCTGGGGATGATGCACGCGCTGACCGGGCAGGAACGGCGCAGGCTTGGCAGACGCGGGTTTTTGCGATTCGGGACGGCGATGGGGAGGCGTCCACTGAAGCGGGCTGGGTTTCGCGCCGCCATAGCGCAGCTGGAAGAGGGAGGGCATAGAAATATCGCTCAACGCCCGCAGGAAGGGCGAGGGAACTGTCGACTTGCGTGAGCCGTACACGGAGCGTTCACGGGCGCAGAGCAGATGCAGTTCGTCCATCGCGCGGGTTATCCCCACATAGAGCAGGCGCCGCTCTTCTTCGATATCGCGCGGCGTCTCGCTCAGCGCATGCGGAATAATCCCCTGTTCCAACCCCACCAGAAACACCACAGGGAACTCCAGCCCTTTAGCTGCGTGGAAGGTCATCAGCACCACCTGGTCGCGGCTGTCGTCCAGCGTGTCGATGTCTGAAATGAGCGCGATATGTTGCAGGAAGGCGTTCAAAGCGTCTTCAGGGGTCTCCTCCTCATCTTGCAGTTTGCGCTCAAATCCTTCCACCACCGTCACGAACTCGCGCAGGTTGCCCGCCCGATCCAGCGAGTCGGCGTCGCCCTTCTGCTCCAGCCAGGCGAGATAGCCTGAACTCTCCAGCAGGCGTTTGACGGTGGCGGTGAGGCTATGGCGGCGCGCAAACGCGCGCAAATCCTCTATTAGTAGCACAAACTGCTGAACCGCCTGGAGCGTTTTAGGGGCGAAAGTGGACAGCAGGCGCGGGTCATTGAGAGCCTGATAGAGACTGATGCCCCATTCAGCGGCGTGTGCCTGCACCGCGCTGAGCGTGCTTTGCCCAATCTGGCGCGGCGGCACATTAATGATGCGCTTGAGGCTCACCGAATCGTCGGGATTGACCACCACGCGCAGGTATGCCAGCAGGTCTTTGATTTCACGGCGGTCATAGAACCGTAGCGCGCCCACAAGGCGATAGGGGATTCGTTCTCGCAGAAAGCGGTCCTCAAAGGCGCGCGACTGGGCGTTCGTGCGATATAGAACCGCGAAATCTTTGAAACGGCGCTTGCCCTGACGCACCTGCTGGAGAATGTAGTCCGCCACAATTCGCGCTTCGTCTTCCTGGTCTATCGCCTGCGTGAAGGTGATGGGCGCCCCCTCAGTGCGCTCCGTCCAGAGTTTTTTGGGCGCGCGGAGGGTGTTTTCCTGGATCACTTTGTGCGCCGCGTCCAGAATCGGCTGTGTGGAACGATAGTTGCGCTCCAGTTTGACCACCTTCGCGTCGGGAAAATCCTGCTCAAAGCGCAGAATCAGTTCCACCTCCGCGCCGCGGAAACTGTAAATGGCTTGATCGTCGTCCCCCACCACGCACAGGTTACGGTGATTCTCTGCGAGCAGGCGCACCAGCACATACTGCGCGTAGTTTACATCCTGATACTCATCCACAAGGATATAGCGGAACTGCTCTTGATAGCGCGCTCGCACCAGCGGCTGGGTCTCCAGCAGCTCGATAGTGCGCACGAGCAGGTCGTCAAAGTCCAGCGCGTTCGCCGCGCGCAGAAACGCCTGATAGTTTCGGTACACGCTGGCGACGATGCGCTCAAAAAAGTCTATCGCGCGTTCCTGATACTGTTCAGGGGTGAGCAAGCGTTCCTTAGCACGGCTAATCTGGTTCGCAATGGTACGGGCGTTGAACTGCTTCTCGTCGATGTTGAGCGCCATCAGCGCCTGACGCACCACCTCCAGCTGGTCGCTTTCGTCGTACACCACGAAGTTAGGGGGAATGCCGATAGCCATGCCGCTTTCACGCAGGATTCGCAAGCAAATGGAGTGGAAAGTGCCGACCCACAGCCCGCGGGCGGCGTCGCCCAGCAGGTGGCGCAGGCGTTCTTTCATTTCGTTGGCAGCCTTGTTGGTGAAGGTAACTGCCAGAATATGGCGGGGCGACACGCCGTGGGTATGAATCAAATTCGCGATTCGGTAGGTGATGACTCGCGTCTTGCCGCTTCCCGCCCCTGCGAACACCAGAAGGGGACCGTCCTTGTGGAGTACCGCCTCCAGTTGTTGCAGGTTCAGCACGCTCAAATCCATCGGGATATAGTGTACCTAAAAGGGCTGACCGCGTCTTCCCCTGCAAAAATACGGGGTTTTTGACCCGAATTTCCCCTTAACCCCTTGACAAACCGCCGATTTTTTGTTATAATATCGATAGCCCTGAATGGGAGGGGGTTCTTTGCAGGAATTGGCGAAGACTGCGGGAATTGATGGCAGGAATTGGGAGGCGCCTGTGGAACTCGAAGACGGAACGCTTCGTATACCATGCGGGATATCACTTTATGGAACCGAACTATAGGAGGGCGAGATTGTGAAAAGTTTCACGGAATCGCCCCTTCAGGAGGTGAAACCAGTGCCAATATTGGATGAGGAGATGGAGTTGATTGAGACGCAGGCATCGGCTCGTCTGACGAAGGCGGGACGTGAGTTGGGCTATGACCCCCTCGAACTGGAGACGGAGGGGGTAGATTTTGACGACCTCGATATGCTGGATGGGGAGCTCGCTTCAGTGGGCATGGGGGGGCTGGAGCTGGGCGACGAACTCACAGGCGAAGAGGAGGAAGAGTACGATTTCTGGGGCGGGCTGAGCGAAGAGACGCCTCACGAGGACGATAGCGTCGATGTGGAGCTCTGGATGC
>CAZQPV010000113.1:4122-7778 GCA_964595265.1 uncultured Fimbriimonadales bacterium
CTGAGCGAAGAGACGCCTCACGAGGACGATAGCGTCGATGTGGAGCTCTGGATGCTCCAGAGCCGGCGTTCACAGCTGCTGACGCCCGAAGAGGAAATCCGCTACGCCCAGCAGGTGCAGGAGGGCGAGCGGCTCCACAAAGTACGCCAGCAGCTCGCCGAGAAGCGCAAGGTGAGCGTGGAAGAGATTAGCGAAGCCGAATGGGCGGAAGCCGTAGGATTGCCGCCCTACGAGCTCGCATACCGCCTCGAAGAAGCGGAAGAAGCGAAGCGACGCCTGATCGAATCGAACCTGCGATTGGTCGTCAGCGTCGCCAAGCGCTATGCCACACGCGGCATCTCGCTGGCAGACCTAATTCAGGAAGGCAACCTCGGCTTGATTCGGGCGGTGGAGAAGTTTGACCCCAGTCGGGGCTTCCGATTCAGCACTTATGCTACATGGTGGATTCGTCGCGCAATTGCCCGCGCCGTGATCAACAACGGGCGCACCATCCGAATCCCCGTGTATGTGGCGGAGCTGATTAACAAGGTCATCAAGACGGAGATGCGCTTGCAGCAGATTCTCCAGCGCGAGCCAACCGATGAGGAGATTGCGCAGGAGACCGGCATGAGCGTAGAACGCGTGCGTGAAATCCGCCGCGCCTCCATCGAACCCATCTCCATCGAAAGCCCCGTCGGGGAGCGCGACAACGCCACTCTGGGCGAGTTCATCCCCTCCACCGATATCGTGCCGACGCCAGAGGATGTAACACGCCAGATGATCCTGCGCGAGCAGATTGAGATGATTCTGCAGAAGCTCCAGCCGCGCGAGCGCGATGTGGTACGCCTGCGCTTCGGACTCGACGACGGGCACCAGCGCACGCTCGAAGAGGTCGGCGCCGAGCTCAAAATCACCCGCGAGCGTGTGCGCCAGCTCGAACTGCGCGCCCTGCGCAAACTGCGCCTCATCGGGGAACGCCTCGAAGACCTGCGCAGAACACGCGGTCTCGAACTGGAAGAGGCGCTCGCCATGATCGAAGAGAAAGACCTTGAATAACCACAAATCTGAGGGGCAGGATCACTCCTGCCCCTCAGACCCGGAAAGGCGCCATGACCGAGACCCGTGTGCCCATCCCTACTCTGGAACGGCTCGCCACCTACCTGCGAGTGCTGTTAGACCTGAACGAAGGCGGCGTTGAGACCATTTCGTCGCAGGAGATGGAGCATTATTCGGGCATCAGCGCCGCGCAATTCCGCAAAGACCTCTCCTACTTCGGTGAGTTCGGTAAGCCCGGCGTCGGCTACTCCGTGCCCCAGCTGATTGAGTGCATCGAGCGCATCCTGCACATTAATCAGGAACAACCGATTCTGCTGGTGGGCGCGGGCAATCTGGGCGCGGCGCTGGTCGGGTATCCCAATTTTCGGGCGCACCGTTTCCGCATCGCCGCCGTGTTCGATAACAACTTCGTCAAAATCGGGCGCCCTTTTGGCGAGCTGGTGATTGAAGATATTGCCCGCCTCAAAGAGGTGAATGCCCAGATTGGCGCGAAACTGGCGATAATCGCCGTGCCCGCCAGCGCCGCGCAAACGGTGGCAGACATGCTGGTGGAGGCGGGCATCACGGGCATCCTGAACTTCGCGCCGACCGTGCTGAAAGTGCCGCCCCATGTGTTCGTGCGCAATGTGTCGTTCCTGCAGGAACTGGCGGTGCTGTCATATCATGTAGCCGAAGGCACAGAAATAGCTCAACCCTCCGGAGGACACTGCGACAGTGCAGTATGACTATCTGGTGCTGGGCAGTGGGATTGCGGGGCTGACCTTCGCGTTGAATGCCGCGCCCCATGGCTCCGTCGCGATTCTTACCAAGAAACAGCGCTCCGAATCGAACACAAACTATGCGCAGGGCGGAATCGCCGCCGCCATCGGAGCCGACGATTCGTGGGAACTGCATATGGAAGATACGCTCCGTGCGGGCGCAGGTCTCTGCGAGCCAGAAGCGGTGCGCATCCTGACCCAGAACGGACCGCGTCTCATTCACTGGCTGATGGAGCTGGGCGCCGAATTTGACCGCAACCCCGACGGCACGCTCGCCCTGGGGATGGAAGGGGGGCATTCGCGCCACCGAATCGTGCATGCCGCAGACCATACAGGATGGGAAATTGAACGCACGCTGCTCCGCGCTGTGCGCAACACGCCCCACATCACCCTGTTGGAGCATTATCAGGTATTGGAACTGCTGCTGGAGGGCGACACCTGCGTGGGGGCGCAGGTGCTGGATACGCTCACGGGCGACCTGTTTGAGATACGGGCGCGCGCCGTGCTGTTAGCCACAGGCGGCTGCGGGCAGGTCTATCTGCACACCAGCAACCCGCCGATTGCCACAGGCGACGGAATCGCGATGGGCTGGCGCATGGGCGCGGTGATTGCGAACATGGAGTTCATCCAGTTCCATCCCACCACGCTTTATCACCCTGAAGCGCAGTCGTTTTTGATTTCGGAAGCAGTGCGCGGGGAGGGGGGCATCCTGAAGCGCCGGGACGGGTACCGCTTCATGCCCGATTATGACCCACGCGCTGAGCTGGCGCCGCGCGACATCGTGGCGCGTGCCATCGACGCCGAACTCAAAAAGACAGGCGATCCCTGCGTCTATCTGGACATCACCCATCTAGACCCCGAATTTATCAAGCGGCGTTTCCCCACGATTTATCACCGCTGTCTGGAATACGGCATCGACATCACGCGCGAGCCGATTCCTGTGGTGCCCGCCGCGCATTATGTGTGCGGGGGCGTGTGGACGGATGTGTGGGGGCGCACGACGGTGCGTCACCTGTACGCCTGTGGCGAAGTCGCCTACACGGGGGTTCACGGCGCGAACCGATTGGCGAGTAATTCTTTGCTGGAGGCGCTGGTGTTTGCCGAGCGCGCCGCCCAGCACGCCACAACCCGCCTCGACGAGGAGCCGCCCCAGCCCCAGTACCCCTGTGCGCCGCACGAGCCCTTCGCGCCCAATCACACCGTGCCACGCACCGAACCCTTTGACTGGGCGTTGGCACGCACCCAGATTCGCGCCACGATGCAAGCCAAAGTCGGCATCGTGCGCACGGTAGAACGGTTGCTTCAGGCAGAGCGCGAACTCTACGCGCTCGCCCGCCAGATTGAGGCGGCTTATCTCGCCGAGCCACCCAGCGTGGACTCCTGCGAAGTGCGCAATCTGGTGACCTGCGCCCTGTTGATTATCCGCAGTGCGCTTCTGCGCAAAGAGAGCAGGGGACTGCATACCGTGCTGGACTACCCTGAACCGAGCGAGGCGTTCGCCCACTGCCCAACTCTGCTGAAACGCGATGAAAAAGGTGGACTGTATCCTGCGCCCACACAAGCTGGAGGCGGTCAAAACGGCGCTCAGTGAACTGGGCATCACGGGCATGACCGTAAGCGAAGTGCGCGGTTGTGGTCAGCCCGCCTCTGCTGTGCCCGCGTTCGACGACGAGACCCTCGTCGCGCTCCCCCTGCGCCTGCGAATCGAGATGGTCGTGCCCGACGCGCTGGTCGAGCCGATTATTGAAACGATTCTGGAACACGCGCGCACAGGTCAGCCCGACGACGGCAAGATTTTTGTGCTGCCCTATCAGGAAGCCATCCGCATTCGCACCGAAGAGCGCGGCGAATCCGCGCTCTGAC
>CAZQPV010000114.1:0-7455 GCA_964595265.1 uncultured Fimbriimonadales bacterium
GGTCTCCCATACGCGCAACAAGGAGATGCTTTTTGTCGCCACAAAATCGCGCGCGGTGGCGGAAGGTTTAGGGCTTGCGCTCTGAGTTGCTGGCGACACGCTCCAGAAAGGCGAACGCATCGGAGAGCGCCTCGCGCACAATCATCAGATGTTCGCAGCCATTGTAGCGCCGAAACTCCAGCGTGGCGAGTTTCTTCTCCTTGAGCGTTTGGTATGCCCGCTCGATGTTGGTCTTGAGGAACGCCAGCTCTTGCTCGCCGACCGCCATGAACACGGGCATCGTTTCGGGCACGCGCTGAGGCTGTCCTGCGCCCGCGAAAATCGCTATTGCACGGAACAGTTCGGGCTTCTGGCTGACCGCTGCGAAGGTTTGCGCCCCGCCCATCGAGTGCCCCATCAGAAAGATACGCGACTCGTCCACCCGAATTAATCGCTTCACGGCGTCCAGCGTGTCCCAGAGGTGGTTCAGCCCGCCTGCGGAGCGCGGCGCGACGACTGCCCAGCCACGCTTCCCAGCCTCCTGAAGCACGCGCCCCAACCCGTAGCCGTCAAAGAAGAGGTGCTCGTTCCCGCCCGCGCCGTGCAGGGCAATCACCAGCGGAACGGGGCGGTCAGGCTGGTAGCCTCTGGGCAGGAAGACCCGAAAGTAGACATTTCCCTGCCCACCGGGCGCGCTCAGCCAGTAGTCGCCCGCTTTCGGCTGCCAGCCGCGCGGATTCTGCGCCCAGCGACGCGCCATTTCCGTCGCGTGATTTGTCAACCGTCCCAGCGGATAGCCCGTCTCTGGATAGACGCCGCGCTCAATCCCCCTCAGTACCTCTATTGTCATCTGCACCGTTGCCCGCTCAATCGGGTTTGCGTCGGGGTGCTTCTCCAGCATCTCCTGTAAAAACGCGATAGAGACAGAGAGACGGCTGACAATCGCGACGGGCACGCTCCAGCGGCGCAGTACGCGGTCGCCCTGCAGGATTTCAAACTGCAGGCGATAGTCGTCGGGGGGTATCACTTTAGGAAGTTTCAGCGCGGTCGCATCGAGCGCGGCGTCGCCTTTCGCGAGCGTTTTGCCGTCCAGCGTTTGAATCTGCCACGCGAGGGTCAGCCCTTCGGAGCCTTTTTCCTGCTCGTAGTAGCGAAAAATCTGGATGGGGAGGGCGCGCCCGCGCACGATGAGCTCATGGTCTATCACGGGACGCACCCGCACACCGATGGAACCTGCGTAAAACACCGCGTCGGAGGGCGGCTCCGCCGACTGGAGGCTCCAGCACGCGAGCGTCAGCATCCGCGCCAGCAGGTCTAACCGATTCGAAAAGAACGCCGTGATGCCATCCGAAAGAGGCTGGCACGCCCGCAAGCGCGCTTCTTCGGATGCGCGGCGTTGCTCCCAGCAGGTTTCCAGCTCCATCAGTCGCGGCGCGAGGTCGGCACGGCTCAGCGGCTGGGCGTGGAGCGCGAGCCCCCCAGCGAAAAACGCCATCAACAGCGCCAGCAGTCGCATAGGGGCAGGATTCAATGGGAGCGCGCCCTTTCCCTGCCAATTCACACGATTCGCGGCAGCACGCCTGCGGGGTCAAACGCCTGCTTGAGCGCCTGCATCAGCCTGCGCTCGCCCTCGGAAAGGGGCATCGGGGGCAGGTCAGCGCGAGCGTCTTCTGCCCAGTTCAACACACGCCAGCGAAACGCCGTGTGGCGCAGCCGCTCGGTCAGAAACGGCAACGGTTCCACGCTCTCGCCCCACAGGTAGACCACGCCGCTTCCTGCGTGCGCCAGCATCGAGACGCCCGGACGCGACCACTGCACCATCGCCTCCGCCACCTCATTCGGGCGCATCAGCAGCTGGAGCATGAACCTGTGCGTGCGCGGCGCTAAGGCGTTCTGGAGCGATTCCAGCATCGTTGGTTCCACAGACTCGGCGGGGTAGCCCTGAGAGCGTAGCCATTCTATCTGCCAGCGCACGCCTTCAGGACGCCCCGAAAACTCCATCAGCACAAACGGACGCGAGGCGGCAGGCTCCGTTTGCAGGGCAGCCTCGGTCTCTGGCTCAGGCAGGGTCTGTGTGGCTTCCTCGTAGACGACGGGAGGGGGCGGCGTCAGGACGCCTGTTGCGGATGCCTGAGTCTGCTCTACTGCCAGAGCGTCTGATGAGATACGGGATGCCCCCCTCCTTAAGGTTCCCCCCGCAAGCGAGGGGAACCGAGACGCCGTGCCCGCTGGCAAACACCCCCCACTGTGAGCAAAGCCCAAGATCGGTTCCCCCTGCACCTGCAGGGGGAACCTGAAGGAGGGGGTCAAGAGGTTTTTGCGTGCTCCACCTCTGTAGCAGAGCCTCTGTATCAGAGAGGCGTGGTGCATGGTTCCCTGCTCGCTGGAAACTGTCGCCCGTGACTCCTGCGCCGCGACTCCATAAGCCGTCAGCGACTCCCCCGCAAAGGCGACCACGGTGATACCGTCGGGTTGCAGGGGCGCGCTCATTAGGTGCGCCAGTGTTGGCTCCAGCGCGTCCCATGTGCAGAACCAGCCGACCGCTTCAAACGCAGGGGGCAAGGGCGCGACCTTGAGCGTGATTTCGGTCAGGACCGCCAGCGTGCCCCACGCGCCGCAGAGCAGGCGATGAACATCGTAGCCCGCCACGCTCTTGACGACCTTCGCCCCACTGCGAAACGCCACACCGTCGCCCCGCACTGCGCGCACCTGCAGGAGCCTGTCGCGCGGCGTGCCGTGCCGATAGCGCCACGAACCCGAACGATTGCTCGACACAATCCCCCCAATTGTTGCCCGTTCGGGCAGGGGCACATTCCACGGCAGGTACTGCCTGTGCTGGCTCAGGAGCTGTTGCGTTTCGGCAAGTGTTGTGCCCGCACGCACGGTCAGCACGAGGTCTTCGGGCGCGTAGTCCACCACGCCTTTCAGCCGTTGCGTGGAGAGCAGCCACCACGCTTCATCGGGCGGCTCCAGCAAGCTCAGCGCGGTGCCGCCGCCCGCAATTACGAAGGAAAAATGCGCCTTTGCTGCGTATTCCACCAGCGCGGCGACCTCCGCCTCGCCCTGAGGTGCAACAACTGTCGCTGGCGAGCGGCTTCCCAGACGATGCTCAGGGGCGCAGGGAAGTATGCCTGCGCTCCCCACGATAGCATGCAGACCTTCAATCATTGCCGTTCAACATCTGGCGCAGGGCAACGCCCAGCCCGGGCGAATCGTTCGGCATAATACGCCCCGCCTCCAGCGACGCCCCCACAAAGGGGTCGTCCACGAGGTTTAGATGGCTGTCTAAGTCCAGATAATCCGCTAAGGGGCTAATCTGGGCGGCGGCGGTGATGGCTAAGCCGCTGTCCGAATAACAGCCGTGCATGACCTTCAAGCCGAGCGCCTGCGCAGTATGCACCATCCGTATCGCCTCGCTGGGACCGCCGCATTTCATCAGTTTGATGTTGATGCCGTGAACGCGGTCGGCAAGGCGCACCACATCGCGCGAATCGAAACAGCTCTCATCTACAAAGAGGGGTAAAGGCGACTGGCGGTAAAGTTCGGGCAGGAGGTCTTCTTGCCCGCGTGGCAGGGGTTGCTCCACATACTCCACGCCACGCTCCGCTAGCCAGCGACACATTTCGATTGCGTTCGGCAGGTTCCAGCCGCCGTTCGCGTCCACACGGATGGCGACGCCCTCGGGGGTTTCGGCGCGCACGGCTTCGAACATTGCCTTATCCGCCTCAATCCCTTCCGGGTTACCGAGTTTGACCTTGAGAGCGCGCGCGTGAGTCAGTTCGAGCCAGTCGCGCACGCGCTGGCGCGCCACTTCAGGCGGGTTGATGCCTATCGTTACGGAGGTGGGCACAATTCGCTCGCGCGAGAGTCCCAGAATCTGCCACACGGGCAGCCCTGCCCGCTTGCCCAGCCAGTCCCACAGGGCGATATCGATAGCGCATCGCGCGGCGGAGGGGATATGATGCGCTTTCAGCGTGGTTTCTATCAGCTCCCGCTGGAGGGGGTGATAGTCTTGCAGAATCGCACGCGCCTGTTCCAGCCCCTGCAGAATCGTTTCGGTGGTCTGTCGGTGGTCGCCGATGCCAAAAGGCGACGCCTCGCCCCAGCCTTCTATCCCGTCGGCTTCCACTCGCACCCATACATTCTGGGTTTGGGCTGTCGTGCCGCGGCTGATGGTCAGAGGGAACCGCTTGTTCACTGTGAAAGTCGCCCACGCCAGTTGCATAGCCTGCCGATTCGACGCCTTGCACGGCTCTCCTGCCTCGCGGTATAATTTCAGGGCGCGCCCCCGTAGCTCAATGGATAGAGCAGCGGCCTTCTAAGCCGTTGGTTGTGGGTTCGAGTCCCGCCGGGGGCGCCAGTGGCTCAAGTCAGGTACAATTCCTCTACCATGCAAAAAGTCCCCATCGTTGGCATGCGCACGGACGCATTACGGGCGTGGGTCGTGGAAACGCTCCACGAACCTGCCTATCGCGGCAACCAGATAGCCGATTGGATCTATCGCAAGGCGGTGGACTCCTTCGAGGCGATGACAAATCTGCCCGCCCGTATGCGCGCCACGCTTACCGAAGTGGCCGTGGTATCACCCAACCAGATAGACCAGATTCAGCGCTCCAGCGACGGGGTGGTGAAGTGCCTGCTGAAACTGGCAGACGAAAACGAGGTGGAGTGCGTCTTACTGCCTTACGAAGACCGCGTTTCGGTGTGTCTGTCCACGCAGGTAGGCTGCGCGATGGGCTGTCGGTTTTGCGCCACGGCGCAGGGCGGCTACACACGCAACCTTTCTGCGGGGGAAATTGTGGATCAGCTGCTCCATCTGCAGCGACTCAGCTCAGAGCGAATCACCCATGTGGTGCTGATGGGGATGGGCGAGCCGCTGCTTAATCTGGAGGCGGTGGTGGAAGCGATTCACCTGATTCACGAGGAAGTGGGAATCAGCATGCGCCGAATCACGCTCTCAACGGTGGGGATTGTGCCCAAAATTTATGCCCTTGCCGAGCATCAGCTGCCGATTACGCTGGCGATTTCACTCCATGCGCCCGACGACGAGACCCGCAACCGCATTATGCCCGTCAACCGCAAATGGGGGGTAGACGAAGTGATTCAGGCGGCGCGCGACTATTTTGAGACGACAGGGCGCCGTATCACTTTCGAGTACCTGCTGCTGGAGGGGGTGAACGATACCCCTGCACACGCGCATCAGCTTGCGGCGAAGCTGAGAGGACTCCCATGCCTGGTGAACCTGATTCCGTTTAACTATGTGCCGACGCCAGAAAACTTTCAGCGCCCGTCGGCGGAGCGGGTGCGCGCCTTTCGCGAGATTCTGGAGCGTTCGGGGATTGAGGTGACTCAGCGCAAAGAGCGCGGGCACGATATCGATGCGGCGTGCGGTCAGCTGCGAGGCAAACACCGGGGTAAACCCATCCCCCTACGGCTTGCCAGTCCAGCGGCTCACCGCCTCACGGGCTAATTCGGGCTGAACCTCGCCGACAATCACAATCCCCCATCCGTCGGCACGGCGTGCTGTAACCACCACGCCCCGTTTATCCGAGCCTGTCAGAGGCGATTGTTCCGCAGCAGGCACTAACCCACATCCGGGCGCCGCGAAAAAGACGCTGAACTCATCCAGTCCGTTGGAATACAGCGCACAAAGGCTTAGCTGCTTCGAATCACACGGGCAGGTCCGCCGCGTTGCACTGATGAGATGGTAGCCAGGCGGCGGGGTGAACGCTTTCAGGTGTGCTTTATCTTCTTCTGTGAGGGGCGCGCTCACAACACGCTCAATTTGCCAATCTTCAGGTGGCTCTGGCTTGGGGGGCAGGGGGGCGGCTGAGGAGAGAGGTTGAATCTGGGTTCGCGTTTCGTCGCCCATCACCCGCCCCCACATATCCAGCACCACGATGCGCCCAATCTGTGGCTCGCCCTGCGCCCGAATCCAGTAGCGGCGTGTGGTGAAGCCGCCGGGAACCGAAGCCTCCACAATCACCCAGTCTTGCCCTCGTACCTGTTCACGCCCCACAACGCGCAAACGCGCCTGCTGGGCGAAAAGCTTCGCAATCTGCTCACAACCCGCCTTATCGGGCGCGCGTGGGATAATCCGACAGCGCGACTGCGAAGGATACCAGTGAATAACTTCCTCAGGAGTTAAAAAGATGGTCGGATAAAACGCCTTGCCGCCAATCATACAGCTCGTGGCGGAGCGCTCGGTCATACGCACAAAATCGGGGTGGGGACGCTCGTATTCGATCACTTTGGGGAGTTGCCCGTCGCCTGTGGAGAGGAGAATCTGCATCTTGCAGGGGGATTGAGAGTCGTCCAGGATGGCTTGAATCCAGCGCTGTTCCTGCGGCGTGCGACTGGGTGTGCCAGCCTGTTGCGGGGCGGGCTGGCATCCCCACAGCCCCACACTGAGCAAGCACCCCATGAGCCACCATCTACCGTGCGCCATCGTTTTGCTCGCCTCCGCTCGATAACGCCAGATGCAGGTTAACCGCCTCGGTGTGGGGCGCCCAGTCAAGGTGGGCACGATAGAACGGCTCTACATCCAGCTGCGTGATGGCGGGTGGGGGTACAGGACGGCTCCACCACTGCCAGAATGCCACCAGCGCCAGCACTGCGGCTGCCGAACCGACCAGCGCGTACGCCAGACGCGGAAACCTCCAGCGTTTACGCTGCAGGCGCGCCTGCACGCCCTGCCAGAGGGCTTCTGTGGGCACAGGCGGCGCCCAGCGCTGAAGTAGTTCAGGAACCTGTTCTAACCGATGGCATTCAGCGCGGCACGACTCGCACGCCTCAAGGTGCGCCTCTACCTCGCGCGCGGTCGTCGGCTCCAGGTTCTGCTCCAGATAGTCCGCCAGTTGCTTCCGGATGATTTCACATGTGTGCTTCATTCGTTTTCGCCCTCCACCTCGACAAAATCTTTCAGCAAGATTCGGAGCGCAAGGCGCGCTCGCGCCAGCCGCGACTTTACCGTACCCACAGGAATCCCCAGCATCCGGGCAACCTCTTCCACGGGCAATCCTTCCATATAGTGCAGCACGACCACACTTCGGTGAATGTCACTGAGCTGACCGAGCGCGCGCTCCACCGCCTCACTGAGTTCGCTGGACTGCACCGCCGTCAGCACATCGGCGGCAGGGTCCTCCAGCTGCCACTCCACCTCCTCGCCCGTTTCCGTGGTGAGCGGGGCGTCAAGGGAGTCGAAACGGATGCGCTTGTTGCGGCGCAGCTTATCGATAGCGAGGTTGGTGGCGGTGCGTCGGAGCCACGCGCCGAGATTTTCACGGTTGTGCAGGCGCGGCAACTCCTGGTACGCCCGCAGGAACACCTCCTGCGCCAGCTCCTGCGCATCGTCGTGATTGTTTGTGATGCCCAGCAGGAGGCGATAGACCGCCGCATGATAGCGATGGAACAGCACCTCAAAGGCGCGTTCCTCGCCTTCGCACGCGCGTGCGATCAGCTCGCTATCGGTCAGCC
>CAZQPV010000115.1:0-7388 GCA_964595265.1 uncultured Fimbriimonadales bacterium
GCGCTCCGCGACTACCTCATCGACGCGTCGCCGTCCCCTCCCCTAACTCTTGCCAGCGTGATCGAGGCAGTCTGCGAGGAATTCGCTATCAGTGAGTATGAGTTAACGGGCAAAAGCCGCCGCGGTGATATCGTGCCCATCCGCCAGGTTGCAGCTTATATGGCGCGGGAACTGACAGGCGAGTCGTGGACACGCATCGCCCAGGCGCTGCAACGCAACGATCACACAACTGTCATGCACGCTTACCGTCAGATTGCCCAGCGCCTGCCACGCGATCCCCAGCTCCGCGAAACTGTCCAGCGAATCCGCTCACGAATCCAGCGCCACTAGCGTCGCCTCTAAAGAATCGGAAACTCCCTGCCGATAATCTTAACAGCCTCGCATCGCTGCGAGGTTTCGGGGAAGGCGCTTGGCGGCCCAGTAAAAGCCCTTGACTTTCCCTGTCCAAATCGGGTATCATGGTTAACGGAAACAAAACGATACCGAACAGGTACCCCAAAGACCTCTTGGGCAAGGATGCCGCCAGCAAATGCTTCGCCATCGGGAACGCCTGAGTCTTACTCAGGAGCGTCAAAGAAGCCTTGAGTTCCTGCTTTCGACGGGTGGCAAATCGAAAGCGTAAAAATCACGATTTTTGCCACGCTTATCACTTTCTCTAAGAAAGTGATGTTCACTATAGGGAGGTGATTTTGGATGTCTCGAAAGAGCAACGGCATCGATATGCGTCCAGAGGTGGCGTTTGTCAGCACCTATCCGCCCACGGAGTGCGGATTGGCAACCTTCACGCAGGATGTGCTGAACGCTGTCGAGCAGCATGGCTGGCGCGGTCTGGTGATTTCGGCGGACCACGAAGATTACATAGACCACCCTGATCCTCGTGTGATTTACCAGATTCGAAGGGAAGAAATCGGGGACTATGTAGAAGCGGCGGAACTGTTGAATCGCTCTCAGGTGCGAGTGGTGAGCCTTCAGCACGAGTATGGAATCTTCGGGGGCGAGATGGGCGAATACATTATTCCGTTTCTGCGCCGTCTGGAAGTGCCTGTGGTGACTACCCTGCACACGGTTGTGCCCCGCCCCACCGATGTGATGCGCGATATTCTGCGCAAGGTGGTGCTCCACTCCGATGCAGTTGTGGTGATGGCTGCCACAGCGGTTCACCTGCTCCGCGAGGTGTATGAGGTACCGACCGACAATGTGTATGTGATTCCGCACGGTGCCCCTGCCCCGTTGCCTATTGCCCAGCAGGAAGCAAAGGCGCTGATCGGGTTCAGCGGGCGTACGGTGCTGAGCACCTTCGGGCTGGTGAGCCGCGGCAAAGGGCTGGAGTATGTGATTCGCGCCCTGCCGGAGGTCGTCAAGCAGTTCCCGAATGTGGTCTACCTGATTCTGGGCGAGACGCATCCGAAAGTGCGCGCCCGCGAGGGAGAAGAGTATCGTGAAATGCTGATGGCGGAAGTGGAGCGACTTGGCTTGCAAGAGCATGTGGTGTTCGAGAACCGCTATCTGAGTCTGGAGGACATCCGGCTCTATCTGCGGGCGACCGACCTTTACATCACGCCCTACCTGAACCCCGACCAGATTACGAGCGGCACCTTAGCCTATGCCCTGGCGGCGGGATGCGTGGTAATTTCCACGCCTTATCTGTACGCGCAGGAAGTGCTTGCTGATGGCGGCGGAATGCTGGTGGAGTTCCGCAATCCCGACTCGATCGCCGACGCCATTCTGCAGCTGCTGTCGGACCCCATGCTGATGCGCTATCACCGCGCCGTCGCCCAGAAGAAGGCGGCGATGCTGAGCTGGGACGCTGTAGGGCGCGCTTACGCAAACCTGTTCGAGCGCGTGGCGCGCGTTCCCACGCACCCCTTCACGGCGGTGCCCTCGTCGGCGGTCTCGGAGTTCATCCAGCAGCGTGCAGTTTCCTAACGCGCCATCTCGGCAATCAGCTGGGCATATTTTTGTGCCACCACCCGACGCTTAACCTTGAGCGTCGGGGTTAATTCGTCGCCGATGGTGAACTGCGTAGCAATCAGGCGGAAACCCTTGATGCGCTCGTAGTCCGCCAGCTCGCGGTTCACCTGCTCGATCTCCTGACGGAAACGCTTCTGCACCAGCTCATGCTCCAGCAGGCTGGGGGTGTCGGAAGCATCCAGCTCGTGTTGCTGGGCGAACTGCTTAAGCATCTCCATGTCGGGGATAATCAGGGCGACAGGCGCGCTCATCTTATCGCCAAACACTACCGCCTCCTGAATAAACGGGCTGCTACGGAGCAGGTTCTCCAGCTTCTGGGGGGCGACATTTTTGCCGTTTGCCAGCACGATAATATCTTTCTTGCGATCGGTGATGTAGAGGTAGCCGTGTTCGTCCATATAGCCGATATCGCCTGTGTGGAACCAGCCATCGGGTTCAATCGCCTCGCGCGTGGCTTCGGGTTTATGCCAGTAGCCCTTCATGATGTTGGGACCGCGCGCCAGTATTTCGCCATCTTCCGCAATCTTGATTTCCACACCCGGGATGGGTTTGCCCACGCTGCCGAATCGGGGCGCATGCAGGGGGTTCACGGTCAACACAGGGCTGGTCTCGGTCAAGCCGTATCCCTCCAGAATGAGAATCCCGAAGGCGTGAAAGAATTCGGCGGTCTCTTTGGGCAATGCCGCGCCGCCCGACACGAAAAAGCGTAGACGCCCGCCCACACGCTCGCGAATCTTCGTGCCCACCAGCTTATCCAGCACGGCATGCATCAGCCGGGCGCCCGGCGGGCACGGACGCCCCTCGCGCCAGCAGCGAGAATAAATTTTGCCCACCTCCAGCGCCTTGTAAAACAGCTTCTGTTTCAGTGGGGTCTGCTCCCGAATCGAGGCGAGGATTCGGTCCTGCACCGAGGTGTAGAATCGGGGCACGCCCAGCATCACCGTCGGCTTAACCTCTACCATGTCCGCCGCAAGGGTAAACAGGCTCTCAGCGTAGGCAATCGTCAAGCCTGCATAAATCGGCAGGAAGTGTCCTGCCATCCGCTCGAACACATGGCTCAGGGGCAGAAACGACAGAAACAGGTCGTTCTTTTGAATCTCCAGCGCTTCCAGACACGACTGGATGTTCGAGATGAAGTTGGCATGGGTAAGCATCGCGCCCTTCGGCTCGCCGGTGGTGCCAGAGGTATAAATCAGCGTGGCGAGGTCGTCGGGTTGCACGCTGAGCGCCATCTTGCGGAACGCCTCCTCGCTCAGCTCGCCCGGTATGTTCATGACCTGCTCAAATGGGAGTGCCTCGCCCTGTTCATCTGGCTGCATGCAGATGAGCGTCACCTGAAGTGCCGTGTTTTTGAGGGCGTCCTGTGCCTTTTTGAGCTGGCGTTTATCGCTCACTACCAGCACCTTTGGCTCCGAGTCCACCAGAATTTCCTGCACCTGCGCGGGGGTCAGTGTCGGGTAAATCGGCACGGTAATCGCGCCCAGGCAGAGGTTCGCCCAGTCGCTAATCGCCCATTCGGGGCAGTTTTCTGAGAGAATCGCCACGCGGTCGCCTGGCGACACGCCCAGCGCGTGCAGTCCCCGTGCGAACTGGTAGACACGCCGTCCCAGCTCGCGATAGGTAATCGGGCGAAACTGCTTCTCACGCTTGACCAGCAGGGCAGGCTTATCGCCGTGTTCCGCCACACTGCGTAAAAACGCCTTCGAAAGGGTATCTACAATCATGGCGCACCTCCAGTATCTAATTGGTCTTCCACCACTGATTCCCTGCCCCAGAGCATCACCTCGGGGCAGATGTAGAGCATGTCATGCGGAAGGTTCTGCCGATTGCCCACCAGAAAAGGACCGTTGGAGAAAACCTCCATCAGCACATACTCTTGCTGTAGGGCTTGCATAAATGCGCGATAATCCGCCCGCCCGATACGCGCCACATCCCGCGCCTCAAATTCACTGATGACAACATAATCAGGCTGATACCAGCGCAGGTTTTCCACGCTCCACTCAGGCGGCGCGAGCGACACCAGACGGAAGCGCCCTTTGAAAGCCTGCATCGCCTCCAGACGCTCCTGCCAGAATAGCTCCCCCGTCTCAGGGAATAAAGGCGGGGTGTAAAACCACGGCACGGTGGGGAACGCAATCGTTGCGCTTACAACAATCTTTCCGTCGAGCCACTCGGCAGCCTGATCACGGGCGTCGCGGCGGAGCATGCAGAGCGTGTAATCCGTTGTGTAAACCGCCTGCACCATCAGCGCAAGCGGGACGAGCCACTGCCCTGCACGCTGGAGTTTGCCTGCCGATTCGCTCAGCCATAGCCCCAATCCGATTGCCAGCGCGGGGAATAACGGAAAGGTATAGCGCATGAAACGCACTTCCGCGCTCCCAATCAGGAGATAGTACGCCAGCGACGCGAGCGCGATTCCCCACAGCGCCCGCTCCCGACGCCCCGCCCAGAGCCAGCCCATCAGCCCCAGCACCAGCCCCGTCAGCGTGAACCCGGTCGTCAGGTTCGGGTGCAGATGATACACCCAGCCCAGTCCCGTGTCGGTGAAAATCTCGCCGTGTCCCTGCTTTACATGGCGCACTTCGTAGCGAAAATCGCGCCAGAACTTCTCGCTGTCTGCCCAGCTGCCAGGGCACGCCAGCAAAAAAGTGATTAGTGCCACGCTCGCGCTGGCGAGAATCCCACTGAGCATCGCACCCCAACCCCCAGCGTTGCGCTTCGTGAGCAGCCCCCAGCTGACCCAGAGCGCGAGAATCGCCAGCCCCGCGTTATATTTGCTCCCCGCGGCGCACCCTGCCCAGAACGCGCCCCACAGCAGAGTACGCCAGCGATTGGGGGCGCTCCAGAGCGCGACCGACTGGTGAAAAGCAAGCGCCACGAAAAAGGTGGTGGGCACATCCACGGTCTGGAAGCGGCTATGCACCACAAACGCAGGCGCCAGCGCGATTGCCAGCCCCGCAAACAGCCCTGCCCGCTCGCCCGCCAGCACTGCCAGCGTGCGCGCCACCACAACCGCCGTGCCCGCGCCGAGCAAAGCCGTCAATATGCGCGCCCAGAACAGCAAATCGGCTCGCAACTGCGCCAGCTGCAAAGGCGTGGGGTTTTCAGGCAGCGGCGCAATCACGCCAAACGCGCTGAGCCAGTGCAGCCACGCGCTCCACAGGGTCATCGGCAGTGTGCCGTAGTTGTAAAACCCCGGCAGCCAGTCGCCTGCGAAGGGGTTCATCACGAAGTAGCTGGCTAACAGCACCAGCCACTCGTCGGGGTGATAGCTGTAGTAGTGTATCTCGTTGGGCAGACTCCAGTCGATGCCCACATAGCGGATGCCGAACGCCAGCACGAAGAGCGCGACACCCCATGCCCACGCGCCCCTCGGGCGCTTCGGGGTAGCAGACTTCAGCGACGCCTTGCCCATCGGGCAGGGAGTATACCCCTTAAACAATATTGGATTGCTGGGGTGTTCTCTCTGATACCCGACCACCGCAGAACACACACCCCTACTATAGGCATACCTGTGCGTAAGCATGCCGATAGCAAACGGCACAAGATTGGATATACTTGCTTTGGTGACTATAGCAGCCTCAATCGAGCATTTAAATGATCTTGGTCGGGTATAATTGTGTTATAGTGCCTTCCGCTTGCGAGGGAGGTGCGTCCGTATAAGGAGGCTGATTTGAATGTGGGCACTGAGTAAAGCACCATGCACGCCCCTAAAGGTCTGGAGCCTCTTTTTGTGGCTCGTTACAGGAGCAAGCCTTTCACACGCGCAGAGTTTGACATGGCTGGGTACGCTCGGTGGCAATTGGAGCTACGCTTACGGCGGTCTCGGCGGATGGTTGCACAGTGGTAGGGATGGTATACAACGCCTCTGGCTACGAGCGTCCTTTTTGCTGGACACGAGCAAACGGCATGCAGGATCTCGGCACACTTGGAGGTTGGTCAGGCGACGCCTACGGTGTTTCAGGGGACGGGATAGTAATCGTCGGGCGTTCGCGCGACCCCAGCGGCTCCTATCGGGCATGCCGGTGGGTTAGCGGAACTGTGCAGGACCTGGGTACACTTGGCGGCGCCCAGAGCTGGGCTTATGGTGTCTCGGAAGACGGCTCGGTGGTGGTAGGTGGAGCGAATACTATCAGCGGGTCCAGCCACCCATTCCGCTGGACACAAGACAGTAGAATGCAAGATCTGGGCACACTACCAGGAGGAGGCACAAGTGGCGCCCAGGGCGTATCAGCGGATGGCAATGTGGTTGTGGGCAGGTCATTCGTTGGAGCCTTCCGTGCCTTTCGATGGACGCAGGCTGAGGGGATGGTGGATCTTGGCACGCTCGGCGGTACTGCAAGCACAGCTTACGGCGCTTCAGCCGATGGCAGTGTGGTTGTCGGGGTGGCGGATCTCCCAGAAGGCTTCCCCCGCGCCTTTCGATGGACGCAATCAGGAGGCATGGAAAATCTCGGTCCCTTCGGGTCTGGCAGTTCCTATGCCTATGGGGTTTCAGCAGACGGCTCGATTGTGGTTGGGACAAGCAAAGTTCGCGCCTTTCGCTGGACGCCAGCAGGAGGCATGGAAAACCTAAATACCACTTTCGCAAGCCTGCTGACCGACGGCTCAATACTTCAGGAAGCCAGAGCCATTACATCGGACGGGCGATACATTGTGGGGTGGGGAATCAATGGCGCAACCCAGCGTCAAGAAGGATTTCTGCTGGACACCTGGCGTATGGGTGATACAAACGGCGATGGTTGCGTGGACGACTCCGACCTGCTCGCTGTGTTGTTCGCCTTCGGCACCGCTGGCACGGGGTACGCACACCACGAGGATTTGAATAAGGATGGTACGGTAGATGACGCGGACCTGTTGATGGTACTATTCAACTTTGGACAGGGGTGTTAGCGAACATCCATCACTTCACTCTGGCGCGGATGTCCGCCGGTGAAGCCCTTCCTATAAAACGCAACCGTTCTGCTCAACAACGATGGTTCGAACACCCGCCCACCCCCTTGACATCACCACACCTTATGGAGTATAATTCTCACTGGAAAATCACTCTCCATAAGGAGGACGGCGATGAACCATCTGATTGAAGGACTGAAGCGAGCGGGATTGCGCATCACGCCCCAGCGGGTGGCTATCTGCAAAACGCTGGCAGAAAGCAAAGACCACCCCACCGCGACGATGATTTACCACGCGCTCCTGCCTCAGTTCCCCACACTGAGCCTCGCCACGGTCTATAAAACGCTCCATGTGCTGAAACAGCTGGGGCTGGTACACACGCTGGGCGATGCGGGCGACGGCATGGAACACTACGAGGCAGACCTGCAACCCCACATCAATCTCGTGTGCGTGCGGTGCCATCAGGTGGTAGACTTTAACGAGGAGCTTATTGAGCGCGTGGAGCGTGCAGTCGCAGAGCGCTC
>CAZQPV010000116.1:0-7359 GCA_964595265.1 uncultured Fimbriimonadales bacterium
TCAGGCGACCAGAAGTCGCGCGGACGACGGCGGAATAGCTCGGAAGGCAACAGCACCGAAATCTGAGGCGGCACCAGCTCCCGATAGGGGCGCTTGCCGTCCACTAAGTCGAAAAGCCGTTCAATCACATTCTCGGGAAACCAGTCCTCTTCCAGCGCTTGAGCCAGGAGACAGTTCAGCTGTTCCTTTGTAGCCTGCACCAGATACTCCACTCAGTCTTTGGGCACACCGAGACGCATAATCTCTTCAGGCGTGTAGCCCTCCAAAGGCACACAGAATACCTGTGTCGTCTCAGGCACGGCTTCCACTTGCTCAACCACTTCCTTAACGGGAGGTGCTATTGCATAGCTGCCATCCAGGAGATTCAGCGTAAAGCGCCGCCTCGCCGCCCACTGGTAGGCATCGTCGTGATGGTTCACATAGCAGACCACCCAGCAGTCCTGATGGTCGGCGACAATTGTGCGAATGTCGTTATTGACTTTGTAGTTCTACCAGCCTTCATGTGGGCATCGATCCAGCTTGTAGAACTCAAGTGAGTTGTGAAGTGGGTTTTGGCAGAACAGTTCGAACTTCGCGTCAATCCGCTTATGATGCGCTTCCAGCTTCCGACGCGCCTTCTCATAGACACGCGCCACAATCACCTGACGACGATTCGCCTTCATCTGTCATCACCGCGGACTGTTGTTCACGCTCTGGAGCGGGACTCCTGTTGGTTTCTGGCGAGAGTGTCCAAATACTGCCCTTCAAGGTAAACTCATTTGACCTAAACACTTGACTTTACTCAGTGAGATCAGGTATAATAGCAGTGGAGGCGGCGTAGAGGACGCCTCTATTAAGGAGGATAAGCGATGAAGCGTTTCACAATCGGATGGATTGGCGTGCTGTTTCTTGCAGTGCTGTTGAATGGATGTGGCGGGGGTGGCGGTGGCACCAGCGGAACCAACCAGATGATGCTGGGTGGAACCGTGCTCGTGCCCGAAGGCACACCCCGTTCACGCAGCCTGGGCGGTTATGCGCTTGCCGATGCAACTGTCCGAGCCTATCTGACCTCACAACCCGACACCCCGATTGCCGAAGCCAGGACCGATAACAATGGGCGGTTCACCCTGCAGTTGCCTGCCAGCGCGGCACTCAAAGATGTGCTGCTGGTCGCTGAAAAGGGCACCGCGCCCAACAGGGTACGTGTGATGATCCTCGTGCCTGCAGTGGACCCAAATGGGCAAACAGGCATCACGCTGGATGCGGCGACGACGCTGGCAACCGAAGAGGTTCTGCGCTACGCCCGCGAGCAGAGATTGAGTGCGCTCTCACCGAACGGTTTCGCCGAAATCGTTCATCAGGTGCGCCAACAACTTGAGAGCCTGACCTCGCTTGACCTGCGCGTGGGCACGACCCTGCCCGAAAGAATCGGCGACGGCATCCTTAATGAAAGCCTCGCCGGCACCGTCCGCGAGGTGGTGAACACCCACAAAGATAACCTGCCCCCACCCCAGGGCGATGTGGCGACCGCTAAACGCATGATGCAAATGCTTCGCGACATGACTCAGGGCGTTAGCGGCACCGGTACCGACGAGTCACTGGAGTTGGATCTCGCGCTCAGCCAGCAGGAACGCCTCATCGAAGACGAGGTTCTGACCCCGCTGGATCGGTTCAAACGCTCGCTGGACTTCATGATTGAGGTAACAGGATTGGCGGAGGTGAACCGCGAGGACTACCGTATGCTGAACACCCTGGTGAGGCAAGCGTCGGGCGCCTACGAGGAGCGTGCGGACACCCACGCCCATCAGCTGGTGCGCACGGGCAATACCAGCGGCAACACATGGCAGGTCGTCTCCACGATTCGCGAGCAGAATCGCACGCTGGTGCTGACCGTGCAGACCCAGAACCAGCTGAACGAGTTCGACTGGACGCCTGATGCGGGGCGTATCACAATCCAGGTGCGACGGCAGGGCGACGCTACCTTCCAGCAGGATATGGTGCTTGCCGTTACCCAACGCGACAGCCAGAACCGCCCAACCCGAATCGAGGCGTCCATCACCATCCGCGACCCGCAACTGCGCGAACCCATCCAGTTCACAGGCACAGTTACGGGCACTCCTCGCGATGGCAACGAGGGAATTCCCTTCTCCAGCCTGAGCTTCAACGGGAACTTGACCAGCCAGTATGCGACGCTCAGCATCAGCAATCTGGGACTGACTCTCAACACGGACGGCGTCATCACGCGAGGGACGGCGGGCACGGTTCAGGTTCAGCTGCGCACCAGCCAACCCGTGTCGCTCGCCATTCAGAACCTGGATACGCAGTGGGAGCCTGATGTGGAACCGCCTTCACTGGTGAAGTTCTCGTCGCTCACGATGACGGGGATGGGCCGCAGCCTGAGCATGAGCAACGCCGAGATTGAGTCCTTCTATAGCGCGACCGAGGGTCAGGCTGTACCCAAAAAGATCAGGGCGACCGTGAGCTACACCTCGCCAGTTGTGACGTTCAACGGGAGCGTCGAGGGCACATGGGAGAACCCAGAGTTGCCCTTCCCTCTGGATGAGCAGGATAACATCCCTGTGAACCGCTTCCCGCGCGGGCGCCTCACTTTCAACGGGGGCATGGAACCCACGGTAGGGCGACCTGCGAATGTGGAGTTCACGCTGACCCTCGCGCCGACTGCGAGCCCGCCGACGGCGACGCTGAACCTCACAGTGCAGTACGCCACCGAGTCGCTGTCGGGCACGGTGAGCGGCACTTTCAAGGTACAGAACGGTGCCATTAACCGACACGACTGGTTCAGCGCCGCCGAAGTCCGCTTCACTCACAGCCCCTCCGGCTTCGTCCTGACCTTGAGTCAGGCGAGTGGCGGTGTGAGCGGCGCCATCAGGAAACCCGACAACACGACGGTGGCACAAATCGGCGAGGCGCGCAATCTGGGGCTGTCTGACCTGGGCGACACCCACATCGTTAAATACAACGACAACACCTTCGAGACGCTTGCCTCGCTGGCACCGTAGGAGCAGCCGTGAAACTGCTGGGCACTCCCCTGTGCCTCACAGCGCTGGGTGGTCTCCTGCTCTCTGGGCAGGGGACTGCCCAGCCTGTTTATCTTGCGCCGCTCCAAAGCCTTCCAGAGCTGGGGGCGCGCCCCAGCACGGGATGGAGCCTGCACACCGCGATTGAGGCGCGTACCAATGTCGTCCCGCTTTTGCAGCCCGAACCGCAGGCGGGCACGCTTTATGGGAAAGCCTTCGCCTATTACGACCAGCACCGTGTTGCGGGGATCTGTTATAGTCGGGGGGCATGGCGTTTCGGCTATCGCTATGAGGTTGCCGAGCGCTACGCGGGCAATCGCGCCGCCGCACAGCTCTATCTTGAAGCTGCGGTGGGCGCGCTGAACCCGACGACGGGCGGGCAGGTGCGAGTTTCTATGAATCGCACGGCGCTCAATCGCTGGTGGCTGGACTACAGAGGCAGGGCGTCACTCCCGAACGCCGAGCTGCGCTATCTGGTCGGGCTTTCATGGGGGGTGGTGCGACGCATCCAGCAAGGAACGCTGACAGGTCAGAAAGAGGGGAGCGCCTTCCGCGGCGACCTGTGGTTCGATTCCACATTGGGCATACCCGCCGATACGCGCGGCGGCTGGCTATGGACAACCCATGCCGAACTGAGGCTCCAGACCGGGCAGGGCTGGGGAGTGCAGATTCGCGGGGAGAATCTCTTAAGCGGCGTTCATGTGCGCAGGGCACAACACATCGAGGCGCAGGTCGTCGCAAGTCAGCTCGAACCCGATGCCGACGGATTCTTGCACACCACTCCTGCTATAGTGGGGCGTGTCGAATCGAGAAGCGTGGATCGCCGTGTACAACCCTTCTGGCAAATCGGTGTCTGGAGCGCTCAGGCTTCCCCGGGGCTGGCGTTCACCGCCCAGTACCAGTTTGACTGGCGTTATAGCGTGGGGGTTTTCCAGCGCGCGCACTGGCTTCGGCTCTGGCTGCCCCAACCTGCAATTGAGGTGGGCTGGAGTCTGGGACAGTTTGACCTAACCCTGCTTGCAGAACCGCGCACTCCAGAGCAGGCGCAACAGTTCGCAATTCAAATCAGTCAGCGATGGTGAATGGGGACTCTATGGCGCCGTGTCCAGCACAATCCCATGCTCATGGGGGAAGTCGGCGGGTATGAGGCAGGTGAAATAAAGCACCTGCGTCTCGGCGGCGAGCCGTCTGAGCAGGGCGAACGCTTCGGTAAGGCGCGATTCGTCGGCGTACACCAGCGGGTCGTCCAGCAGCAGGGGCAGGCGCATGCCGCCCGAAAGCGCCTCGCACAGCCCCAGTCGGCAGGCGAAGAAGAGCTGATCCAGCGTGCCAGCACTCCACGCGGGCAGTTTCTCGTCCAGCGGTAGCGGCTCCCCACGCTCAGCGTGATACACGCTCATCTCGAGGTTGATCCCCAGATGTACCTGCGTGTAGCGGCTCTGCGTGAGCGCAGGGAGATACGCCTCAATCCGCGGCTTGAGATGCGGGCTGAGGTCGCGCAAGTAGTTCTCGTTGGCGCTTTTGAGCAGGGATTCGGTAAGTTCCAGCACTTCTAACTGCTGGGCAAGGGCGTGCTGGCGGGCAGTATCGCGCTCAATCAGTAGCGCAAGTTCGTCGGGGTCCGTTTGAAGGTTCAGCGCGTCCAGGCGCCCTTCCAGTCGGTGGCACTCGGCTTGCAGGCGCTCCCGTTCCGTCTGAAGTTCCTGCAGGCGCGCCTCGCGTTGCGCCATCTGTTCGGCAGGCATCTGGCTCAACTCGTGGGCAATCGGGTCGTTGTTCAGAGACTCTTCAAGGCTGGCAATTTCCACGCTCAGGGTGCGATATTGCTCTTTGACGGAATCGTAGGTTCCCAGCGTAGCGAGCGCGTCCAGCTTATCCTGCACGGTGCGCAGCTGCTCCAGCAGGGTTTTGTGTTGCTGGAGCAGGGTTTCCAGCTGGACGCAGGCGCGGGCAATCTCGTCGGCATAGTCGGGTTCTGCGCCGTTGCGCAGGGGCGTGGTGGGCGCCATCACGCCTGCCTGCTGGAGGAGGCTCATCAGTTCGGTTTCTGTGGCGCGGCGTTGGGCACGTTGCCCTTCGAGTTGTTTTTGCAGGAGCTGGGCGTTTGCCTGGGCGGTGGCGAGCGTTCGGGAGCGCCAGAGCAGCCCCGTTAGCAGCACCAGCGTTCCCAGCCCCAGCCCCAGAAAGCCTGCCCAGCGTTCTCCCTGCTGAAGTAACAGAGCGCCCGCGCCTATCAGCGCCAGCCCCATCGCGAGCAAGCCCCTGCGAGCGCGCGCTTGACCCATCGCCTGCTGAAGCTGTTGCTGGGCGTCTTTGAGGCGTTCTGTCTGCTGTGCCTCCTGCTCGCGCGCGTGGCGATAGGTTGCGTAGAGCGTGCGAATCCGCTCCTGAGCGTTGTCGGGCAACCGGGCAAGCGCGCTCAGGGGCGGCGCGGCGAGCTGGGTCTCAAGGTGTTGCTTCTCGGCGTGGAGCGCTTCGTGATGATGAAGCCAGTCGAAGGCGCGTTTGACCTGCTCTTTCAGGTTGCTCAGGCGCTGGCGTTGGGTATAGAGTGCTTTCCAGCGCTCCAGCAGAGTAGCCTCCTGCTGAACGGTTGCCTCAATTTCACGGAGGCGTTCGCGGTTCTGGACGAGCTGGACGCGGATGCGCTGATGCTCATCGGCAGATTGCTTCGCCTGCCCGTACGCCTGCTGATTTGCGCTCAAGCGTTCGGCGACGGCTTTCTGCTCGGAGGCGAGCTGCTTTTTGCGTTCGCGAATCGCTTTCAGAATGGGGTCCAGGTCAACCGCGAGCGCGCTCTGGCGCAGTTGCTGCTGGAGCGAGGTGAGCGTTCTGTCGCGGGCGAGCAGGGCGAGTTCGCGCTGGCGCACGCAGGCGGTAGCGCAGTAGACCTCGCGCGGCAGGTTCCAGATCTGCTCCCAGCGGCTCTGCGCCTCGCTCCCAGCAATTATTTCTTGCCCGACCTGCAGACGGAACACGGCGTTGCGTCGGGGCGAATCTTTGGGATGGAACTTGAAGAGTCGCACGGGCGTGTCGCCGAGCTGCAGGCTCAGCTCCAGTCGCCAGCCATCGGGATGGCGCCAGTGGATGCGCTCACGCACCTCGCGCGCTTCTGTGGCAGGGTTCGTGTAGAGGGCGTCCAGCAACGCGCTCAGGAGCGTGCTTTTGCCCGATTCGTTCGCACCCGTGATGAGGTTGAACCCCTGCGCGAAGTGAAACTCTCTCCGCTCCCAAAAGCGCCCATAGCCCTCCAGCACAAGGCTCTCGAACCAGATTCTCATAGCCTGCCCCCCCGAAGCAGATAGAGCGCGAGCTGATACGCCTCATCCAGAGTGCTGGACGCTCCCTGTGCTTTGCGTGCCTCATAAACCTGTGTCAGGGCATGTTCAAAGGGGGTCTGCGGCGAAAGCGGCGCGCTCTGGAAGGCAGACTCGATCTCCAGCCAGAGGCATCGCGACTGGAGGCTCTGCTGCACGGCGCTGGCGTCTAATGGCGTGTCGGCGTTCCAGCGCCCCACGAGGCGGATTCGGGCGACGGTGGTCTCCTGCAAATGCTCGGCGAGCGCTTCCAGCAGGCTCTGAGGCGAATCAAACGCATCGAGCGCAATTTCCAGCACGCCGTCTTCACGCGATTCGGCAGGATAGTGCGCACTGCCTGTGGTCAGGGGTGTAATCTGCGGGGGCTGCGAATCGTGGAGTTCTACCAGCAGGGCGACTGCAGGCAGGCGCTGGTTGGGCATAATCATTTCAGGAGCGCCGCTGTACCAGCACGGCACGCCCAGCTCGCGCGAGAAATCCTGCGGCGAGTGCCAGTCGCCCAGCGCCATATAGTCCAGCCCGCACTGGCGCACAAGCTGAAGGGGGATAGTCCCCTCGCCTGCAGAGGGCATGGAGCCATGCATCAGCGCAATCTGATAGGGCGCGCCGTCGGGATTGCGATTCAGCACCGTCTGCCAGCGCGACTCGTCGCCCGCAGGGCAGGCGGCGACCTCCAGCTCCAGTGCGGGCAGAGGTTTGCGCTCGGAGGTCGCGAAAAAGTGAAGTTTCGCAGGGAGCGCGGCGCGCTCGCGGAACGGGTGACGCTCGGCAGGGTCATGGTTGCCCGCAATCACCAGTGTCGGGCAGGGCGCTGCGGCGATTAAATTCAGCGCGAACTCCACCCACTCGCGCCCCACACGCGGATGGTCAAATAAGTCTCCCGCGATGAGTACGGCGTTGCACTTTTGCTCCTGAGCAATCTGATAGACCCGTTCCAGCGCGCGCTTGAGATGTTGCTGGTGGAGAGAGGCGCGCTCGCCCAGGTATCGGAACGAGCGCCCCAGATGCACATCGGAGGTGTGCAG
>CAZQPV010000117.1:0-7286 GCA_964595265.1 uncultured Fimbriimonadales bacterium
GGGTATATTAATCGCGTCAGTAGACCCATCAGGTCTATTGACAATTCTGGACTGGAGAGGTAAACCATGCACGAGACACAGGAGACGCGGTTTGTGCCGAAAGGTGCCGTAGCGTTTTTTATCGGGATGCTGATTCTTTACGCCGTCATCTGGATTGCAACTTACCTGGTGATGGTCGCCTGGAGGTGAAACGATGGACCGCTTCGAGAAAAATGTGATTGTGCTGGCGTTAGCGCTGCTGTTTTTCTTCTTCGGACTGGTGGTTTACGCGGCGAAAGCGCTTCAGATTGAGGTGCCCACCTGCCTGACAGACGTCAACCCGTTTCAGGAAGGGCGTGTAATCGTGCTGGATGAGGGCGCCAAACGCTATCAGGTCAACCTGCTGGCGCGCATGTGGAACTTCGAACCCTACGAAATCCGACTGCCCGCAGGCGCGAAGGTGGATCTCTATCTCACCAGTCGCGATGTGGTACACGGGCTACGCATCAACTCCACGAATGTGAACCTGATGGCAATTCCGGGCACAGTCAGCTACGCACGTGTACGGTTCGATAAGCCAGGTGTCTATACGATTATCTGCCATGAGTATTGTGGTATTAACCATCACCTCATGGCGGGCAAGATTATTGTGGAATGAGGAGGGATTGTGATGAGAATACGAGGCGGATTACGGTTCATTCTGTTGAGCGAGATTGTGTTCCCGTTCGTGCTGTTAATTCTGGGCGTGCTGCTGGGATTGTTGCAGGCACTTCAGCGAGCGGGAATTATCAAAAGTCCGAGCTATCTGGGAATTGAGTATTATCAGGGTCTCACGCTTCACGGAACGATTAACGCGATTGTGTTCACGACTTTTATTATTGTCGCTTTCAGCAACGCGATGATGATGTTCAGCCTCAAGCGGTCGCTCAAGCCGGGCGTGCAGTGGGTTTCGTGGCTGCTGATGATGGGCGGCACGCTGATGGCAGCCTTGGCGATGCTCACGGGTAAAGCGAATGTGCTGTATACCTTCTACCCCCCGCTGCTCGCGCACTGGACCTTCTATACGGGCGTGGTGCTGCTGGTGGTAGGGTCGTTGGTGCCGTTCTTTCTGGACTGGATACCGAACTATCTGGCGTGGCGCCGCGAGCATCCAGGCGAACGGTTTCCTCTGCCCGTGCTGGGCGTGTTTGTAACCTTTATTCTGTGGTTTATTATGATAATCCCTGTTGCGATAGAGATTCTGTTCCAGCTGTTGCCCCTATCGCTGGGCTGGGTAGAAGAGGTTAACCCGCTTCTGGCACGCACGCTGTTCTGGTTCTTTGGGCATCCGCTGGTCTACTTCTGGCTACTGCCAGCCTACATCATGCTCTACTCGATTTTGCCCAAACTGGTGGGCGGCAAGCTCTATTCGGACCCTGCAGCGCGGCTGGCGTTGTTGCTCTTCCTGGTTTTCTCTGTGCCTGTGGGTTTGCACCATCAGTACACGGAGGGCGGTCTATCGGCGGGCTGGAAGCTGTGGCACGCCTTTCTGACCTTCATGGTGGCGCTGCCGAGTTTCATCACGGCGTTCACGGTGGCGGCGTCGCTGGAGTATGGGGCACGCCAGCGAGGGGGCAAAGGCTTGTTCGCCTGGTGGGCTAAACTCCCCTATTTCAGCCGCGAGGGCGACCAGTGGCTCTTTGCCTATTTCATCTCCGGGCTGCTGCTGTTCCTGTTTGGCGGTATTACTGGGATTGTCAACGGCTCCTACAGCATGAACTCAGTGGTGCATAACACTTCATGGGTTGTGGGGCACTTCCACACGACCGTTGGCGGGCTGGTTACGCTGGCATTACTGGCAATCAGCCTCTATATGTTGGCGAAGCTGCGCGGCGTGGAGATTAAGGCGAAAGGGCTGGCAATCGCGGCTCCCTACCTGTGGCTGATTGGTATGCTGGTGTTTGAGGTTGCCATGTCGGTCGCGGGGTTCTACGGGTTTCCGCGGCGCACGGCGGCAGGCGCCTCGTACATCGACCCCGCTTCACCCCTATACCATCCAGAGTGGTACTTCTGGGCGCACCTGAGCGCGGGAGGCGGCGCGATTGCCGTGCTGGGATTTGTGGCGTACATGGTGTCGTTCCTGGGCACGCTGTTCGCGCGTCCTGTGCAGGAACCTGTCGTGGAGTTCCCGATGGCAGAGGCACTGCACGACGAGCCTGTCCCAGTGCTGAACAACCTGCGCCCCTGGCTGACCGTCTCGATTCTGCTGATTGCGTTCTCGTATACCTACCCTATCTACGAGTCGATGACGAAGGGGATTACCGCAAAGTCGCCTGCCTATGGCGACCGACTTCCCGTCCCGCTCAAGCAGACCCGTACCGAGGCGAGCGCTGAGGTCCCGCGATGAAACCGCTCATCCGACCTCCTCACCGAGCCATCCCCAGCCTCTCCGCGAGGCTGGGGAGGTGGCTCTGGGCGCTTGTGTTGGGAACCCTCGCCACTCTGCTCTGGGCGCAGGGCATCCCGCCCGACGAATCGCGCACGTTTGGAACCATCGCGCCCAATACCCCCCTGATCGATGCTCAGGGGCGCAAGTTCCACCTGCATGACCTCAAGGGCAAGCCCGTGATTCTCAGTCCCATTTACGCCCGATGCCCCAGCGCATGTGTGGCGATTGGCAACAGCCTGCAAAAAGTGCTGCCGCAGGTGGGCGTGCCCGGCAGGGATTTCTGGGTGCTTTCCTTGACTTTTGACCCCAAAGAGGGATTGAGCCATATTCAGGCATATCAGCGCCGCCATCGCATGGATGGCTACGGCTGGCGGGCGGTGTACGCCGAGAACTCCAGAGCGCTCTTCGAGCTGCTGGATGCGATAGACTTTCGCTTCACCTACATCTCGGAAGCCATCAAAGACCATCCTAACTTTCTGGTGGTGCTGTCGCCTGAGATGGAGATTCGCGCCTATGTGTACGGCACTGAGTATGACCCTGCGGCGGTACGCAAGGCGCTCCGAATCGCGCGCGGGGAATTAACGCTGTGGGAGCGATGGCGCGATTACGGACTCGCTCCCACACTGCTCCTGATGGCGCTCGCGCTGGGCGGGTTGTGGTTCTATCGACAATTCAGGCGTTGAGGGGCAGTTCCACCCGCACGACACCTGCCCGCTCGTGGCGTGCGGTGAGGCGAACCGCGCCGCCTTTTGGCGCATGCACAACCCACTCGATTTTGGCGCGGTCGTCGGTGGGGTCAGCAGTCCAGCCGCTGATGGCGGAGGGTTTGTAGGCGCGCCCTTCCAGCTGTCCCAGCTCTTCGCGCGGCTTGCCCGTGCGCAGGGTCGCGCCTTCGGGCAACTCAATCTCGGCAATCACGCCGCGCACCACCTTCTTCTCTAACGCCTTTTTGGTGATGTAAGTGGGCAGCCAGCCCGTGTTCTGCACCACAAGCCTTACCTGATAGAGATGGTCGCCCAGCGGCGTCGCCTTCGCCTCGTAAATTTCCAGCTTCGGAGAAATCAACAGATGCCACACCAGCCATTCAGGGAACAGCGCGACCTCCTTCTCCAGAAATTGGGGAGGCGGATTGCGCCACGCATACAGCACATCCCAGCCGCCCAGCTCCACCTTGCCCAGCTGAGGGTGGTCAAACTCGTACCAGTCCACATAACCCCTGCCGCCCAGCACCTCGTCGCTCCATTTGAGGAGTTTGAGGTCGTCTTCCACGGGATGCTCGCGATACCAGTCAATAAACTTATAGTCGGTGATGCCTGCCTGGCGCTGGGGACTCCAGATTTCCACCGTCCATGCAAACACGCCGAGGTGGTCATACATCCAGTCGTCGAACACGCCCGAAATAGACTCTTTGGGGTGATACTTGAAGTCGTGATAGACGGAGACATTCGGGTAGCCCGTGATTTCGGTGCCCTTCGCGCCGATTTTCTGATAGGTCCAGAGGTCTTCAGCGGGGAAGGCGTCGTCGGACTGGTGGCTGTAGGGGCGCAGCAGCACGCCGCTCCAGGTGTGGAAGGTGATTCCGCCTGTGATGTTGGGGTGTTTCGCGATAAAGTCCACAATTGCCCGCACTTCGGGTTCGGAGGTGGGGTAGGGGCCAGCGCCGGGCTGCTCGTATTCCTGACGCCAGTGGGCGGGGAAGTTGCGGTTCAGGTCTAACCCCTCTTTTTTCGGCTGGATGGTGAGGATGGCGGGGTCAAATGGCTCTTCGAATCTGCCTTCGGGCAGGATTCGGTAATATTCGCCGCCCACTTCGTCGGGGTCGCGGCGCACCATCAGGCGGGGTTCATCGGGGTGCTTTTTCCAGTTGCCGTTCGGGTCGCGGATGCGCATCATCAGCATGCGCCCGTCGCCGTCGATATCTTCCTGCACCAGCCCGCCGATGGGGTCTTCGTCGTAGGGGTAGGGGCGCGTGCTAGAGCGGATGATTTTGGGCTTATCGGCAAGCGCCCACTCCGCGCCGTCGGGGTTCACGCGCGGGCAGATGTAAAACGCGCGCGTGTCCAGACAGCGCGTGATTTTCTCGTGCGTGCCGTACTCGTTCACAAGGCGGTGAATCAGGTACAGGCACGCCGTGGAGGGCGAGACCTCGCTGGCGTGGATGTTGCCGTCCACCCATAGCGCGGGCTTCTCCTCGGCGGGACCTGTGGCGAAGTTCGTAACCGTTAGCAGCCAGATGTCGCGCCCTTCGTAGCTCTTGCCGATGCTCTCGATGCGCACCAGATGCGGATACTCCTCGGCATACGCATGCAGAATCTGGGTCAACTCGTTGTACCGATAGTAAGTATCGAACCGTACCTGTGGCATAGTGGGTTTCCTCCGCGGCATGGGGTTCGGCATGAAGACAGGAGATTCCTGCAGGCAGAACGGGCGCTCTCCCCCATCCTCGTCCAACAGGAATCTCCCACTCCCTCGCTGAATAATTAGACACGGAGGGTTGCCATGATAACGCGCCGTGAGTTTCTGGTGCAGTCGGGTAAGGCGCTGGTCGGGGCAGCGGCAGGGTTCACCATCCTGCGTGCGTGGAGCCACAGCCCCAACGATACGATTGGCGTGGCAGTTGTCGGCTTCAACGGGCAGGGCAAGACCCACATCCGCCAGTTCAGCCAGATTGAGGGCGTGCAGATTGTCGCGCTCTGTGATGTGGACGAGCGTGTGCTTCAACAGGGCGGTGCGATGGTAGAGCAGCTCACGGGCAAGCGCCCCAAACTCTATGTGGATGTGCGCCAGCTGCTGGAAGACCCCGATGTGGATGTGGTCTCCACCGCCACGCCGAACCACTGGCACGCCCTGATCACCATCTGGGCGTGCCAGGCGGGCAAGGATGTGTATGTGGAGAAACCTGCCTGCTGGAGTTTCTACGAGGGCGAAAAGATGGTGGAAGCCGCGCGCAAATACAACCGCATCGTGCAGGTGGGACATCAGACGCGCTCTGACCCCACCACACGCAACGCCCTCCAGCGCGCCCGCGCTGGCGAAATCGGCGAAATCTATATGGTGCGCGGGCTGTGCTACAAACCGCGCGGCCCGATTGGCTTCCAGAAAGATACCGACCCGCCCCCATGGCTTCACTGGGAGCTGTGGCAGGGTCCCGCCGAACGGCGCCCCTTCAACCCCAACTATGTGCATTACAACTGGCACTGGTTCTGGAACTACGGCAACGGCGATATTGGCAATCAGGGCGTTCACCAGATGGACATCGGGCGCTGGTTTCTGGGCAAGGGCTTGCCCGTGAAGGTACATTCCGTCGGCGGGCGATACGGCTACAAAGATCAGGGCGAGACCCCCAACACGCAGGTGGCGACCCTTGAGTACGAGGACGGCAAACTGCTGGTGTTTGAGGTGCGCGGGCTTTACACCAACGACGAGCAGGGCGCGAAGATTGGCAATCTGGTGTACGGTTCGCTGGGCTACATGTCGTCGGGCGACGGGTATAGGGCGCGGCGTAGCCCCACTGAAGAGCTACCCCCGAATGAGAATCTGAAACTGGAGCCGCAAAGCGGCACAGGCGAGGACAACCACTATCGCAACTTCATTCAGGCGGTGCGCAGCCGTCGCTGGCAGGATTTGCACTGCGAGGTGGCGGAAGGCGTCCTCTCGGCGCAACTGTGCCACTTGGCGAACATCTCCTATCGGCTGGGGCGCTCGCTGCGGTTTGACCCCGTGCGCAAGCAGTTCATCGACGACAAAGAGGCGAACGCGATGCTCAAACGCGCCCGCCAGGTGAAAGGCTTCGAAATCCCCGACAGGGTATAATCCCGCGTATGATGCAGGAGGCGTTGATTATCGCAGTGGCGCGGACGCCGATTGGCAAAAGCCCGCGTGGCAGCTTTCGCCACACCCGCCCCGACGATTTAGCCAGCGTCGCCATTCAAGCCGTGCTGTCGCGCTGTCCTGCCCTGTCGCCTGAAGAGGTGGAAGATGTGATTTTCGGCTGCGCTACGCCCGAAGGCGAGTCGGGCATGAATGTGGCGCGTGTGGCGGCGCTACGAGCAGGACTGCCCCTGAGCATCCCCGGAGCGACGGTGAACCGCTTCTGCGCGTCGGGACTGGAGGCGGTCGCAATCGCGTGTGAGCGCCTCCGCTCGGGCGATGCGGATGTGATAATCGCGGGCGGTGTGGAAAGCATGACGCGCGTGCCCTTTTTAGACATTCGTACCCACCCGAACCCCACTCTGTTCCAGAATGCACCGAACACCTACCTCAGCATGGGGCTGTCGGTGGAACAACTTGCCCGCAAGTACGGCATCACCCGCGAGCAGGCAGACGCCTTCGCTCTGCAGAGCCACCAGAAAGCGATTCGGGCACAGGATTCGGGCTGGTTCCAGGACGAAATTGTGCCCGTTCACACCGAGATTCAGGAGGTGGACTGCCACGGGCGCCCCGTTCGCACACCCATCACGGTTTCTGCCGACGAGGGACCGCGGCGCGATACCAGCATGGAGGCGCTGGCGAAGCTGAAGCCCGCTTTTCGCGCCGATGGGATTATCACGGCGGGCAACGCTTCCCAGCGAAGCGACGGCGCCGCCGCGGTGCTGATTATAAGCGAGCGCAAGGCGAACGCGCTGGGCGTCAAGCCGCTGGCACGGTTTGTAGGCTACACGACTGCGGCGCTCACCCCCGAAGATTTCGGTGTCGCGCCTGCCTATGCCATCCCGAAGCTGCTCAAACGCCACGCCCTCCAACCCGAAGATATAGACCACATCGAGTTCAACGAGGCGTTCGCGGCGCAGGTGCTGGCGTCCCAGCAGATTTATCCCCTACCGATGGAGCGCGTGAACCCGCTGGGCGGCGCGATCGCGCTGGGACACCCGCTGGGTTG
>CAZQPV010000118.1:0-7259 GCA_964595265.1 uncultured Fimbriimonadales bacterium
GTGATGACATGGAGCTTCGCCTTTCTGGCGATGGATCAGATTGTGAACCACGCGGCGAAGATTCTTTACAAATCGGGTGGCGCCTGTCGCGTGCCGATGGTGATTCGAGGACCTGCAGGACCTGGCAAGCAGCTGGCGTCCCAGCACTCCCACAGTATTGAGTTGTGGCTGGCGCATACGCCGGGGCTGAAGGTGGTTATCCCCTCCACCCCTGCTGACGCGAAAGGCTTGCTCAAGACCGCCATTCGCGATGAGAACCCCGTGATGTTTATTGAGCATCCCCAGCTCTACTTGACGAAGGGCGAAGTGCCTGAAGGCGAATACACCTTGCCGTTCGGCGTGGCGGATGTGAAGCGCGAAGGGCGCGACGCCACGATTATCACCTATTCGCGCGGGGTGCTGCTGGCGCAACAGGCTGCCGAACGCCTCAAAGAGGAAGGGATTGAGGTGGAGATTATTGACCTGCGCACGCTGGTGCCCTGCGATTGGGAGACGGTGTTCCGCTCGATTCGCAAAACGCATCGCGCGATTGCTGTGCATGACGACTGGCGCTACGCCGGCTTCGGCGCGGAGATTGTCGCACAGATTCAGGAACACGCTTTTGACTATCTGGACGCGCCGATTTTACGAGTGGCGGGCGCCGATGTGCCCATGCCGTACAACAAGCACTTGGAGCGTCATGCCGTGCCGCAGGTGGAAGATATCGTCGCGGCGGTCAAGCAGGTTCTTTAAGGAGGTTGGACGATGCACACGATTATCATGCCGAAGATGGGCGACGCGATGGAAGAGGGCACGCTGGTTCGCTGGCTCAAGCAAGAGGGCGATGCGGTCAAAGAGGGCGAGCCAATCGCCGAAATTGCCACCGACAAAGCCACGATAGAGATTGAAGCGCCGGGCTCCGGGATTTTGAAAGGGATTCGGGTGCCGGAGGGCGCCGTTGTTCCGATTAACACGCCGCTGGCGTACATTGTGGTGGAAGGCGAAAGCGTGCCTACAGAGGGCGCAGCGCCCACGACCACCCCTGCCGTCGCAAAAGAAGCGCCTGCCCCCGCGACACCGCCCGCTGCCGTGAGTCAGCCTGCTTCCACTGACGGCGACCGCATTAAAGCCTCCCCGCTGGCACGCAAGATTGCCCGCGAACACGGGATTGACCTGCGGCTGATTCAGGGCACGGGACCGCAGGGACGCATCGTGGAGCGCGATGTGCTGGCATACCTTGAGGCGCAGAAGGTTGTGCCGACACCGCCGCCTGCACCTGCTCCCGCGCCTGTGCCAACTCCTGCCCCTGCACCCGCGCCCACCGTTGCAGGACGCGCAGAACCGCTCAGTCGCCTGCGCCAGATTACCGCTCAGCGCACCACCGAAGCCAAGCAGACCATCCCCCACTTCTACCTCACGATGGAGATCGATATGGAGGAGGCGCTGGCGCTCCGAGCCAAGCTCAATCAGGCGGACGAGAGCCTCAAAGTAAGCGTCAACGATATGGTGGTCAAAGCGTGCGCCGTCGCCTTAGAGAAGTTCCCGATGGTGAACGCCTCGTTCCAGAGCAATCAGCTGGTGTATCCCGATGGGATTCATATCGGGATTGCGATTGCGGTGGACGAGGGTTTGCTGGTGGGCGTGGTGCGCCACTGTGAGCAGAAGTCGCTCCGACGGATTGCGCAGGAGGCGCAGGCGCTGGTGCAGAAGGCGCGCGACGGCAAGCTGATGCCCGACGAGATGACGGGCAACACCTTCACGGTCTCCAATCTCGGTATGTTCGGGGTGGACGAGTTCAGCGCGATTATCAACCCGCCCGCAAGCGCCATTCTGGCAGTGGGCGCGGTGAAGAAAGTGCCCGTTGTCGCTGAGGATGGGAGTATCGTGGCACGCGCGCGCGTGCGCGTGACGCTCTCGTGCGACCATCGGGTGTTCGATGGGGCGACAGGGGCGCGCTTCCTGCAGGAGCTCAAGCGCGTGCTGGAAAACCCCATCCTACTGGCGTACTGAGCGCTGCATGCCCGTGGCTCTGATTCCAGAGCTACGGGCTACACACCTATCTCTGAAATAAAGGGGGACGCCTCGGAGGTTTCGCTGCCGTTTCAGCAGAGAGGGTTTCATAAGTGTATAATCGCATCGGTGAAGTTAGATGAGCAAAGCGCATATTCTTCAGGCACTGACCCAGCTCAGCCCCGCCGAGCGTCTGGCGGTGATTGAGGAGGCACTGCCTCAACTGCGACAAGAACTGCTTCGGGTTCTTCCATCCGAAGAAGCTCGACGACAAGCCGCGCGCAGCGCTGTGTGAGGACTACCTGAACGACCCAGAACTAACTGCTTTCACGAACCTGGACGGCGAGGCGTGGGAGGAAACGGGGTGAGGTCTGGCTCATCAATTTGGACCCGACGGTAGGCGCAGAGATTCAAAAGACGCGCCCCGCAGTGATCGTGAGCGTGGACGCGGTGGGTGTGTTGCCTCTGCGCGTAGTGGTTCCCCTTACAGGCTGGAAGGAGCAGTATGCAAACGCACCATGGATGGTGCGCTTAGAGCCGGACGCACGCAACGGTCTGGAAAAGGTGTCGTGCGCTGATGCGTTTCAGGTACGTTCAGTATCGACAACACGATTGTGCACTTTTTGGGAGAGCTGGACGCCGACTCGATGCGCCTGATAGGGCAGGCACTGGCGATAGTGTTGGGCATAAGTGCATCCTCGCCCAGCAGAGAGGGTGAGGGGAATCCATGAGCGATCGTCAGGGCAAACAACAGAAGTAAGACTCTGAAACAGATTTGCACGCGCTCCGCATCTTGCTGATCAAAGCGTCGCCGCTTCGCCATAGCGCAGGAGCTGAAACCCCTTCGGCTGGAGCATGCTGATGGGCAAGAAGACCACATCGCCCTCCATCAGTGCGAGCCAGCCAAACAGGGGCTGCCCGCTCCACTGACGCAGGGCAATATCCAGCGGGCGCGGGTCGCGTGCGGTGCTGAAAACGAGGGCGCCTTCGGGCAGTTCTGCGAGCAATGCCTGCTGATGCTCGATCACCATCGGGAGCGTCAAGAGGGCGAGGGGCATCAGCTCGCCGTTCTCGTCTGCCCACCACGGACGCCCCTCCGCCCACACCAGCTGCGCGGGCGCAATTAGCGCCGTATGCTGAGGCGGGGCGAAGGGGTCGCTAGCTTGGCTAATCAACTGCATGCGCGCCTCGTGCGCCGAAGTGAGTGCAAAACGCCTGATTTGGGGGAACAAGTCGGCGAAACTCTGCTCCAGCGGCTCTTCTTCCAGAATCTTGAGGCGCTGGGGGGCGTAGCCGGGGTAGAGACCGACGCGCCGCGCCAGCAGAGGCTGGGAACGCGCGGGTTTAAACTCTAATTGCGCAGGGTCCGCGAAGCGCAGATTCAGGGGCACAATCTTCATCTCGCGGTAGAGCGTGCCCGAATCGAGGTCTATCAAATGGCTGATGTCCAGTCGGAAGCCTGTGGGCGTGATGAGGTTTTCGTAGGCGAGTTCGGCGAGGCGGAGATTTTCGCGCGGTTCGAGGTCTTTCTCGCGCCATGTGCGTCCGAGCATCTCTTCGTACTGCTGTGGTGGGAGGGGGCGTCGCTCGACGTAGTGTTCCTGAAGGGCGCGCAGGGTCAGCCAGAGGTTCGCCAGCCGCTGGGCGTAGCGGTGTTCGAGGTGGGGTTCGGCGCGTTGCAGGTGCGCCTCCAGCAGGTCGGCGAGTTCGTGTACTGCCTGCGCCAGCCGCCGCGCCTTGAGCGACTCCAGATTCTGGCTCAGGGCATGAAGCAGCTCAATCCTTTCGTGGTTGGCGCTCAGTAAGCCGCCGCGCGCCTGCTCAAGCGCAATCTTCAAGGTGTGCTGGACGCTCTGCTGCTGGAGGTCGGTGCGCTCGACGGTCTCGCGCTTGACCCTGCCACGGGCGGCTCTGGCGGGCTGGGGCGTCTCCGCCAGCTGGCTTTCCTGAAAGCGTTCAGGGGTCTGCACCCACGCAATCAGCACGGCAATCGCGTGCTTGCAGTACGAGGCGCGGCGCGCGGCGGGGCAGCTGCAGCGGGCTGTTGGGGGGTTGGAGTCGTGCAACTCAATCTGTACGGTATAGTTGCTGGAGCCGACCACCTGCGCGAAGAGAGTGTTGCCTGCGCGCGCCGTCTGGGTAATCGCATTACTGCCCACAATCTGCTCGGCGTTGCGGTAGGTGAGCGCGTCGCAGAGGGCTTTCACTTCGTCCAGCGTCATGGGTTTGCCCCCTTCAGAATGGTTTCCATCACCTGCAGCAGTTTGCGGGGTGTGGCGGCGAAGGTGGGGATGTCCAGCGCCGCCACCTGACGGGCAAGCGTGCGGTCATAAACAGGCTTGCCCTCCTCCAGCGCGAGCAGACACAACACATGCACCTTGCTTTCCTTGAGGAACCGCAGTTGCTGGAGCAATGCTTCGGGACTGCCGCCCTCGTAGAGGTCGGTAATCAGAATAAATAGGCACTTTTCGGGCTGGCGGATCAGCGTGGTTCCGTAGGCGACTGCCCGCGCAATATCGGTGCCGCCGCCCAGCTGCAGGTTGAAAAGCAGTTCCACAGGGTCATCGTTGAGGTAGTCGCTCACATCGACGACTTCGGTGCTGAACAGCACAAGTCGGGTATCCAGCACTTTCAGCGAGGCAAAAAGCGCCGCCATCAGGCTGGCATGCACGGCGGAGTTCGCCATGCTGCCGCTCTGGTCTACCAGCACAATCACCTGCCAGTCGCGGAAGCGTTTTTCGTTCGCCCAGAAGTATATCCGTTCGGGCACAATCGTTTTGTGTTTGGGCAGGTAGTGCTTGAGGTTTTTGCGCACGGTGGAGCGCCAGTCGATGTTGCGGGCGGTGCGCAGCGGGCTGTGGCGGTTGCGCTGGAGCGCGCCAATCACCGACTGGCGCACCTGATTTTCCAGCTTCCTGCGGAACTCGTCCACGACAGAGCGGATAATCTCACGGGCAGTTTGCTTCACTTCGTCAGGCATTTGCTCACGCAGGGCGAGCAAGGTGGAGACCAGATGGACATTCGGCTCCAGTCGCTGGAGCAGTTCTGGCTGGAGCAACATCTGGGTTAGCCCGCGCCGCTCGAGGGCGTCTTTCTGTATCATCACGAGCGTTTCGGCGTCAAAGAGTGTGCGAATCTGTTCAAGCCACTGGGGGATGTAGGGGGTTGGGTCTGCTGTGCCGCCGGTGCGGGCGCTATCGTACACAAACTCCAGCGCGCGGTCCAAGTCCTGCGGTCCGACGCCTGGGGGGAGCATCTCCTGAAAGGCATCGGGGTGCAGGCTGAAGTGGGGCGATTGCGCTTCGGCGGTACGCCCCAGAATCAGGCGCCATCGGGTGAGCGCTTCGTCGCGGTCATGCATGGGCTTGTCCTCCCAATCGGGCGCGAAGTTGCTCCGCCTGCTGTTGCGTGGCAGGGTCGGGGCTATTGCGCCAGTGTTGAATGAGGTAATTCGCATACTCGGCGTAGCGGGACAGCGCTTCGGGATGCAGGTGCAGCACAATCGGGAAAAAGAGCGCGTCGCCCAGCGCATTTACTACTCCCCACGGCAATAGCGGGCTGACACTGCCGAAGTGGAACAGCAGGGGCGCGAGGCGGTAATCGCGCGTGGCTTCGATATGGAGCTCCAGCGCACGGGGCGTCAGGTGTGGCGAGTTCAACAGCATTTCCGTTGCGCGGGGGTGGGGGACGCGGGCAATCAGCTCCAGCCTGTCGCGCACCGAGCGCGCTAGCGACTCCAGTGCTCCCAACAACCACTCGAGAATCGGCGAATCGTCAGGCAGGCACATCACCTCATGGGCGTGGCGTCGCATCAGCTCGCTAAAACCCTGGCGTGTCAGTCCTGTATTCTGGAGCGAGTGGAGCAGTTGCGAGTCCTCCAGCGCCTCGTGCGAACGCTCTTTTGGGTCGGGCAGGGCGACTCCCAGTTGCACGGCACGGCGCACCAGCGGCATCGAGTCAGGCAGGCGCTTGAGGTAGGGCTGGAGTGTGCGAATCTGTCCCTCTTCGTAGAGGTCTATCACGAGTTCGGCGAGGCGGATGCGTTGGATGGGTGTGGCGTTGGACGCGAGCAGGCGCAGGCTCTGCAGGAACTGCGTGCTATGTTCGCGCAGGCGTGCGCCCGCCTGCTGGGTCAGGGCGGAGTGCCCCAGCATCAGGCGCATCGGGGTCAGCGAGTCGCCCCACTTCCAGCGGCGAATCTGCTCTTCCAGCGCGGGTAAAAGAGCCGTCAGTGGCGCCGCGCCCGTCAGCAGGGCAATCAGCGGCTCATCGGGCGTGGAGTCTAAAGTCAGCCAGCCCCTTGTTTCGGGCAGGTGGGGCAGCCTCATCACAGGGTGCGTGCGGAGCAGCACCTGCTCGCACACCTCCCAGAGGCGCACCAGTTCGTTCATCACAGCAGCGTAATCCGACTCGTCGCTGGGCGCCGCGTTGCGGATATCGCCGATGCTTTGCGCCAGCGTTTCCAGCCCCACCGAGCGCAGGGGTTCCGCGAGATTGGCGAGACGGTCTAACGCGCTGGGGGTGTCCAGCCCCAGCGCGAACGCCTCGCGCAGAGCCAGCTGCAGGTCTTCTATCAGCGCACGCATAGCCACTCCAGCTGATGGAAAAGTTTCTCCACCTCTTGGGGCGTCAGTTCGGTGTAGACCCGTTTGGGACGGTTCAGGTCGTCCGCCTCATCCAGCCCGTAGAGGGCGGTCAGGTTCTCCGTGAGATAGTGAATATCGTTTCGGCTGAGGTTGCTGAAGGCGCGTCGGAGCGCGGGCAGGGCGTGCAGGAAGTGGTCTTTCGGGATTGCCTGAATGAATCCGTCCAGCCACGCCACCATTTGACGCGAGCGTGCCACCACGCCGGGGTTCGCATTCAAAAGTCCCTCGATAAACTGCGCCGTGTGCATGATGTCGTTGCCGGGCGAGAGCATCCGCTGGGCGAGCGCGAACAGGGGCGAGTCGGCGTTCTGCTCCCAGCCCAGCAGCCCAACGCCCAGCCCCTTCAGATAGGGGTGAGTGCGCTCCATGAGGGTCGTATCGTGCAGCTGGGCGAGCCAGAGCGCCTCATCCAGCGCAGGGATTCGCGAGGCGAGGTCGTGCATCAGGCGGATGGCGTTGCCAATCTCGCGGGCAGCCTCGTCGCCGCAGTCGGTGCTGGTGGGTAGGTGGAGGCATGCGCGGGCATACAGGCGCTCCATCAGGGGCTGGAACACCTCGCGCTGGACGGCGCGTGCGCCGCCATATGCCGCCAGCGCCGCCAGACGGTAGGTCGCCGCCGCCAGA
>CAZQPV010000119.1:0-1112 GCA_964595265.1 uncultured Fimbriimonadales bacterium
GACCACCCTGCTATCCCCTCGGAATACGACCGCCAGCACGCGCTGCCGTGGTACTCCTATTTAATTGTTTCGGTGCGGCAGGGCGTCCCAGCGGAGATTCGCTCGTGGCGCCTGCGTGATGACCGCTCGCAATTCAACGAAGAGGCACTCCTTCAGCAGGAACCCAGCCCCTGAGTGCGAATCGCAGGGGCTATGAGGCTCAAGAGTATCCTTTTCGGGTTCCTTGCGCTCGTTTCGCTTTGTGTTGGTACAGCGCAGGTATCGGTTAATCTGTTCAAAAATCTCAAGCCCCGCAACATTGGTCCCGCCAACATGGGCGGGCGTATCACCGATATTGAGGGCGTGCCCGGCAATCCACTAATGGTCTATGTGGGCACCGCAACGGGCGGACTCTGGAAAACCACCAACGGCGGCATCTCGTGGACGCCCCTGTTCGACGAGCAGGAGACCCAGACGATTGGCGATATTGCCCTGGACCCTCAGAACCCCGAAGTCGTATGGGTGGGCACAGGTGAAGGCAACCCCCGCAACAGCATTTCGGTGGGGGCAGGCATCTACCGCTCGCGCGACGGGGGCAAAACCTGGGAATATCTGGGACTGCGCGAGGCACGCCAGATTACCCGAATTATTGTCCACCCGCGCGACCCGAACACCGTCTGGGTTGCCGCGCTGGGCAGCGCCTTCGGTCCCAACCCCGAACGCGGCGTGTTTATGACCACCGATGGCGGTAAAACCTGGCAGAAGGTGCTCTACATCGACGAGCATCACGGCGCGTCCGACCTTGATATAGACCCCGTGAACCCGAACATCCTCTACGCGGGGATGTGGCGCTTCGAGCGCAAGCCCTGGACACACACCAGCGGCAGCGAGCAGGGTGGGGTCTTCAAGTCCACCGACGGCGGGCGCACATGGAAAAAACTCACCAATGGGTTGCCCAAACTGATGGGACGCATTGGCGTCAAGGTCGCGCCCAGCAACCCGAATGTGGTCTATGTGATTGCCGAATCGAACGACGGCACGCTCTTCCGTTCCGACGATAAGGGCGAAACTTTTCGCCTCGTCTCGCGGGAAACCAACATCGTCTCGCGCGGTTTTTACTACACCGACATGCG
>CAZQPV010000119.1:1212-7139 GCA_964595265.1 uncultured Fimbriimonadales bacterium
CACGACCCCAACACGGTCTATGTGGGCGCCCAGGTAGTGTTCAAATCCACCGACTTCGGCACCACATGGAGCATTATTAGCCCCGACCTCACCACCAACGACCCTGAAAAGCAAAAGGATGCCGGCGGTCCTGTGTGGGTGGAGAACACCACCGCCGAGTTCCACTGCACCATCATCAGCCTTGCCGAGTCGCCCGTCAAGCCCGGCGTCATCTGGGTGGGCACGGACGACGGCAACCTGCAGGTGACCTGGGATGGCGGCACTTCGTGGACGAATCTTATTCGCAATGTGCCCAACCTGCCGCCCAACTCGCCCGTCTCGCATGTGGAGCCGTCGCGCACAAATGTGAATGTCGCCTATGTCGCCTTCGACCGCCACATGCTCAACGACTATCGCCCCTACATTTACAAAACGACCGACGGCGGCAAAACCTGGCAGAAGATTACGAATGGGCTGTGCGACGAGTGCTATGTGTTCGCCGTGCGTGAAGACCCTCGCAACCCGAACCTGCTGTATGCGGGCACGGAGCGCGGGCTATATATCTCCTTCGACGGCGGTCAGAACTGGCAGAAGATGCCCAACCTCCCCGCGGTGCCCGTGCATGACATGGTGGTGCATCCCATCATGAACGATCTGGTGGTGGGCACGCACGCGCGCAGTGTGTATGTGTTCGACGACATCACCCCGTTGCAGGAGATTAGCCCTGAAATTCTGAATAAGCCTGCGCATCTGTTCACACCGCCGACCGCGTGGCGCTATTCGGGACGCTTTTCGCGCTACGGGCGCGGCGACCGTCCGTATGCGGCGCCGACTCCTGCTTCGGGCGCTATGATTACCTACTATCTCAGGGAGAAGCCGAAGGAGGGGCGCGTGCGCCTGCAGATTCTGGATGCGCAGGGCAAGGTGCTACGCGAGCTGACCCGCATCCCGCAGGAGCCCGGCATCCATCGCGTGGAGTGGGATCTGCGTATCCGCCTCGACGGTGAAGAGGAAGAACCCGAAACGCCCGCTCCCGGTCAGCGCCCCACACCAGGCAGAACCCCGCTCGGTCCGCAGGCGCTGCCAGGCACCTACACTGTGCGCCTGATTGTGGGCGACTTCCAGACTGAGAAGCCGCTCACCGTGCGTGTGGAACCCGCGCTGGAGCCGTACCTGCTGAACATGAAGGCGGGCTACCAGTTCGCGCTGGAAACGCTGGAAATGATTCAGAAACTGAATCGCGCGGCGCGAACCCTCAGCAGCATCGAGACCCAGCTGCAGAACCTGCGCCAGACTGCACGCCAGCAGGGCATCCGCCTGCCTGAGGCGGTCAGCAAGGCACTGGAACAGCACGAGAAGACCATCAACGAGTTGGAGGCGCAGATTGACAACCCCAACACGGGGCTGGCATATGCGCGCGGACCGCGCCTGCGCGGACGACTCAACTCGGTCTACTCCGCCGTCTCCAGCAACACAGGTCCCACGCAAGCACAAATCGCCTACTTCAACGAGGTCAAGGCGGAGTTCGAGGCGCTCTACGCCCAGATTCAGGACTACCTCCAGAAGCAGGCGCCCGCGCTGAACGAGATTCTCAAAACCCACAATCTGCCGATTGTGCTGGTTGGGGAAAGCGCACAATAATCTCGCTCAGGGGGGCGAAGACTCGTCCTACCAGCACACGCCCCCCTTCCCATGCGAAGCCTGAAGAGCTAAAAACGCAAACTCAGAAAACATGCTCCCCTTGTGCCATGATAACCACTTAGAAGCGATCTAGGAAAAGGAACGAGCAAGAAAACGCGTTGGGCGGTTCGCTCCGACGGCTGAAGCCGTTCCTCACAGACAAAGCCAGCCTGCGCTGGCTTCCGTAGATTGGGCGTCCTGCCCAAATTCACGCGCAGGATGCGCGTGCTACTTAGCCGACGGAGGCTGGCTGCGTATCGCAGGAGCAGCTTGAGTCATCTGTCCCAAACGCTTTCCGATGGCGCGGCTGACTGGTTTTCCTAGATCGCCTCTTAGCACAAAGTAGCCACAGGGCTGGCCAAAATAGAGAGCAACCTTGCTGTTACGCGAGTGGTGTTTCCTTCCTTAGCGGTCTCACCTTTGTCGTTTGTCCACGGCATGCCTCACCGACTGCTTATGCTGGCGTATGCACCCTGTCACGCTCTTGGTTTCCTCCCAAAGGAACAGAGGCTCCACACACATAGCACACCCAGCGCGAGGTAAGCCATCCAGTCGCCCCAGTGTACAGCCAGCGTCCTGTCAGTGCGCAAACCGATAGTGCTTACCCACAACATGTGTCGGTTTTGAGGGGGTCCTGACCAAACACCCGCGGGCGTCCATGCTCCCGACACCCCATTTGGAGACGCCCGCACCACCCAACGCCGACACTCGACAGCACGAAGCGCACAATATTGAGCGAACTGATACCGCACCCACTCTGAACGCAGCCAAGAGTCGTTTGACAAGACCGCCAACCATTCCGCGCCTTGCAAAACCATCTCACGAGCTGTCCAGCTATATAGCGACTCACTGCAGATCAACGCACCGACACAATCACCCCCTTTCCCGAACAGTGTCTCCACTTGCTCCCCAGCACATAATGTTGGCGATTCATATATCCCCAGCGCAGGCAGTAAACCGAACAACCGCCATGAAAGTCGCGCCTCAGTAAACGGCATCAGTTTGACCTTGTCACGACAGATCGGCTCTCGCTCTGGGATAAGTACGCAGGCGCTATTCGTCCACCAGCGCGAGTTATACAGACGGCTGACCCCAATTAGAATCAAACTGTCGTGCGCGTTCTCGCCAGCTTTGCACATCCGCACTGTCAGGAGCAAAATGTGCCATCGATTCGGGCAAGACAAGCCAGGCAAGCCGTTCGACACGCGCCCTTGTGCAGATTGCATCAAGCGCCTGTTGCTTCGTTTCACGACGGGTTGGAGACGGGTACTGCAAAACACCGACACGCACAACGCACTCCTTCTCGCTTGCTTGGTGATGCTGCCTCATTTTCCAGAAACCATAACCACACCATCCCAATGTGAACGCAATCAGCACGGTAGCAATCTTGGTGCGAATCTCAAAATGCCTTGAGGACTGAAAGGAAGGGTAATAAAGCTGCCATAGTAAGGCATTCCAGAATGCCAATCCCCACTCCAGCAGCCACACGGCGCCTATATCCGCAGGCTGAATCAGGAAGGGCTGCTGTGCCAGGGCAACGCTCCACATCGCCCACGGGAAACCGAAAGTGCCTAAGCTGCGCAGCCACTGACACACCGTCCACGCAGAAGCCACCACAAGCGCATGCCAGAGCCAACCTGATGCGGGTTTCAGGTTAATCACGAAACCGAATCCTGCATGGAACCCGCTTGCCCAGAGCGCCGCAAGCGCCCAGGCAATTCCAGCGTACAACGGCGATGCCGCTCGTTGCTCAAACACGGGCAGTGCCCAGTAGCCCTGTACAAAATAGAAGCTGAACCCCCACAACCAGCCGCCCAAAAGCCCCCCCTGCCAGCCTCGACCGCTGAGTAATCTGAAACCCACTGCTGGCACACCTAACAAAAGCCACCAGCCGCCTGGCAAAAATGCCAGCGCCAGAACACCCCCTGAGAGCAACAATCCTATTGCAGAACGCATCTTGGCTGGTTCATCTCCTCAGCGCGCATGCTGGCTATGGCGCCTCGCATGTCCCGCGCATGTACCAGACGCTTGTGCGCAGGCGCCCCGGACATCGCCAGCACCACTGCCCACCTTGGCGCTGACTTGCGATTCCGAACAGAGTCCCGCGACATATCCCATCGCCCGGATAGTAGGGTCCCACTTCCAGCAAGCAATAAAGCGGGGCGCGTCCGCCGTCCCCCCGCGAAACCCCCAGCGTTGTCTGACGGGTACGCAACGCCCGCGAGTGCCCATCTGCAAAGTTAGCCACTGCGATCTCCAGATGGCGCCCCTGCACATACGGCGTGAACCCTGGCGGTCCCGTCATAACGGCGTCAAAGAAAGCCACTGTTTGCGCAGGGTACTCCAGCGTACTTGCGCTTATCACCTGATGCGGCTGCAATAACCACGGCGGTAGTACCCCCACCTCAAACAAGCACCAGTTCGCCATATAGCTGGTCTCTGCAAACCCCATCGCAGGACATAACTCAAAGTAGGGCGCGAACACCTGCGCCACATTCACAGGGCGCCCATCGGAGGGGCAGACGACAATCTGTTTGTCCTTGATGTAGGGAACCAGAGCGTGATAAAGAGTAAACAGGCAGGTGGGCGTGGAAGCCTGCACATACGCTGCCATCGGATAGGTCTCCCCGAAATCTGCAAGGTAGGCGAGCGTACTCTGACCCAGCTGATGCATCTGCGTGAGACAACGCGAACGGCGTCCCCCTTCCCGTGCGCTCTGGAACACAGGAAACAGCAATCCCGCAAGAAGCAGGAGAATCCCGATTACCACCAGCAATTCCGCCAGCGAAAAAGCGCGTCTACTCACCCCATCGCCTTACTCCGCTGACCACGCCACCATAAGTATACTCCAACGGCAATCAACACCAGCCCTGGCAGATAAAGAAGCCATCGGTTTTGACGGCGGGATGGTATGGGGACTGCGCTGCCCTGCGGATTGGCTTGCTGATACATCCGTCGCAGCTCGTCGAGCGTAGGCAGACGACCCTGCCAAATGTAGTCCACCACTTTGGTTGTGCCATCCGAAGCGTCAGAACAGTATTCCTCAGCACTCATCAGGCGGTAATCGCTCACTTCTGCCCCCAGCGGATGCTCCACTCTAACATCACGCGATTTTTCAAGCCGCATCAGGCGCGCCACAAGGCGTGCCCGCTGGAAGTCCGAGTTTAGCTCTATCACAACCTTGGAAGGAACAACAAACCCATCATGTCGTTGCGTCTCAACTACTGTGGTGCGCCTCACGATTTCATCACCCACTCGTACTTGATGTTCAAACACCCATCCTTCAGGATGAAAAGCTAGCCACACCGACCCTCCGTGGAACACCTGTTTCAACCAGAGGCGGGTACGATCCGCTGTGTCTACAAGCCACTGAGGACGCGTGCTACACGCATATTCCCTTTCAAAGGGACTGGTTCCTGCAAAGAACGTAGGGTGAAGCATCGGACCCACAAGATTTACTGATTCTAAGAAGACGGCTCCACTCCTCTTGACAGGGATTATTTGAACAGTCGGCACAACGCGATTCGTTCTAAGATCTTTTGCTTCGCCTATATCTTTTGACATCCACTCATCAGCGATGTAGTAACGAAATTCTTTGCTATTTCCATATAACCAGTCTCCTTTGAGGTACTGTAATGTAATCTGTGTCAATTTTGAAGTGCGAACAATCTCCAAGCGGACGATAGTAGACAGGCGTGCGGGAGTTATGATCACCACATCCTGAAGGCGTTGGTCCTTTGATAAAACATTTTTGTCCGTGACTTTGACGCACTCAATCTCCCAAACAAAGGTACGCTGGGACGCCCAGAGATTGTACTCGTGATAGTGGCGTTGAAGGCGCCCCAGCACACCCGCTGGCTGAGCCAGAGAAAGGCTCGCTAGCGAGACAGACACTATCGAAGCCAACAGTTTTTGTGAAGATGCCCAAATGGTTTTCATGGGATGAGACAGCCACTCGTTGAACAGGTTCGTTCCTCAAGCTGGATAGTTATGGAACCTCCGATCCATTGACTGTTGGGCGGCAAGACTCCCATGTCCACCTCGCCTCGGCTAATCAGCAGGCGCTCGCCCCCAAAGTGGCGGCTTGCCCACCCCATTAGCCCGATCCAGAGGCATCCCGCGCCAATCAGCAGCAGCACGAAGCGAGCGTGTCTCGAACGCCACACTGTCTGTTTACCTCCTCTACCGAATTAATAGTCCTATGCCTTTCATCTGTCCACGGCACACCCCACCCGCCGCTCACTCCCCACAGCAACGCTTCAAAAACT
>CAZQPV010000120.1:0-6854 GCA_964595265.1 uncultured Fimbriimonadales bacterium
GCCTCTGCCATACCTTCTCATAGCAGTACGCCTCCTCTATGATTGAGGGGGTCGTTCCCCTTAAAAAATATATACTCCACAGGTGCTGTAAACTCCTGCTTGTTGTGCCTCGAGTTTCGGGCAAATTTCACGGAATTTTACTGCCAAGAAGCCACCTCCAGTAAGAATGCACCAGGCGTTTCTGTCAGATGGCTGAAGCCGCTTGACAGAAACGCCCTCTGATCCCACAGCTTGCTCGTTTCCAGATACCGCTAACTCCCAACGCGCTCATGCCTCCGCACGCGCCTACACACACTCCAAACGATAAAACGACACATTCTCCCAAAACACCACCCCAGGTTTGTCAAAGCGCGTCGCCTCCTGAGTTTTCAGGGGAGTAGCAGGATTTATGAAAGATGCGTCGTAAATTATAATACCCGCTCAGACAACCGAGCGGCAAAGGAGGCTTAGATGATGCGTTATGGCAGAGGGTTTACTTTGATTGAGTTGCTGGTTGCATTGCGATTATCGCCATCTTAGCGGCGATTCTGTTCCCGGTGTTTGCTCGCGCACGCGAGGCAGCCGCGCGCACGCAGTGCCTCAACAATGTCAAGCAGGTCGCGCTCGGCGCTATCATGTATGTGCAGGACTACGACGAGAAGATGCCGATGGGCATCAATGTGCCTGGCGGTCCCGCGGAACCGCTCAATCCTCTGACCCTTCCTGCAATGCGCAACGCATGGGTGCGCACCACGGCGTGCTGGATTGACGCACGCGGCATCCAGTGCGCTACGGGCGGCAACAATATTGCGGGGCTGCGCTACCTGCCTATCGGGCAAACCCCGACCAACGCCCCACCGCGCCCCGCGGGGCTACCCAGCAACATGCCATACCCCTTCTACATTCACCGGCTCGTAGACCCGTACATCAAAGGGGGCGTCGCCCAGGCCCGTCAGGAGATTATGCAGTCGCGCACGGTAAAAGGCATCTGGTACTGCCCCTCCGACTCCACCACGGTGGTAGGCTATGGCAGCGAGACCTCCCTTTTCGAACTCACAGGTCTGCGCCATTATCAGGTGTTTGGGCACGACTACATGTATAACACCTGGCTCATCTACAACTATTCCGACATCCTGCGCGGCGGCAACCAGAACCAGTGGGTGCTGAACCCGAAGTCGTTGGCGGCGGTGGCGCGTCCAGCAGAGATTATCCTCTTCTTCGACGCCTTCGCCATGTGGCATAACACGATGCAGGCGCCGAATGGTGGTCCCATCCCTGAAAACTGGAATGTCGCGTTCGTGGATGGGCACGCCAAGAACATCCCTCACGCCGTGTTTATGGACCAACACCCCGCCTTTCCTTCAGGGGGCGGACGCACTATCCGCCTGAACCAGGACCCGTCCGCAGAGAACCCGAACCTCTAACGCTTGCTGTGCCTCCCCCGCCTGAAAACGGGGGAGGTATTGACCTCCTTCCGCTGCTGAAATACTCACCGCAGGTAGCGCAGAAAGAGCGGCATCGTGCGCGTGGGGGAGAAGTGGCGCGTCAGGTAGCGCAGTTCGGGCATCAGGCGTTGCATCGTCTGCTTGCCAACGCGCCAGCTCGGCTCCGCCAGAAGCGCCATCATCCAGTCGGTGATGCGGCGCAGGCGCTCACTGTAGGGATACCACCACAGCTCAGGCTTGCCCGAATAGACCTCGCTCACATACTGCACCTGCACCATCTCGTACAGCCCAAACTCGCCATGCGTGCGCCCGACGCCCGAATCCTTGAACCCGCCCCATGTGCCGTAGGAATCGCCATAGGCGACGAGGTGGGAGTTGACGCTCACAGAGGCGCACTCCAGCCTTGGCGCAAGTGCGTGCGCCCGTGCGCGATCCTGTGTCCAGATAGAAGCGGTCAGCCCGAACGCGCTCGCGTTCGCCCGCTGTATTGCCTCTTCCGCATCCGCCACAGGCTGCGCCATCACCAGCGGTCCGAAGGTCTCTTCCTGCATGCCGAGCATGGTTTCGTTCGCGTCGGCAATCAGGGTCGGCGCGTAGTAGAGTTCACCCAGCTCGTTCAACACACGCCCCCCGTAGAGCACGCGCCCACCCTTCGCGCAGGCATCCTCCACATGCGCCTGCACACGCTCGCGCTGGAAGGGTGCAATCACGGGTCCCATATCCACATCCGACAGCAGCGGATGCCCCACCCGGATTTTCGCCAGCTCCGCGCGCAACGCCTCCAGAAACGGCTCATAGACGGCTCGCTCCACATAGACCCGCTCCACCGAAGCGCAGGTTTGTCCTGCGTTTACCATCGCGCTCCAGGCAATGCCGCGCGCCGTGCGTTCAAGGTCAGCGTCGCGCAACACAATCGCAGGGTCTTTGCCGCCTAGTTCCAGAATCACCTTCTTGCCCAGCGCGCCTGCTTGCTCGGCGACTTTCCTGCCGATGGGCACGCTCCCTGTGAAAATCACCCCGCGCGTGAGCGGATGCTGAATCAGCGCACTGCCCTGCGGCGCGCCGCCCTGCACCACCTGCACCAGCCCCTCTGGCAGCCCCGCTTTCTCAAAGAGTTCCCCAATCAGTGCGCCCACATGGGGGGTTAGCGGCGACGGCTTTAACACGACCGCATTCCCCGTGAACACCAGCGCGAGTGTCTGTGCCACGGGCAGAGTGAAGGGGTAGTTCCACGGCGCAATCACCGCCCACACGCCATAAGGATGGAAAAAATAGGTACAGCGCCGATCCGCCATAAACGGATTGCGCGAGCGCACCGTGCGAGGCGCGAGCAAACGCACTCCCTCGTAAATCAGGTAAGTCGCCATATTGATCGGAGGGAACAACTCCACAATCATCGCCTCGATGGCAGGCTTGCCCTGCTCGCGGGCGACCAGCTCCGCAATGCGGTGGCGCTCATTCGCAATCAGTCGGCGGAGACGGCGCATCGCTTCGGCGCGTTCCCGCAGGGGTGTTTCACGCCACTTGAGATACGCCGCGTGCGCCCGCTGCACAACCCCGTCAATCGCCTCTACTGGGGTTATGGGAATCTCCCCCACCAGGCTCCCATCCGCAGGACTGTGAATGACCAGACGATTCATCACGCTTTAATTTTTTCGACTGCGCGGTTAAGAATCCTGCCAGGCATCGGGCTAAAGTGCTTGCCCATTGCAGTTAATCAAGGGCGTTTGCTCCAGTCTGCAGGACGATGGGGCACAAACAGATGTACCGCAACACTGTCGTTAATTCGGGCCTCTTTGCAACCGTCGCGCGGTTCTAAAGCCAGCAAGCAGGCTCCGCGCAGTTCACAAAGCCACATCATCTGCCGAAATACCGCGCAGCCATTCCAGCCAGCCCTGCTGCAACTGCCGAAAGACCTGCATCACTTCCAGAAAAACCTAGTGGAGCGACCACGCTTCATAGGGCACCGACACAAACTTCGCAAGCCAGCTAAATGCCCTTTCTATCGCCTGCAACCGCGCCCACTCGCTCTCACGAAGGCGGGGTAAATAACCACTGAACGACCACTTCCCCTCTACTCGCAGGGCTAACCACCATTCAGGTACCTCGTAATCATACAAATACGCTTGCGCTATCCGCTCCAACTCCCGCTGATGACGCAGGCTCCACCCCACTGCCACCGCAGGATAAAACGAGTCGTCGTAGCCACTCAGCACAACTTCCATATCGTACCAGATACCCCACATCGGACGCAAAAAAGGAGCCACATCCACCAAAGAACCCGCTTCGCGTGCCATCCCCTTCACCAGCCGATACCACTCCCACGGCAGCTGATAAAAAAATAAACCGACCCACTAGCTATCCTGACCCCCCCGCCTCCTATCGCTTCCGAAGACCATGCGGTTTCGCTCAAGGGCAATCCTTCAGGGCGAACCCTCAGCCACGCCGAAGGATCGAAGCGCCCTGCCGACTCCAGCGGTAGCTCACCCCGCTCCAGCGCCTTCAAGAAATCTGCGTGCATAAACCCATGCAGATAGAGGAGGCGTGCAAGCAGTTCATAGGGCTGCATCTCCTGCCACGGCACGCCGTGCCAATCGCCGTGCCGATACGATCAGTGAATCACCTCGCGTGCCATCTCAGCTGCCCTCCCTAAAACTCTTCCATCTCGTGGCGACACCGTACTTCAATCAACTCCACCAACGCGCCCATACGATCCACCAACTCTGCCGCCTTCGGCATCAACGCTGAGAGCCGATAGGGCGTCGTGTTCCAATCCGCCAGCCAGTAAAAAATACGCTCGCACAGCTCCCGAAACTGCCCCACAGGATGCTCCAACAGGCTCTCCTCCATTTCCTCTTGCTCTGCATGCCAGAAAAACCACGGCTCTCGCCGAAAGTGGGGCGCCCATCCAGAAAGCTCCTCCGATGCCCACCTCTCCAGCTGTTGTTGAAACAGCCTGCTGGGTTCGGCATCCAGAAGGGGAATGACCCATCCCCTGCACCGACACATCTCCCACGCCTCCAAAACGGTCTCCCAGAACTCACTGAGCATCCCAAACAGGGTCTTTTCAGGCTCCCACTCGGAATACCGAAAGCCGACAGAGAGCCCCAGATATTGGCGTGAAGATGAGGAACCCCAAACTTCTTTGTGGTATAACGGCAGGCGCTCGTAAGTATTCAGCAAACGGGCAAAGCAGAGTTCTGCCAGCATACAGGCACGATAAAGGGCATATCGTAGATGCGCCACAGGCGCCGCTGTGGGCGGCGGAAACTCTACCACCGCCTCAGGATTGAAGAGGCGCCAGAGCAGGTAACTCCACCTGCCCACAAAAGGCACCGCATCGGTATGAACTATGGGCAACGGTACTCTCGGATGCTCCCCAAAAGCTCCCATTTTCAGGCAGCCCTCTTTTGCTTCTTTGGAGTCTCTTCTTGTGCTGGCACTGGTTGTGGTAATGGCGCTGAAAACAGGTTTTCCAGCTACTCAATTATACCCTGCACCAGCCCGCCTAAGCCGATGCCACATCGCGCCGCCGCAACCGCAGGAACCATAAGGGAGGTCAGGTCATTCAGCCCAGGCTCATAAGTGTAAACCGGACTTTTCCTATGGACTTTTCTGAAAGGCGATCCAGGAAAACGAGACAGCCGCGCCATCAGAGGGCGCTCGGGACAGATGACTCAAGCTGCTCCTGCAATACGCAGCCAGCCTCCGTCAGCTAAGTAGCACGCGCATCCTGCGCGTGAATTTGGGCAGGACGTCCAATCTACGGAAGCCAGCGCAGGCTGGCTTTGTCTGTGAGGAACGGCTTCAGCCGTCGGAGCGAACCGCCCAACGCATTTTCTTGCTCGTTCCTTTTCCTAGATCGCTTCTTAGCATCAACAGAAAGTCACACACTTCTGAATCAACCTTAACCTGCATTCTATGGAACATAAAGTTCAAGAAACTAACTATTATTATAATGACTCTTTATGCATCGAGATTAAACTCTATTCCAAGCAAACTTAGAACTTGCCACACTGACTGCGATATATGATGCGGCAAGAAAGTCTCTGTTTCTAACACATCACCAATCTTAATCATTACTATCTGAACAGGACCCCGCCCTGTCCGTGCAAACATCCGAAGACTCTGCAAAAACAACTGATTATCAACCCAGCCTTGTGCAGCTTCCCGGTCAACCCCAACCAACTCAATCGTTCGCATGTCCCCCGAAGCATCCCGCGCCCGCAAGTCAGCAATCAACTCTGTAACCGTCTCCTCATTCAGGCGTGTAAAGGGACGAACCACAGGCAAACCTGTAGCAAGCTCCAACTCCGTGACCTCGCGCAACCAGCTGCTTGACCAGTACTATACAAGGTTTGTCGACAATAACTGATAAGGAAGCCGTTCTTCATCATAAAACAAAGGCACCGCAATCCGATACCCCTGCAAACAGCGGCTTCCAACAATTTCGGAACGCCTTTTCGCAGAACGCCCTCTGAAGCGTTCCCACCGCTGTTTTAGACAGCTCCAAAAGTCTTGATGCATTGCCGCCCCCTGTGCATCAAGGTTTCAGAACCGACTCCCAATCCACTGCCCCAGCGCGCTGCCTGCCATGCCGCCAATTGTACCTCCTATCCAGGTTCCTAAACCATGTAAGATGGCACTGCCGATAGCAGCCCCAACGGCAGAACCAATAGCTCCACCGACTGCACCGCCGATTGCGTGTCCCCTATCCTGAGGAGCGGCGGTTGCAATATCATCCACATCCACCGCAACCCCGACTACCGTAGCCCCACGAGCAACATTTCTCAAAACTCGTGTATTGCCTAAGCGATATGTCCAATCAGGGAGTCGAAAGTGCCCTCCCCTTGAAGACAGAGATGGGTCTTTTAGCCGTGACAGGGGTCCAATATCAGCGTTCAGATGGGTGACAGAATTGGGGTGCTGGCGAAACGGATGTCGGTCGATATGGAAGCTGCGTGCCCAGCCATGTTGCCGAACATAAGCGGGATCGGTGGGGCGAGCAGGGCACCCTAATCTTGCCTGACCGAAACGATCGGGACGGTTTTGACGGTGAACAGCGTAAGCAAGTTATTGAAGACACGACAAACCCTGCCGCAGGAGCCACCCTTTTTTGACACCCCTGCCCCAAACAGCACAGCCCCCAACCTCGAAGCAGCGCCGCTTCAGCCCCACAGCACACTCATCACAAAGCGCCACCCGCGCGAAAAAGACTCTCCTGTGCAGGCATCAGCAGCCTTCCGACTTAGCCATGGCTTTACACGAGACGGCTCAGTCTCACCTCCACCTGAAATGAATTTCGCAGGTTTCCACTGCTCTCCTGCTTCGATTGCGAAAAGCGCTTCCAGTTTGCAAACGGGTATCCTTTCTAAAGGAGGTTCGCAACGATGCAGGAGTTTCAGCTGCCGATTGCGTGGCAACCCGATG
>CAZQPV010000121.1:0-6801 GCA_964595265.1 uncultured Fimbriimonadales bacterium
GAGCCTGCGAGCATGATTGCTCTGGGCAGCGGTCTGGTCGGGCTGCTGGCGCTTCGCCGACGCCGCAAGTAAGCATTCACGCTGTGCGTCCCCGATTTTTCGGGGAGTCCACGCACCCGACAACGAACACAGGCTACGCCCCGGTTGAACCGGGGCGTTTGCTGTTTAACATGGCAGGAAAGGCTCCACCTGAGACGAATCGGCACGGCGTATGGCGACTCACCCGGTTGTAGAGACATCCGCGCGGCTGGAAGCGCCGCCGCCCGTAACCCCTTCCGAGCGTTCGTACCCGTTGCGTATGCGCGGGCTGGTGATTGGTTTCGCGCTCCTGCCCTTCACCACCTACTGGGCTGTGGAGATTGTGCTGAGCGTGATTTTCTCGCTGCTCATCCCGCCCGTCGCCGCGCTGATGGCAGTGGCGCTGCTGAACGCTATCGGGCGCAAAGTGTTCGGACGCTGGTATCTGGAAACGCCCGACCTGGTGGTCATCTTCACGATTCTTTTTGTGGGCACGGCGATGGCGTCCGAATGGATGAATGTCGTCGCGCCGCTGTGGCACTCCTTCGGGCTGTACGCTGACCAGAACGAGACCTACCGCACGCGCGTGATTCCCCATCTGGTGGACTGGCTCTTTTTCCGCACGGCGGAGCCGATTCGGGAGTACGGAATCGGGGGCTACCCGTTCCCCTACGCGCTGACGAAGCTGGGGGTGTGGCTGCCGATTTTTCTGGGCTGGCTGGGGCTGTTTGGCTCCGCGGCGATGGCGATGCTCTGCATCAACACGCTCATGCGCCGCCTGTGGACGCAGCAGGAGCGCCTCGCGTTCCCCATCATTCAGGTGCCGATGCTGCTCTGCCAGCCGCAGTCGCCCCTGTGGCGCAGTCGGTATCTCTGGGGCGCGTTTCTTGTCATGGTGCTGATAGACACTATCAACGCGCTCAACATGTTTTTCCCCTGGATCCCGCCCATCAAAACCCGCTTTCTGGCGCATCTGAACGATTATCTGCATTCGCCACCGTGGAACCAGACGGGCTGGATTCCTGTGGGGCTGTTCCCCTACATGTCGGCGATTGGGGTCTTTGTGCCGAATGATCTGCTGTTTTCGTCGGTGCTGTTTTACTTTGTGCGCAAGTTGATGCAGGTGGCGACGGCGGCGATGGGCTACGAGCAGGGTGTGTTCGGTGGGGGCTATCTGGTGCCGCAGCCGCCCTACTTCAGCGAGCAGTCGTGGGGGGCGTTTCTGGGACTATTCGTGAGCGTGGCGTGGGCGTCGCGGGGCTATCTGAAGGAAATCTGGCGCGAGATTCGCACGGGCTACAACCCCGAAGCAGGCTACGCCCTCTCGGCGCGATGGGCGTTCATCGGGCTCATCGTGAGCCTAGGCGTATTGATCGGGCTTGGGATAGCGGTCGGCTTGCCCTGGTGGCTGGTGACGATTTATGTGCTGCTGTATATGGCGTTCAGTGTGGTGGTGGCGCGGCTCAGGGCGCAGCTGGGCGCGCCCATTCACGAGATGGCGTTCATGGGACCGCACCAGCTGATGATTGCCTTCACGGGCACGCAAAACCTCACCGAGTCTACCATTGCTCGCCTGATGACCACCTTTCACTTCATGAACCGCCTGCACCGCTCACACCCGATGCCCTACGAGCTGGAATCGATGAAGATGGGCGAGCTGGCGCGCCTGAACCAGAAGGCGCTCTGGTTCGTGATTGCCAGCGCCGTGATACTGGGCATCCTGCTCGGCGAGTTTTTCAGCGTCAACCGTTTCTATCGGGACGGCGCTGGCGACTTCGGACAGGGCATGGCGGGCGTGATTACCCAGCTGGCGGATAACCGCTACCCCCCAAATGTAACCGCGATGGCGTTTTTCACGGGCGCGTTCTGCTTCGTGCTGCTGCTGGACTTTATTCGCTACCGGGTACCAGGCTTCCCGATTCATCCTGCAGGCTACGCGCTCTCGATGAACTTCGGGATAGACTACATCTGGTTCGGACTGGGTGTGGTGCTGCTGATTAAACTCTTCGTCAATCGCTACTATGGCTTACAGGGATACGAAAAGCTGCGGGCGGTGGCGATTGGGGTGATTCTGGGCGAGTTCGCGGTGGACTTCCCGCTGGCGGTCTATCACCTCATCACCGGTCAGGCAGTCTACACCATTTCTATCAATGGGCATCTGGGCTGGAACCAGTAGTGCTGTGGGGTATATTAATTACGCGCCCCCGTAGCTCAGTGGATAGAGCGCAGGCCTCCGGAGCCTGGTGCGCAGGTTCGATTCCTGCCGGGGGCGCCATCAGCGATACTTCTCGCGTAGGGCGAGCAGTTCTTTCGCGAAGCGGGGGATGGCTTTTTCGGGTGGGTCGGTATATTCGTACTCAATCGCAAGGTAGCCCCGATACCCAGCGTTTTTGAGAATGCCCATGACACGCTCGTAGTCGAGTTCGATCCACTCGTCGCGTGTGTTGCGCGTGTGCGTTTTGGCGTGGACGCTGACGGTATAGGGGGCAAGCATCTCCATCTGCTTGTAGTGATTCTCACGAAAGTTCGCGCCGTCCAGCAGGATGCCGAAATAGTCGCTTTTGAGGTCGCGCACAAATCGCAGGGTGCGTTCGGCGTCGGCGGTCAGTCCCCAGTGGGTTTCCAGCCCCAACACCACGCCCTGCGCCTCGGCGTAGGGCAACACCTGTTCGAAGCATTCAATATGCCAGCGATACGCCTGCTCCTCAGAGACGCCTTCGGGGATATGGTCGGCGAACACGCGCAGGAACGGCGCGCCCAGCGCCTGGGCAATAGTAATCCACTCTTTCGTCTTCTCCACTTCCGCTCTGCGCTGTTCGGGGTCAGGATAGCCGTAGCGGTTGCGCATCGCCGTGCCGGAAATCGCCAGTCCCAATCGGAAGCAGTGTCGCTTCAGGCTGTTGAGCGTCGCGCGGGAGGTATCGGGGAAGTAGTAGCCTGTGAGTTCCACGCCGTCCAGCCCCATGTCGGCGCAGGTCTGGATGAAGTCGGGGAGGCTCATCGTCTTGCGAGTCAGAGCCTCCCAATACGAGTAGGCACAGCAGCTAATCCGCATTATTCGCCCGCTTGCCCGAAGTTGAACAGCACGGTGAGCAGGTCGGCGTCGTCCACCACGCCGTCGCCGTTCAGGTCGGCGGGTGTGGTGCCTGTCTGCCCGAAGTCAAAGAGTACCGCGAGCAGGTCGGCGTCGTCTATTACATTATCCTGATTCACATCCCCAGGGATCAGGTTAAGGTCTATCGTGGTTGCGCCGAGCAGTCGCTGGACGGGGAAAGCTCGTGTCAGACAGCCCGACGCGCTGATGCGAACTGCCCACAAGCCGGGCGTTACGCTCACGCTGTAGCCGCCGCTGTTATTGCCGCTTCCTGTGTGAGTGGAGGCGATATTGCCCGTGAGGGGGTCTACGAGCCGCGCCGTAACCTGCACCTGACTGAGGTTGCCCACATAGCCTGGGATATTCAGAGCGCCCTGCAGGCTGGTGGGGAGGTTCGGTGTGGAGAGATAGACTTCCCATTCGGTGTCGGCGGCGTTGCGGACTGCCCACAGCACCTGCATCGCACGATTGGTCGCCAGCACCTGCGAGGAGCGCGTGCTACCTGTCGCATCCTGCGTAAGGTTCGTGCTGCTGTTCGCGCTCCGGCTGTAGTAGAAGAGATTCTCGTTATTGCCCGTGCTGGAATGTTTGCCGACCCAGAGCGCGTTCCCGTTAGAATCGACTGCATAACCCGTGGAAACGCGCGTGCCTGTGCCGCTAGAGCCAAAGCGGTTCGTGCTGAGGTTGCGCGTCACACCGGGCATCGTAACAAACACATCGTTGTTAAAGCTGGTGTTGCTACCGACGCCTTCCCATAGCACTGCGGCGCCCTGCACAGCAATCGGCAGGCTCTCGCGCCCCGTTGTTCCCAGAGCGCCCGCGCTGATGTTCACCGACGAACCAGGCACAGAAGTGGCGAAAGCGTCGTAGAACCAGCCAGTGCTGTTGGCGCGTCCCACCCAGATAAGCGTATTACTGGAAACGCTCTGGCTCACCCCATAGGGGGCGGCGTCGCGCACAGCGGTCAGCCCGCCCAGCACCGACGCACTGATATTGGTGGCGCCGAAAAACACATCGTTGTAATCGTTATTACTTGTGCCCGCGCCGCTCCAGAGGGGCGTGCCCGAATCGTTCAGGAACCCTGCAATCGCAAAGCGCGCGCTCCCCAGCACCGACTGCGATACATTGGTGGTCGCCATCGAGTTCAGGTTTGTGGTAAACACATCGCGATTGAGGCTTCCGATTGCAGAACCCGCGCCGTCCCACAGCAGGATGTTATTCGCGTTGAGGTCCATCGGAACCGCGTCGCGATTACTGCCCAGCACCGATGCGGTGAGGTTCGTATTCCCCACAAAGATATCAATATTGTTTGCGTTGTTTGTGCCCGCGCCATACCAGATGGGGCGTCCGTCCATGCTGAAGCGAAACGCCGCGGCGAACCGATCGGTGCCCAGAATGGAAGCGCTCAGGTTTGTGCTGTTGAGAAACACATCCAGTTTGTTGCCGTTCGCCGAGCCTGACCCTTCCCAGAGAAGTCCGTAGATGGGGTGATAGTCAGCTGGCGAAGCGTCGCGCCCCGTGCCCAGCACCGACGCAGTGATGTTGTTATTGCCCGTGAGCAGAAAGATGTCCACATTGCCCGGATCGCTCGTCCGTTCGCCTGACCAGGCAGGATAGCCGAGAGAGGTCAGGATTCCCGTGGAGAGGCTGTTGAAACCGCTCCCCAGTTTTTGATGCACATACGCCTGCCCATGCAAATTGCAGATCGCGAGTGCGATAGCCCCGAAACTCCAGATTACTTTCTTCATTGTCGTACCCCTTTCGGCGCTTAACGCCATGCTATATTATAGCACATCTCAACACGCAGTGGGGGGTACACTAAAAGCGTGATGCAGATTCGGGACTACCATACTCCCTGCGATGTCTCCGAGGAGCGGTTGCGGGATCGGGCGACATGGGAGGCGTTTGCGAAGCGTCTGCGCCGCCATGGGCGTTTTGCGTGTGGGCTGCTGCCCGAATTGCCTCGTTCGTCTCTGCGCGCCCTGCGCGCGCCCGCTTACCAGGGCGAGGGATTCCGCATCGAGCGGTGGGCGCTGGAAACCTTGCCTGGTTACTTCGTGACAGGGAGCCTTTTCATCCCAGAAACGCCCGCGGGTAAGCGCGCCCCCGCAATGCTTCAACCCCACGGGCACTTTGAACGCGGACGCCTGAACCCACCGGACATTTTGCGCGCTGTAGCGTTAGCGCAGGCAGGCGCGTGGGTGCTGATGTATGACATGGTGGGCTACAACGACCACTTCCAGCTAAAACATAAACCCGAAGAGCCTGCAGAGTGGCATCGCTGGGGGTTCAGCATCGCCGGTTTGCAGACATGGAACAGCCTGTGCGCTTTTGAGTGGCTGGCGCGTCAGCCCGCGGTCGACCCCAGGCGCATCGGATGTAGTGGGATTTCGGGCGGCGGCACGCAGACTTTTCTGCTCGCGGCGGTGGAGCCGCGCCTCGCGTGCGCCGCGCCTGTGAAGATGGTCTCCACCACGATGCAGGGCGGATGTCTGTGTGAGAACCCGCCGCTCCTACGATTGTTTGCGTGCAACCCTGAAATCGCCGCGCTCTGCGCCCCGCGCCCGATGCTGCTGATTTCCGACGCAGGCGATTGGACCGCCGACAACCCCGAAAAAGTCGCGCCCTTCCTGCGCAGGGTTTACGAACTTTACGGCGTCCCCGAACGATTTCGGCACGCGCCCATGCAGGAGGGACACCAGTTCGGGCGGGAGTCGCGAGCAGTATACTACCACTGGTGCGCCCAAACGCTCGGGTTGAAGCAGCCGCCGCGCAATCCTGCCATAGAGCCAGAGGCGTTATTGCCCGCCCTGCGCGTATGGGGAGAGGACATGCCCCGCCCCAAAGAGGTTCCAGAAGGAGAGGCGGTTTTCGAGCAGTATCGCGCTCAGGCGCAGGCAGTGCTTGCCCGCTGGCTCCGCAGTCGCGTAGCGAAGCAGGAGATGCGCGAGGCGCTGCTCTCTATGCTGGGGCTTGCCGACCTGCCACGGATGCCCAAACCGCGCCTTCGAGCGACGGCGTGCATTCTCGTAGCTCAGGAGGCGAATGCGTCGCGCCTCGCAGAACGCTTGCCCGCTTCGGACATGGTGATAGTGCGTCCCCCGCGTAAGCCCTCTCCAACGGAAAGCCTTCCCGCCTATTTCGCCACCTATAACCTGAAACCGCTGGCGCAACAGGCTCATGAGCTGCTGGAGGAGGTGCAGAAACTCCTCACGGCGGGATTGCGCGTGCGCCTGTTCGCCGACTCATCGGGCGCGCCGATTGCCGCGATTGTGGCGGCGCTTACAGGTGTGCCGTGTCAGTTTGAGACTTCTGAAACACCTGTAGACCTGCCTGGCTGGGAGCGCATCGGCGGCATAGAGGCGCTCAGGCGCGTGCTTCGGATCGGTTAGATTTCTTCGGCTTGCTGGAGTGCCCGCTCAAAAGCTTCCAGACTCTCCACCGTCGCCGCCAGCGCACTCAACGCCTCCAAACGCTCCACCGACTCCACACCCTCCAGCGCCTCCAGAACACGCTCTGGAACTACTCCAAAACGCGCCCGAAGCACCGTGAGCACCGCGTCCCGCAAGCCCTGTTGCAAGCCCTGTTGCAAGCCCTGTTGCAAGCCCTGTTGCAAGCCCTGCTGAAGCCCTTCACGAATCCCCTTCCGCAAACCCCGACGCGCCCCACGCTCCAGCGCCAATCGCTCC
>CAZQPV010000122.1:0-6715 GCA_964595265.1 uncultured Fimbriimonadales bacterium
AGTGAAGAAATGACAAAAAGTGGCATCATCCTGCCCGACACTGCCAAAGAGCGCCCTCAGGAGGGCGAAGTGATGGCAGTGGGCAACGGGCGGATGTTAGAGGACGGACGCGTGGTGCCCCTGGAAGTGAAGGTGGGCGACCGCGTGCTGTTCTCCAAATACGGCGGTACGGAAATCAAAATCGGCGGCGAGGAGTACCTGATTCTGCGTGAAGACGATATCTTAGCCATTATTGAAGACTAAGACAGGAGGTGAAAGCGATGGCAGCGAAAGAGATTTTGTATAACGAGCAGGCACGACACGCGCTGGAGCGCGGTGTGGATGCTATCGCTAATGCAGTGAAGGTCACCCTTGGTCCTCGCGGACGCAATGTCGTTCTGGAGAAGAAGTTCGGTTCCCCCACGGTCATCAACGACGGCGTAACAATTGCCAAAGAAATTGAGCTGGAAGACCGTTTTGAGAACATGGGCGCGCAGCTGGTGCGTGAAGTCGCCTCCAAGACCAACGATGTGGCAGGCGACGGCACAACCACTGCGACGGTGCTGGCGCAAGCCATCTTCAAAGAGGGCTTGAAGGCGGTTGCCGCAGGGGCGAACCCCATTCAGGTCAAGCGCGGCATCGATAAAGCGGTGAACGCCGTCGTGGCATACATCCGCCAGGTAGCAATCCCCGTAGAAGGGCGCGAGGCAATTGAGCAGGTGGCGACCATCTCCGCGAACGACTCGAACATCGGCAAGGTCGTCGCCGACGCCATTGAGAAGGTCACCAAAGACGGCGTGATCACCGTCGAGGAATCCAAAGGCACTGAGACCACGCTGGAAGTGGTGGAGGGCATGCGCTTCGATCGCGGCTACATCTCGCCCTACTTCATCACCGACCCGGAGCGCATGGAGGCAGTGCTGGAAGAGCCGTTCATTTTGCTGTACGAGAAGAAGATTAGCGCGGCGCAGGATCTCGTGCCCCTGCTGGAGCAGGTGGTGCGCGCGGGCAAGCCGCTGCTGATTGTCGCCGAGGATGTGGAAGGCGAAGCGCTGGCAACCCTCGTGGTGAATAAACTGCGCGGCGTGTTGCAGTGCGCGGCGGTCAAAGCGCCCGGCTTCGGCGAGCGCCGCAAAGCGATGATGGAGGATATCGCCATCCTCACGGCGGGAACCTTCATCACGGAGGACCTCGGCATCAAGCTGGAAAATGTGAAACTGGATCAGCTGGGGCGCGCCGAGAAGGTGGTCATCGAGAAGGAGTACACCACCATCATCGGTGGCAAGGGCAAGCCTGAAGCCATTCAGGGGCGCATCCAGCAGATTCGCAAGCAGATTGAGACCACCGAATCGGACTACGACCGCGAGAAGCTCCAGGAGCGTCTGGCGAAACTCGCGGGTGGCGTGGCGGTCATCAAAGTCGGCGCCGCGACCGAAACCGAAATGAAGGAGAAAAAGGCGCGCTTTGAGGACGCCATCCATGCCACCAAAGCCGCAGTGGAGGAGGGTATCGTGCCCGGTGGCGGTACCACGCTTGTGAACGCCATCGCCGCGCTGGACAAAGTGCAGGCGGAAGGCGACGAGCAGATTGGCGTCAGCATCGTGCGCCGTGCCCTTGAAGAGCCACTGCGTCAGATTGCCTCGAACGCGGGCGCCGAAGGCTCCGTGATTGTCGAGAAGGTCAAGCAACTGCCGCAGGGGCAGGGCTACAACGCCGTCACGGGCGAGTTCGTCGATATGGTCAAAGCGGGCATCGTGGACCCGGCAAAGGTCACGCGCACGGCGCTTGAGAACGCCGCGTCCATCGCCTCCATGCTCCTCACCACTGAGGCGCTGGTGGCGGAAGTGCCCGAAGAGAAGGAGAAAAAGACTTCACCATCCCCCTACTGACACACAGACCACTCACCCCCCAATGGCCGGGGCTGCGTAAGCCCCGGCAATTTTTTTCTGGCAGAGAATGCGCAGAAAATCGCATTGGAGAAGGACGGCTGAAGCGGCTCTGTTGCAAGGATTCGCATTCCACCTCGTGGCACGATTCATTTCGCCGCGTGGGGCGCGGCGACAGCGCCCTGTTTAGAGCATGGGCACGGGAACCGTGCCCCTACCCATGCCCGTACGGACGCGGTTCCCGCGTCCTGTTCCGCAAATCCCCCTTCTTTGCGACAGAGCAGCTTCTGCCGACACGCCATGCTATACTATAGAATGCAAGGAGGGACACATTGGCGTTAGACATCATTCCACTCGGCGGATGCGGCGAAATCGGAAAGAATCTCACGCTTGTTCGCTACCAGCAGGAACAGACCCTGATTGTAGATTGCGGCATCTCGTTCCCTGGCGAAGACTTGCCTGGCGTCGATGTGGTCGTGCCTGACCCCACTTACCTGTTGAGCATTCGCGAAACGGTCCAGGGCATTCTGCTCACGCACGGGCACGAAGACCATGTGGGTGGGCTGCCGTATCTGTTGCCGATGCTCGGCGACATCCCGATTTACGGCACGCCCCTGACGCTCGCACTGATTGAAGACAAATTGCGGGAGCGCGGTATCAAAACCCCCCTTTACACTATTACCCCCGACGAACCGTTCACAATTGGCGACTTCACCATCGAGCCAATTCGCGTAACGCATAGCATCCCGGACTGCGTGGCATACGCGCTCCACACGCCTGAAGGCACGATTGTGTTTACGGGCGATTTTAAGTTTGACCATACCCCTGTGGACGGCATCCGCACCGATTTCAACCAGCTGGCGCGGGTGGGCGACCGCGGGGTGTTGTTGCTGCTCAGCGATAGCACAAACGCCGAGCGTCCGGGCTGGGGTGAGTCGGAAAGCAAGGTGAGCGACGCCTTCTACACCCTGTTTGCACAGGCGCCAGGGCGTATTCTGATTACCAGTTTCGCCTCCAACATCCATCGGCTTCAGCAGGCGATAGAGATGGCGGAAATCTACGGGCGTAAGGTCGCCATTCTGGGGCGCAGGATGGAACAGAATGTGTCTATTGCCATTCAGCGCGGCTATTTGCGTGTGAACGACGGCACACTTATCAGCGCCCGCGAGCTGGACAACTACCCTGATGACCGCATTCTGGTGCTGACCACAGGCAGTCAGGGCGAGCCGCTTTCTGCCCTGAGCCGCATCGCGGCCGACGAGTATCCCCGCCTCAAGATTCGCAAAGGCGACACCGTGATTATCTCCGCGACGCCGATTCCAGGCAACGAGAGCATGGTCTGGCGCACGGTGAACCGCCTGATCCGGCTGGGCGCAAAAGTTTATCATGATGGACTGGCGCCCGTGCATGTGTCGGGGCACGCCTGCCAGGAAGAGCTGAAACTGATGATTAGCCTGTTGCGCCCGCGCTATCTGGCGCCTGTGCATGGCGAGGCGCGCCATCAGGCAGCCTATTTTGAACTCGCTCGCGCGATGGGCTATGCAGAAGACCAGCTTTTCCTGCTGGAGAACGGCTCGGTACTGCGAATTGAAAACGGCATCCCCCGCCTGATGGAACCCGTGCAGGCAGGGCGCCTGCTGATTGAAGAGGGCATGACCAGCGGCGTGCCCGAATCGATTATTCACGACCGTCGCCAGCTGGCACGCGAGGGCATCCTGATAGCGCTCGTGACCGTGCGCGCCCAGACGGGCACTCTGGTGGACATCCCTCAGTTCATCGCCCGCGGCTTCGACTGGCAAAACGAGGCTCAGCCCGAACTGGCGCGTCAGGCGGTTCAGGAAGTGCTGAAACAGATGCTGCCCGCCGAAGTGAGCGACTGGGACAACCTGCGCGAAGAGCTGGTGATGGCGCTACGCCGATTCTGCAAGAAGCACCTGAGCCGTCGCCCGCTGGTTATCCCCATCGTGATGGAAGTGTAAGCCATCGGGTACAATCATGGCGTTGGAGGGTCATAAGCATGAAGCGAACTTATCAACCCAATAACCGTCATCGGCACAAGGTACACGGTTTTCGGCGTCGGATGCGCACTAAGGATGGTCGGAATGTGCTGAAGCGCCGCCGTTTGAAAGGGCGCTGGCGCCTGACCGTTGACTGAGCAGATGCTACCACGCGGGGCGCGCCTGCGTAAAAAACAAGAGTTCGAGCAGGTCTATCAACAGGGGCGACGAGTTTCGATGGAAGCGTTCACCATGTATGGCTTGAAGCGCGACGAGAGTAGCCCCCCACAAGTCGGCTTTGTGGTGGGGCGGCGCTTTGGGAGCCATGTGGCGCGCAATCGAGTGAAGCGACGCCTGCGCGCCGCGGTGCGCACGCTCTGGAGCCAGATGCCGCAGGGCTACGCTCTGGTGCTGGTAGCGCGAGAGGCTGCTGCCACGATGCCGTTTGAGACCCTGCGCCGGCAGGTGCAGCAGGCGCTCCACACGCTCCAGCAAGGAGGCACCCCATGAGCTGGATGGCGCGGATTGCCATCGTGCTGATTCGCGGCTATCAGCGGGTTTCACGCTTCACCCCGCCCGTATGCCGCTTCTATCCGACCTGCTCGCACTACACGCTGGAAGCGATTGAACGCTTTGGCTTCCTGCGCGGGGCGTGGCTCGGCTTCAAGCGCATCCTGCGATGCCACCCGTTTCACCCAGGGGGCTATGACCCTGTACCCGAAAATCTAAAGCAAGAACGAAGGAGTCCCTATGGCACAACAACCTGATATCGATCAGCGGAAGTTGTTCACGCAGACGCTGATTATCTCGATGATTATCTGGCTGATGGTGCTGATGGGCTGGAGCTATCTGTCCAAGCCGCCCGTCAGCGACAAGCCCCCCGAACAGATTATCCAGGAGATAGAGAAGCTGCGTGCCGATAAAGACTATGTGGAAGCGTCGCGCCGTGCGCAGGAACTGGCGACCCGCTTTCGGGGCACCGAAATGGGCGCGATGGGGCTGCTGTTAGAAGCCAAAATTTTCTACGAAGACAAAAAGGAGCCGCGAGAGGCGTTCAACCGCCTGCGCCAGATGGAAGAGTTCTATGCCCACACGCGCGTCTTTCAAGAGCAGGGGCGCGCTCTCTATCAAAAGGTCTCCGAAGAGATTGACGCCCACAACCGCCAGTTCATCTCCTACCGTTTTATCGACTTTCTAGTGGGGCTGTTCGGCAGGCGGGACTACAGCTATGTGCTGGCGATTGTGGCAATTGCGCTGCTCGTGCGGCTGATCCTGTACCCCCTGACGAACAAGCAGCTGGCGAGCATGCGCAAAATGGTGCTGGTCGCCCCGAAACTGCAGGAGCTCCAGCAAAAGTATTCGGGTCAGGAACTGGTGCAACGCCAGATGGCGCTCTACAAAAAGTACGGCGTGAACCCGATGGCAGGGTGTCTGTACGCGCTCCTGCCTATCCCGTTCCTGATTTATGTGTATAACATGTTCCTGCTCTATCAGGTGCAGTTTCAGAAGGGGCACTTTTTATGGATGAATCCCGATCTGGGGGCGCGTTTTCCGGGCATTGTGGCTTCCCATCTGGGGCAATTTGATGCGCCGCTGACCCTGCTCTACGCTGTCAGCATGTATCTCACCAGTCGGCTGACCATCACCGACCCCTCGCAGGCGCAGATGCAGAAGACGATGGCGCTCTTCACGACGCTGATGCTGGTGGTCTTCTCGTGGCAGTTTCGTTTCCCAGCTGCCTTCATTCTCTACTGGATGCTCACCAATGTGTTCTACACGCTCCAGTATAAGCTCTACATGCGGCGCCCGATGCCCGAGCTGGAACCTGTGGAGACGCCAGAAGACAAAGCAAATGGGCAAGTTGCCCCGCGCAAAGTGCGCTACCAGCCCCCGCAGAAGCGAAATAAAAAGCGATAAGGAGGGAACCTTATGACAACGGTTGAAGCAACAGGTAACACGGTGGAGGAAGCCAAGAAGAAGGCGCTTCAGGCGTTAGGCGTGGACGACCCATCCCAGGTGGTTTTTGAAGTGCTGGAGGAGGGTGTGCGTGGCTTGCTGGGGATTGCGGTGACACCGGCTCGTGTGCGCGCCACCCTGGTCAGCGCGCCGAAGTCCGAAGAGGCGGAAGAGAGCGAGGCACAGCCCCCGTTTGTGGTCACCCCCGAAATGGCGCGGAAAACGGCGGAGTATATTGACCATCTGGTGCGCAAGCTGCGTCTGCAGGTGCATGCGGTGTTGCGTGGGAGCCATTCGCGCTATGTCGAGGTGGAGATTGTCGGACGCGACGCAGGCGTGCTGGTCGGCAAAAATGGCGAAGTGCTGAATCAGCTTCAGTATCTGGCGAATTCGCTGGTGGCGCGCGTCATCGATCCGCAGGTGCGCGTGGTGCTGGACAGCGCCGGCTGGCGCCGACGGCGCACGGAGCGCCTGCGCAATCAGGTGATTTCGATTGCCAACGAGGTCAAGCGCCGCAAAGAGGAAGCAGTGCTGCCGCCCATGCCTCCGCACGAGCGGCGGATTGTGCATCAGACCCTGCGAGATGACCCCGAAGTGTTCACCTACAGCGAGGGCGAAGAGCCGAACCGCTATGTGGTTATCTCGCCGCGCATCGAATAGGGTATACTACGCCATGCGGTCGCGCTAAGCGGGGAGGTGGCGGTGCCCTGTACCTGCAATCCGCCATAGCAGGGCTGAACTCCGACTCGCGGCGCGCTCCCTGTGCGAAACGCAGGCACGCGCTCGTGAGGATCATCGGGACCTCCGCAACGGAGCGACGGCGAACCCCGCCAGGTCCGGAAGGAAGCAACGGTAAGTCGTTCCCCCGTGTGCCGGAGTCCTCCCGGTGGGAGCGAG
>CAZQPV010000123.1:0-6635 GCA_964595265.1 uncultured Fimbriimonadales bacterium
GGCTACTGGATTGAAATAGACCTCTCATGGGACTACGCCGAGCATCCCAACCTGCTGGGCTATGGCATCTATCGCGGGCGCGATCAGGATGAGCTCACCCGCAACTCGATCGCGTTCTTGCGCGACCCGCTGGCGGATTTTTTTGCCGATCTAGACCCCGCCCTCCAGCCGAGTGTAACCTACTACTACGAGATTGTTACGGTGAGCAGCTACTTCCCGCCTGACGACTCCGTGATTACCTCGCCGCGGAGCAATCGGGCGAGTGCGCGCCCCTTCGTGGAGATTCAGCTCACTGCCCCGCGCCCGAACGCGGTGGTGGACCTGCGTGCGGAGGCGCTGACCTTCTCGTGGACGCCTGTGGAGCGCGCCGACTACTACCTCGTGCTGATTTACGACCGCTTCCCCGACTATCAAGTGCAGCCCTATTACCCTGCGGATTTGAGTAATCCGGGCGCGGCGAAGGTATTTGCCCCGAACACCAGTCTGGTCTACACGGGTCCTGCGCTGTCGCCGGGGCGCACCTACTATGCGGTCGTGCTGGCGCTTTCCAACGACCGTAGCACGCGCGCAATCAGCCAGCTGGTGCCGTTTCAAATTGTGCGCTAAAGCGCTGAGGTATTCTTATAAGGGATGGGGAACCTGAGGGAGCGATTTCCCTTCTGGGGGCTGGAATATCGGCATATAGAGGGGGAGCGTCTGGCATACGCCTCGTGGCTGTGGGCGCTGGGGATGGTGGGCGTCAGCGCGATTCTGTATCCCCTTGTGGAGTCGCTCAAGTCAGGCGCGCTCCTTTACTTTCTGCTGGGGATGCTGATTCTGGCGCATCTGCAGGCACGGAGCATGCTGGAGCGCACGATGCCCGCCGCCGGGTTCGCAGAAGACCTGCGCACGGGGAATCTGGAGCAGCTGCGCCTGCTACCGTGGACGGCGCACGCGCTTTTGCTTCATCGTCAGTTGCCCCCCTTTTTCCATCGCGTGGCGGTTCTGGGCGTGTGGGTGGCGCTGTATGCCCTCTGGAGTCTCTGGGCGGGGCTGGGCGCATGGGACGGACTTGCCCTGTGGGCGCTGTTCAGCTTCGCGCCCTATCCCGTGCTGGTGATGGCGAGCTTTTACCTGCTGATTCCATGCGGCTGGCTGGAGTTCGGGTGGGTGTTCGCGCCGATATTGCTGGTCTATGCTTTCTGGGTGCAGAATCAGCCTTCGCAAAGCGCGGGGATTTCCAGCTGGGGCATGGCGCTGCTGGCAGGGCTACCCGTGATGGTGCGCATGCTGTTGCCTGCACGCTGGATGATAACGCTTCCCGACATTCTGCCGTTCGTGGCGCTGTGGCTGGTGGTGGAGGGGGTGCGGTGGGAGTGTCAGGCACGCTGGCTAAACGCGCCAAGCGGCTGGGGACGAGGGTATCGCTGGCTTGCGGCGAGCGTGTTCCTGCTGTTTAGCGTGTGGCAAACGAACGAAGTATTGCGCGTGTGGGTAGCGGGAGGTGGGGCAAAAGCCGAGCTGCTGGGCGTGGTCTTCTTTTTCGGTGCGGGATATCTGAACCTGCTCTGGCTGGACACGGTTCGCGGGCGCGAGAAGGTGCTGCAACGCTGGCGTCACCATCTGGTAGAGACGCTGATGCTCCGCCTCTGGAGCCTGCTTGTGCTGGGGCTGGCGCTGCTCTGGCTGGGCTGGACGCCCAGCATACCGCAATTTTGGGCAATCTTTGCGGTGCTGACGGGCGCAGAAATTCTGCTGGGGAGTCTGTTTCGGTATAGCTTCCAGCGTGCGGCGCTGCAGGCGGAGCGGATAGCATGGTACCTCGTGCTGCTGGGGGCGGCGCCTGCGCTGCTCTACCCGCTGGCGACAATAGTGAACTGGCTTCAGCCTATCACTTTGCTCAGCCCAACAGTCGCGCTGTTTTCCCAGACTCCCGCGTGGAGCTGGGTCAAGCTGCCCGCATGGGCAACGGCGCTGCTTCCCTGCCTGCGCTATGTGGGGGTGCTTGCGCTCCTGTGGGGAGCTGGGCAAGGGAGCGGAGCGCTCGCCCGCATGCGTCCGATGGGAGCGCTCGCTCAAGCGCTCAGTTATCTGCTGGGCTACGGGCTTCTGGACCTGATGGCGCGTCGGGAGGGCGTGAACCCTGTTTTTCGTCTGTTGGTGCGCGAGCGTCGGAGCGATTTCGTATGGCTGCTGGGGTTGGGAGCGCTGTTGCTTACGCTGCTGACAGATCAGGGCGCTGGCATGTTCCTCGCCATGAGCGCCCTGCCTTTCGTGGGGGGCTGGGTTTGGTACTGGGGCTATATGAGCGCCCATCGCACCGTGCGCAAACTGATAGACTCAGGCGAGCTGAAACAGTGGTTTCTGGCAAACCTGAAGCCGACAGAGGTTTACTGGGGGGTCATTTACGCGCACTGGTACTTTCAGGGGCGGGTGGTGGTGGGATTTCTTGTGGGAGCGCTGATTGGGGTGACGATTCGGGTCGCCCTGACGAACGCCGCCGTATGGGCGGTTCCGCTGGGGTTTGGCGCCAGCCTGTTTGTGGGGGTGATGGCAATCATCTGGGCGTGCGCATGGCTGATTGCCGCGCCGAACGGGGTGCGCGACGCGCTGTTGCTGACCCCGAATCGGCGCGGCGTGATGGCAACCCAGGTGGCGCTCAAAGCGATGCTGATTTCGGGCATGAGCTGTATCGCCTTTATGCTGGCACCCCTGATTTTGCTGGGGCTGCCCCTCTATTACAATCAGAGCCTGTGGACCCTGCAACGACTGCATCGGTATCCTGAAGCCTCATAGCTCAGCCGCGGCGCGGGCGCGCACTCACGCGCGATACCTCATGGTGATAGACCTCCGCCAGCCCGCAATAGGGGCTCGACTCCCATGCGTGCTTAACCTTCAGGAGCGCCGTGCGCAACGCTTTGCAAACCGCCTGACGCGAAATCTTCAGCAGTTTGCCAATCTCATAGGTGTTCCAGCCAGCGAAGTAATGCTCGCAGATGGCGCGCTGTCGGGGCGTCAGGTCGGCGCGGCGCAACGCCTCTTCCATCTCCACCTGCTCAAAGTACGCCCGCGCCTCCTCTGCAGAACCGACCAGATGCTGACCCTGCAACTCCGTCTGACGCTGACGATGACGACGCAACTTGCGCTCAAACGAATCTTCGCGGATGAAGGGATATTCTCCCTTCACATCCGAGGCAATCTCGAAGCAGACCTCCTGTGTGTGCATTGTCTTGCCTCCTATCCTTAAGGACAAAGTAGTAGACATTTGTATACACCATGGCATGCAGGATTCCTGCAGGCTCTCACGAAAAATGGGGGTTATGAGCGAGCGAAAGAGCCTGCAGGAGACCTACGCGCCCCGAAGCATCTGCTATGGGTGCGGTCCTGCCAACCCCGACGGGCTTCATATTCGCAGTTTTGCGGAAGGGGATGTGCTGGTGGCGGAGTGGACGCCCCAGCCGCACCATCAGGCGTTTCCGGGGGTGCTGAACGGCGGGATTATCGGCACACTGCTGGACTGCCACTGCAACTGGGCGGCGGCGTATCACCTGATGCGCACGCAGGGGCTGGACCGACCCCCCGCCACTGTAACCGCAGAATACACCATCAAGATGTTGCGCCCGACGCCTGTGGATGCTCCCTTACAGCTGCGGGCATGGGTGGTGGAAGCGCAGGGCAATAAGGTGGTGGCTGAAGGCGAGCTGATTGCAAAGGGCGAAGTGTGCGCCACCTGTCGCGGCGTGTTTGTGGCGGTCAAGCCGGGACATCCTGCCTATCATCGCTGGGATTAGGCGCCTGCGGAGAAAAAAAGCGTGATTTTTGGCAGGCGAGAGCGTATAATTCCATAGGAGGCTATGGCGGATGTCCATTCACCGCTTTATGTACTGGCTTTTTCTGGGAGTCGGGATGGTGCTTTTTGCGACCATCGGCTTCCTCTTGACGGAACCTTTTCTGAAGGCAGTTCGTGGCTGGGTTCCTGAAGCGAATTTATCACCGCTCTGGACACAGGTTGGGTTTACAGCGGCGGGGCTATTGTTGGGGATTCTGGTGGCGAATCACAGCTTTCAGCTGCTGGCGCGGGTAGCGCGTCATCTGGAAGAGGCGGAACCTGACGAGAAGTTGGCGATTGGGCTGGGGGTGATTTCGGCAGCGGTGATTACTTTCGCCCTCTATCCGTTGCTATTCGCGATTGGCGGCGCCAAGCTCGGCTGGGCGCTCACCCTGCTGGCGTTCGTGATCCTGGTGTATTTGAGCATCGTGAGCTTTTTGAGCATGAAAGACTACCTGCCACTGACCGCGCAGGCAGGACGGCGCAAGAGCGGCGGGGTCAAGATTTTGGACACCAGCGTGATTATTGATGGGCGCATCCGCGACATTCTGCGCACGGGTTTTCTGGAAGGCAAACTCTATGTGCCGGGTTTTGTGCTGGATGAGCTGCAACACATTGCCGACTCCGACGACCCGCTGCGTCGCGCTCGGGGGCGGCGCGGGCTGGATGTGTTGCAACAACTTCAGCACGAGGCGGACCTGGAGGTGCGCGTGCATGACCGCCTGGCGCCCCATATGGGCGACGATGTGGACGCGCGACTGGTACGCCTTGCCAAAGCGATGAAGGCAGACATTATCACCAACGATTACAACCTGAACAAGGTGGCGGAACTGCAGGGCGTGCGCGTGCTGAACATCAATGAGCTCGCTGAGGCAGTGCGAATTCATGTGTTGCCCGGAGAGGAGTTGACCGTTATCCCTATCCGCGAGGGGCAGGAGCCAGATCAGGGAATTGCTTACCTGGAAGATGGCACGATGGTGGTAGTGGAGGGGGGCAAAGCGTACCTCAATCAGCCCGTGGATGTGGTGGTCACCAGCGTGCTACAGTCGTCGCGGGGGAAGCTGCTGTTTGCGGAGCCAAAAGAGATGAGCCATGCAACGGATACCGGAGTCGACTATTCACGCGCTTATCCTGGCGGGCGGAAGCGGCGTCCGATACGGTAAATCGCCCAAATTATGGGAGTTGCTGAACGGGGCGCCTGTGTGGTGGCATGCGCTATGGCGACTCTGCACGCATCCTTGGGTGGACTCGGCGACTCTCGTGGTCGCTCCTGATTTGGCGGAAACCTATCGGGCATATCTGGAGACGCATCCTGTACCGAAGGCGGTGCAGATTGCCCCTGTGGGGGGCGAAACCCGCCAGCAGAGCGTGCGAAACGGTCTGGAGTGGGCGCCTGAATCGGCGGCGTATGTGGCAGTGCATGATGCGGCGCGCCCGCTGGTGAGCCACGCGCTGCTGGATCGGCTTTTTGAGGCGGCGCAGGTTCACGGCGCTGTGGTGCCCGCGCTCCCTGTTACCGACGCGCTCAAGCGTGTTCAGCCCGATTCGCCGCCGCAAGTGATGGAGAGCGTCGCGCGCGAGTCGCTCTATCGGGTTCAGACTCCGCAGGTGTTCCGACATGAATGGCTGAAAGACGCCCACCAGAAAGCCGCCGCCCGCGACGACGCGCCCGACGATGCCGAACTGGTGTGTCAGGCGGGCTACCCGGTGGTTCTCGTGCCCGGCGAGGCGTCCAATATCAAGCTCACCACGCCCGACGATCTGGCACTGTTGCAGTTCTACAGCGGTGAAGCGAGTGGCGTGCGCGTCGGAATCGGGTATGATATTCACACTTTGGTCGAAGGGCGAACGCTGGTGCTGGGCGGCGTGCCCATCCCTTTTGAAAAGGGGCTGCTGGGGCATTCGGACGCGGATGTGGTGTTGCATGCGCTCTGCGATGCCCTGCTGGGCGCCGTGGGATTGGGCGATATTGGGCAACACTTTCCCAACACCGACCCGCGCTGGAAAGATTGCTCCAGCCTGACGCTCCTGCACGAGGTGAAACAACAGGTGGCAGCGGCAGGTTATCGGGTGGTGAACCTGGACGCGACAGTGATTGCTGAAGCGCCCAAACTGGCGCCCCATATCCCTGCAATGCGCTCTCAAATTGCCCAGTGCCTTGAAATCCTGCCTACACAGGTCAGCATCAAGGCGACGACCAATGAGCGCATGGATTCGATGGGGCGCGGCGAATCGATCGCATGCTTTGCGATTGCCACAGTGCAAAAATACGCTTCAGGAGGTTCCCTATGAGCAGATCGCGCAAATCAACCCGACGCAAAGAGGTGGAGATTGTCGATGTAACTTTCCGCAGTCCGCACGGCGAGTTGAGCGAGACCGAGAAGACCTATGTGCGGCGCAAGCTGGCGCGCCTGGCGCGGTTCTTCCACAAAATCTGGACGCTGGAGTTCGTGCATGAGCAGGTGCGCGGTCAGCATGAAGTGGGCATTCATGTGGATGCGGATGGGCACACTTTTCACATTCAGGAGCGCCACCCAGAGTTCCGCGGGGCTGTGGACGCCGCGGTGCAAGCGCTGGAGCATCAGCTCGCACGCTACAAAGAGAAGTTGCAGAAAGGGCGTGGCCGCGTGCCGCGTGAGATGGCGCTGAACGAAGTGGCGCTTCCAGAATCTTCCACAAACGAGGAAGAGACCCCCGAATCGCCCACCATCCGCTCTGTCAAGCGCGTGACTCTCAAGCCGATGAGCGTGGAGGAGGCGCTGCTGCAGGCGGAAATGGACGAACGCCCCTTCTATGTGTTCCACGACGCAGATACCGACCGCATCTG
>CAZQPV010000124.1:0-6558 GCA_964595265.1 uncultured Fimbriimonadales bacterium
TACCCCAACAGCATCGAGGCGATGGTGGGCATGGCGCAGCTGGCGCTGATGGAAGGCAACCCCGACCGCGCCTACCCCTATGTGCTGCGGGCATGGCAAACGCTGGCGAAATCTGAGTGGGCGTACACCCCCAGCGTGCGCACGCTCCAGTCGGTGTTTGAAGACCTCTACGACATCACCGCAGGACTGCTGGAGTGGCTGGGGGCGCACGCGGACGCCCTGCAGATGCTGGAGCAGGCGCTCAGCATGCTGGGCGAAAGCACTCTGCTCAAAGAGCGGCTACGCCTGTTGATTGAGTCGGAGCCGTCATCCGATTAGTAGCGCTTCGCGAACCGATGCTGGGGTTTGAGGCGTGTAATCCGCGCCTCGTACTGCTGGGCGTCTTCGTAGACCACCAGCAGATTGGTCAGCGGTCGGCGCGGCGGGATTCTTAACTCCCCCCGATAGTAGAGGCATGTAGACGAGCCGCCATCCAGCGCAATCGCCTCCTTCGCGCCCAGCCCTTTCATGACCCGTGCCAGCTGGCGCAGGCTCATCGGATGGCGCGATGCCACCAGCAACAGCTTGTTGTGCTTCGTGACGCCCACAGCGGTGCGTGCGGTACGGGCATACACGCGCCTGTCGCGGAACCCTTCCCCGCGCGGATAGAGCGACATCTTGCCGTTCACCAGCAGGCGCGGTCCAGCGCCCAGCACCGTATAATAGTCGCCCCACGATACCTGACGATTGAGCGGCGGGCGCACAAAACGCACGCGGTTATCGTAGGTGATACAAAGTGCCGTGCCGACTCCGCCGAAGTGAACGCGCTCCCCCTCAATCACAATATCGCCCACGGGAATCTTGGTGTTGGAGCCGAAATAGGTGCCCGTAATCGCCGCGGTGGGGCGCGAACGCGCCAGCAAGTGCCACACCGACTCGGCGCGCCCGATGCGCTCAGAAGTCGCTACACTCACCCGCACATAGGGATTGTTCATGTCCACCGTGACGACCTGCACAGGCACACCCCCCACCTTGCGATGCTCCAGCACAACCGACTTCAGGGACCTGGTTTGTACACGCTTGGGCGTTGGTGAAGCGTACACCCCCGGCTCATGCCATCGGCTCTGGTAAACAAGGGAACCAGCCAGAAAACACACAAGAATGGTCCATCGCACTGGAAATTCACCCCTCAGCGGAACCTACCCCTGTTGGACTGGATTAACCAACGGATGTTCCTATCTCTAATTACGCAGGCGATCAGGGCTTTCCTGCCTGCGGATTTTACCAGTTTTTGGAACTCGCACCCTCCACGCATGGGTATAATTCGGCAGGAGGTGTACGAACCCTATGGCGTTGCTCAATCTGTTGAAGACGGGCATTCTCCTCACCGCTTTGACCCTGCTGCTGATTGCGATTGGCAATATGCTGGGCGGGCAGACAGGGCTGCTTGTGGCGCTGGTGCTGGCAGCGATTATGAATCTGGGGGCGTACTGGTTCAGCGACAAGCTGGTGCTGGCGATGTCGGGCGCGCAGCCCATCAGCGAGCAGGAAGCGCCTGAGCTGTATGCGATGGTGCATCGGCTGTGCCAGCGTGCGAACCTGCCCATGCCGCGGCTTTATCTGATTCCTGAAGAGCAGCCGAACGCTTTCGCAACGGGGCGCGATCCGCATCACGCCGCGGTGGGCGTCACGCAAGGGCTACTGCGCCTGATGGATCGTCAGGAAGTGGAGGGAGTGATTGCCCACGAGCTGGCGCACATCAAGAATCGCGACACGCTGATTATGGCAGTCGCGGCGACGATTGCGGGCGCGATTTCGTATCTGGCGCATATGTTTTACTATGCGAGCCTGTTTGCAGGCAGCCGTGATGAGCGCGGTGGCAACCCAATCGCCGCACTGGCAATGTTGATCCTCGCGCCGATTGCTGCCACGATTATTCAGTTAGCCATTTCACGCTCGCGGGAGTATGAGGCAGACCGCGTGGGCGCGGAGATTGCAGGCACGCCGATCGGTCTGGCGAACGCTCTGCGCAAGCTCGAGCTCGCGGCGCAGCGCATCCCGATGCACCACGCCGAGCCTGCAACCGCTCATATGTATATCGTGAACCCATTGAGCGGCGGCGGACTGATGGCGCTGTTCAGCACCCATCCCCCTGTCAAAGAGCGCATTCGCCGACTGGAGGCGATGGCGCGTCAGCAAGGAGCGATTCTATGAACAACACTCTGCGTGAACAGGTCTGGGAAATCCTGCACGATGTGTACGACCCCGAAATTCCGCTCAATATCGCCGATTTGGGGCTGATTTATGACCTGCAGGTCTCCGATCAGGGCGAGGTGCATATTCTCATGACGCTCACCGCGCCCGGCTGCCCCGTCGGCGATATGATTGCTGACGAGATTCGCGACCGCGTGATGAGCCTGCCTGGTGTGCAGGATGTGCAGGTAGAGTTCACCTTTGACCCGCTGTGGACTCCGGAGCGAATCTCAGAAGAGGGGCGTGAGGCGCTTCGAGCGTTCGGGTTCCCTGTTTAGGTATAATCTTGGTGTCGGGGCGTGGCGCAGCATGGTTAGCGCGCCTGCTTTGGGTGCAGGAGGTCCCCGGTTCGAGTCCGGGCGCCCCGACCATTTTCTCCTGTGATTTTTACCGACACAGGTGGTATAATCCCCCGTGATGCGCTGGATGGGTTTTCTGTTGCTACTGCTCACGCTGGGGCTGACCCTCACGGCAAACCGCCCACAAACGCACGCCGACCCCGAAAGCCTGCTTGCCGAAGTGCGCCGCTTTATCGCGGCGAACGATGTGCGCGCCCTGCGGGCACTCGGCGAAACGCCCGAGGTGATTCACTGGCATATCTGGCTCACGGGCGACGACCGCCTGCCCAACTGGTCTGCCGACCTGATGCCCGCTCCAAAGGGCTATGGCAAACTGGGCGAATGGTGGCTGCTGTTCTCCAAGTTCCAGCTGGTGGAAGAGCTTTGCGACCGGGCGCACCCGATTGTGCAAACCCCTGGCGGTCTCAAACTCGCGCCCGAAGTGCCCGAATCGATGGCTGTGCCTTTCCGAATCGAGTTTCACGATATTGAGCTCTGGCTGGAGCCGAAAGCGCGCTCGGTGCGCCTTCGGAACCGCGTCACGGTAAAGCGGGTTGCCCCAGAAGACAAAGCCGTGCTAATGCGCCTGAACGCTCCCTATCGCGTCAAGAGCGTCAAAGTGAACGGCGCGCCCATCCCCCTAATAAGCCGATTCGATACCCAGAGCCGTCTCCCCGACACGCTCTGGGCGGGGCGGGTGGGCGGTCTGCTCTGGATTCAGGATTCTAAACCCCTGCCCGATGCCTTCACAGTGGAGATTGAGTACGAAGGAGCCATCTGGTACCTGCCCAACGATCGCGTCGGCGAGCAGTATGCCCTGCTCTGCTCCTACTGGTATCCCCATATCGGGCGCCTGCCAGCACGCCATCGCGTGACGATCCACACGCCCCCCGACTGGATTGCGATTGGTCAGGGCGAGCTGCAGAAAGAGACCCGTACCGAGTCGGAATCGGTCTTCACCTATCAGAACGACCTGCCCGTGTGCTTTTTCTCAGTGGTGGCGGGACCGTTTCAGGTGGGCGCGGAGGCGCGCTCCCAGCGCTCCAATCGGCTGATTCGCGTCTATCAGCTCAAGGTGGACCGCGCCCGCGCCGAACAGATTGCTCGCAAAACCGCGCAGGCAATGGATTACTTTGAATCAATACTCACCCCCTACCCGTATAGCCACTTCTATGTGGTGGAGACGCCCCAGTTCGGCTTTTCGGGGCTGGAGGCGTACTCGTTCACCTTTCTGGACCCCGCCATCACGCTGGGGGCATGCTCCCATGAGCTGGCGCATACATGGTGGGGCGGGATTGTGCCCAACACCTACCTCAACTCCATCTGGAACGAGTCGCTGACGCAGTATGTGGACTCGGTGCTGTTCCAGAAGGGCGCCGACGGCACGATGCAGGCGGGGGCGCAGTCTATCAACGGGCGTACTGTGGCGATTGGGGCGGCGAATGTGCCCCGCGACGATGTGATGGCGATTGCAGGTTATATGCGTGGCGCCTATGTGATGAAAATGCTCGAAAACGAGCTGGGGCACGACACCATGCTGGAGGCAATGCGCCGTTTCATTCGCAACCGCGCAGGGCAAGCCAGCGAGTGGGAACACTTCCTGCAGGCAGTTAACGAGGTGACTCAGAAAGACTATCGTTGGTTTTTTGATCAGTGGATTTTCCGCGCCGAGTTCCCTGCTCTGGAGATGACCCCGCTGGAGGTGAAAGCCGTCGGCGAGCGCTGGGAGGTGGCGGTGCGCCTGCGCCAGTCGGGCACTTCGCGCCCCTACCGCCTGCGCATTCCTCTTCGGTTGATGGGCGAGCGCGGTGTGGAAGTCCAGCACATTGTCTACCTCACTGAAGCAGAGCAGGCTTTCACCCTGCAGGCGCCGTTTGCCCCCAAATGGCTCACCCTGCTGGAAGACAGCGGCGACACGCTTGTGCGCAAACCCAGCGGCACGCGAGGCAACCCCTTCCATCAGAAACTGGGGAACTGAACGGGGATTTCTTCGGTATACTATAGCCGTATGTGGAGGGAACTATGGTCAAAACACGCATCGCATGGCTGTGGATGCTGACGGTTTTGCTGGTTGCTGGTGTTTCCGCTCAGGAGAAGGTATTGCTCCAGTATAAAGCCAAGCCCGGACAGACAATGCGCTACCGCCTCGCTGGCACGCTTTCCATCGAAGCCGCAGGACAAACTTTCAACCTCGAGGTCACGACGGTTAGCGTCCAGAAAATCCTAGAAGTCTCGCCCGAAGGCAACATCAAACAGGAATCTTCGGTCGAGTCGTACGAAATGAGGTTCAACGGGCAGAAGGCGCCCACCCCGCCCGAGGCGCTTTCCATCAAGACGACGACCACCATCAAGCCCAACGGCGAGCTAATCGCCCGTGAAACAACCCGTGAAGAAGAGGCGGAAGGCGACCAGCGCCATCTGAGTCAGATTTTCTCGATAGTCTATCCTGCCCAGCCTGTTAGCGCAGGCGATAAGTGGAGCTACACTTATGAGGAGAACTCCAAACTCGGCACTGCGCCTGCCACAATCGAGTACACCCTGAAAGGGTTCGAGACCTGGAAGAATATTCGGGTCGCCCGAATTCAGAGCGCTTATAAAGCAGGGGGCGAGAGCAAACTGACCGCTGAGGTAGATGCGCTCGTGGAGGTGCGCACAGGCGATGTGGTCTACGGCAAGGCGACCGTTTCGGGCATGGAGTTCGGTCAGGGTGGGGTCAGTGCGCCCGCCAGCGCCACACTCGAATTCGAGCGTATTGAAGGCTCGCCCCTGCCCGAAGGCGAAAACGGAACCCCCAAAGTAGACCAGCAACCCACCGAACAGAAACCCACCGAGACAAAGAACGAACAGGCGGCACAAAAGAGCGATCAGACCGAGAAAAAGGAAGAGAGCAAGAAGAAAGAAAAAACCATCGAAGAGGTCACCAAAGACTTCGAGAAGATGGAGGGTCTCTTCACGCTCTACCGCAAGAAGGAGGCGGGCAAAGACACCCTTTACCTCGAAGTGCGGGAAGACCAGCTGGAGAAGCTCTACTTCCTGCAGGCGACGGTCAGTGAGGGGTTGCCCTCTATGATTTTGGCGCCAGGGCGTCCCATCAGCGATATTCTCTTTAAGTTCGTCAAGCGCGACGAGCAGATTCTGCTGGTCGTGCCCAACATCGGATTCCGTGCGACTCCGAACACCCCGATTGGACGCTCGGTAGAACGCTCCTTCGCCGAGGCCTATCTGGAGGCGTTCAAAATCGAGGCGAAAGATAAAGAGGGCAAGAAGTTCCTGATCGATGTCTCCACCCTGTTCCGCTCCGACCTGATCCAGATTCAGCAACTGGCAAGCGCGGCAGCGGGCGGCAACTACTCGATTGACCGCGAGAAGACCGTTTACAATCAGGTCAAAGTGTTCCCAAACAACCTGTTTGTGCAGACTGCGTATCACTTCACCGGCAGTCAAGGGCGCGGCGGCGGTCTGGCAGGGCTGCTGGGGAGCCTGATGGGTGAGGCGAACCTCGCCGACCCGCGTAGCCTGCCAATCACCGTCAACTACAACCTCTGGGAGCTGCCAGTGAACAACGGCTATCGCCCGCGCTACTATGACCCGCGCGTCGGGTACTTCACCACCGAGTTTCTGGATATGGACAACGAAGTACCCGACCAGACGAAGCGCTACATTTTACGCTGGCATCTGGAAAAAGCCGACCCGAACGCGCCCCTCTCACCGCCCAAAGAGCCCATCGTGTTCTGGCTGGATAACGCCATTCCCTACGAATATCGCGACGCGGTGCGCGAGGGCATCCTGGAGTGGAACAAAGCGTTTGAGAAGATCGGCATCAAAGATGCGATTGTGGTCAAGCAGATGCCCAACGACGCCGACTGGGACCACGCCGACATGCGCTACAATGTCGTGCGCTGGGTCTCTTCGCCCAATAACGGCTATGCCGTCGCGCTCTTCCGCGCCAACCCGCTCACAGGGCAGATTCTGAACGCGAGCATCACCA
>CAZQPV010000125.1:0-6543 GCA_964595265.1 uncultured Fimbriimonadales bacterium
GCGGTCTTTCTGGCGGGGCTGGATCAGTCGCAGAGCTTTTCAGCAGCCGATCAGGCGCGAATACAGGGCAACCTTTCTCTGGCGGGCAGGATTATGCTGCTGGGCGCAGGGCTGGTGGTGATAGGGGTCGCATGGAACTACCTGGAAGAAGCCGTGGTGGGGGTTATTTTACTTCTGCTGGCAGTCCTTTTCTACTGGGGGTTGCCGTTTCTGATGGGGCAGCTGGGCGCGTTGCCTGTGCCGGGGAGCTTACGCGCCTTCGCGCTGGAGCAGCTCCGCCTGCTGATGTGGGTGTTGTTCCCGCCGGGGCTGGTGCTGACCGTGTTCGTGGGGATTGCCCAGGGCATTCGGCGGCTCAAATACGGCGCCTCGCTGGATCAGACGCTCAGGCTCGGCTCCAATGTGGGCAGACAGGAGGTGCCCCAGAAGTTCCTCGGCAAGTGCTGGCAACTCCCCTATTGCCGCGACTATGTGCGCCAGCGCTGTCCGATCTATCACGCGCGGCGTACTTGCTGGCGCGAGGGCGTCGGCTGCATGTGCGAGGAGAAAAACATCGCGATGGCACTCCAAAATGTGCGTATCAGCGACAACCCCGAGGCAAACGCCCGCTACATTCCCCATAACACAACCCTCACCAAATGGGAGCTGCGCCAGCGCTGTGCTGAATGCGTGATTTACAACGAACACCAGCGCCAGAAATATCAGCTCTTTGCGCCCCTCACCGTGGGACTGGTGCTTGGAATCGCCTACTTCTTCCGTGAGCCGCTGCGTGGACAGGTGTTCGAACTGTTGGGATTGTTAGATCGCCTGCTGGCGCAGTTCACATTAATGCCCAGTGAAGCGCGCGAGGGCGTTCTCAAAGCGGCAGCCCAGGCTAACGAGACCGCCGCGTGGGTGCTGTATATCTCGCTCACGATAGTGGTGCTGAGCTACTCGTTGCGGTTGGTGGAGACCATTATCTTCAAGTGGAAGTGGTGAGGGAGCAGGAATCGTGCCCTCCGTGCCGAACCAGAGGCATGGGGAGGAACTATGCGATTCGGCTTGACACTTTTTTGCTCAGGGTTGGGGCTGGTGCTGGCGGTGGCGCAACCGGTGGAGCCTGCACGCTTCCCTGCCAAACGGCTTACGCACCCCCCCGTGATAGACGGCATGGTGAACTCCGAAGAGTGGCGCGAAGCGTATAAAGTGGAATCGTTCTGGTCGCCTTTGCGTCAGCAGCCCGCGAGTTTCCCGACTCGCGCTTACATCGGCTACGACTCGCACTACATCTATGTCGCTTTTGAGTGTGAAGACCCCGACCCAAAACAGATGGTGGCGCAGGAGACGAAGCGCGGCGGCAATCTGGAAAACGATGACACGGTCGCGGTGCTGATTGAGCCGCAGGCGCGGGGATTGGAGCCGTACAGCTTTATCGTGAACCCGCGCGGCACGCAAACCGAGGAGATTCCGATTGGCACCGCCGAGAACATTCGCTGGCGTGGCGACTGGGACGCCCGCACGCAGGTCGCCGAGTGGGGCTGGAGCGCGGAGATGCGAATCCCCCTCAGAATCCTGCGCTACCCGCCCAACCAGACGCGTTTCGGGATTATTCTGGAGCGCCATGTGGCGCGACTGAAGGAACTTTATGTCTTCCCCAATATGGGGGCGTACTACTCGGATCGCCGTCAGGCGCTCTGGGAGGGGCTGGAACTGCCCGTGCCACGCTACCCGATTGTGCTGCTGCCCTACTTCACGGGCGATCGTTCTGAAGAGCGCGAGCTATCGCGCGGCGGGCTGGACATTCGCTATGTGGCAGGCGATACGCTCACCGCCGTGCTGACCTTCAAACCCGACTTTGAGAATATTGCAGGCGATGTGGCGAATGTGGACTTCTCGTACACCGAGAAGGCACTGGAGGAGCAACGCCCCTTCTTTCAGGAAGGGAGCGACTTTATGCCCCCGCGCGCCGTGTTTTACAGCCTGCGTGTGCAGGATCTCACCCTGGGCGGCAAGGCGTTCGGCTCACTGGGCGACTGGCGCTATGGGGTGTTGCTGGGGGAGTATCAATTCAACGGCGCGACACGACAAATCGGCGTAGGGCGCGTGCGTTATGAAGTCGCGCCACGCTCGTTTGTTGGGATTGTGGGTACACGCCTGCAAGGCGATGTGGACGAACAGAATCTGGGTACGATTGTGGATACCCAGCGTCTCGGCAGCGACGGCGAATGGCGCTTCACAGGCGCTCTGTACCGCCTTTCAGGCAATCGCGAAGGGCTGTTCCAGCAATACACCTTCTACACCCAGACCCCGCCTCGTGTGCCCAGTGTCTACCTGCAATACACCGATATTGAGCCGACCTACCGCCCGCGCCTCGCCTATGTCCCTGAAACAGGCTATCGGGGCGTGCGATTCTACATCTCGTGGTTTGACCAGCCTGAAAGCCAGCGCCCCTTCCAGTGGGCGCTGAATCTGGGTATCGTTTCGCGCCGGTTGTACGGCGGCGGTACCCTGGACGAAGGCGCCTCGATGGAGCTGGAGTGGTGGTTCACACCCGACACAGAGCTGGATATCGAGCTAAACTACCTCCGACGCCCGCCGAACCTTGACCGCACACTGCAGGTGGGCTACACCTGGAACGCTTTGAACCGCTATCGTCGGGGCACGGTAGAGGTGCGCCTCGGCGATTTGAACGGGGGGCGCAGCCGCTATGGCTATCTGGAACAATCGTTTGAGCTTGCGCCGCGCCTGCGCCTGCGCGCCAGCTACGAAACGCTCGCCATCGACTATCCCGAACCGCCTCACGACCGCGCGCACCAGTTTATTCTCACCCTCAACTACGAGATTGACCCCGAGCGCGCCATCGGGGGGCGCTACATCGCCAGCCGAACCGAGTTTGGGGGCGAAGTAGAGACGGTTCGCAACTTCTATCTCACCTACTTCCAGCGAGTGCGACGCGGGTTTGACCTCTACTTCATCTACGGCTTGCCCAACGCCAGCCGTACCCAGCATCGGTTCGCGATTAAGATTGTTACGCCGATTGAGCTTTGAAACCCTGCACTTATGCCAGAAGTTGCGCCACCTGCAGAGTCGCTTCGGGTGCGAAGAGCGGCGAAATCTGTTCCTCTGCCCGCAGCACCATGCGTTGACGATAGGCGGCGCCGTACACCGCGCGCGCCTCTGCCCTTGGCTCACGGTAGACCTCCGGCACGCGCTCGCGAAGGTTCACAATCCAGTATTCAGGGATGCCTGCACTGGCATACAGACTGCCCTTCACTTCATGGTCGGTCTTCAGGGAGGCATCCGATACCTCCACTCTCAGCAGGGCGTCGGCCGAATGCTGGTTCAGGTAGTCGCGTGGGCTGCCAGCCACCACCGCAATATCGGGGGAGGGCATATCGAACTCACTTAGCACCAGAGGCAGCTGGGGGTGCACATCGTAGCCTTCTTTGCGAATCGATTCCAGAGCAATCTGCACGAGGCGGACGGCAACGGCGTGAGCTGTATTCACAGGCTCCCTCCGTGTCAGCTCCCCCGCGAGCAGCTCCAGCCGCTCCTCAGGAGCAAACACGCCCGATTCCACAAGCGCCCCAAACTCCTCGTGCGTCATCCAGCGGCACAACGGGAGATGGGGACGCCGGCGTCCCTTCGGCTTGTTCAGAACGCCACTCACGGCGCAATTCTACCTCTCTTGGTGCGGAGGAGGGGGACGCAAATCAGGTATAATCCGCATGGGTGAAACCATGCAGAACACGCCGACGATGCCTGTGGTCATCACGGAGCGCGCCCTTCAGCGAATCAAGCAAATTCTGCAGAAGAAGGGTATGCCCGACGCCTATTTGCGCATTGGCGTGCGCGCGGGCGGTTGCGCAGGCTATGAGTATATGATGCTCCCCGTCGAGGCGCCCCGTCCCAACGATCAGGTCTACGAAATAAGCGGCGTGCGAATCGTGATCGACCCCAAAAGCGCCGCCCTGCTGGAAGGCACGACACTCGACTTTACGGGGCAGTTAATCGGTGGCGGGTTCCAGTTCCACAACCCGAAAGCCAGGCGCCAGTGCGGATGCGGCACCTCTTTCAGCGTGTAGCCGCGCCCAGTGTCGCCAGAAAGTTGCGCAGAATCTGCAACCCGATGGCGCCGCTCTTTTCGGGGTGAAACTGCACGGCGTACAGGTTATCTTTCCCCACAGCACACACGAACGCGCCCCCGTAGTCGCAGGTGGCAATCACGCTCGCCCTATCTTCGGGTTCGGGGTAATACGAATGCACGAAGTAGACATAGCTCCTCTCGGTGATGCCCTGCCAGAGGGGCGATTCGGGCTGCGTGAGGTGGAGCGCGCTCCAGCCAATATGCGGCACAGGGAGCGCGAAGTCGGGGCGACTCCTGAAACCCACCACGCGCCCCTTCAGCACCCCCAGCCCCTCCACCCCAGGCGATTCCTCGCTGGACTCATAAAGCAGCTGTAGCCCCAGGCAGATGCCCAGAAACGGCTTCCCGCGTTCAATTTCGCGGCGGAGGGCGTCGGTCAGTCCCTGAGCGTTGAGCCGTTCCATCGCCGCGCCGAACGCGCCGACGCCGGGTAGCACAATGGCGTCTGCTTCCTGCAGGGCGCGAGGATCGTGCGTAATCTGCGCGGGCGCCCCAAGAGACTCCAGCGCCTTCTGCACACTGCGCAGGTTGCCCATGCCGTAGTCGACAATCGCAATCATAGGTTGTTTTCGGGTGATTCGCCTGCCCCTTCCACATAACCTTTGGTGGAGGGGACGGCGTTCTGTCGCGGATGGAAGCGTGTCGCCATATCCAGCGCTTTGGCGAATGCTTTGAAGATGGCTTCTATCGCGTGGTGGTCGTTTTGTGCCTGAAGCAGGCGGATGTGCAGAGTGGCGTGGGCGTGTGTGGCGAAAGCACGGAAGAACTCGGCGACCAGCTCGGTGCTGAAGTCGCCCACCCGCTCGCGACGGAACTCAGCGGAAAACTCCAGCAGGGGGCGCCCGCTGAAGTCTACCGCCACCATCGCCAGCGCCTCATCCATCGGTACAATCGCCCAGCCGTAGCGCTGGATGCCCCGCATATCGCCGAGCGCCTTCTGCACCGCCTTGCCCAGGCAGATGCCTGTGTCTTCCACCGTGTGATGCTCGTCTACTTGCAGGTCGCCCGTGGCGCTCACCACGATATCGATCACGCCGTGTCGAGCCACCTGAGTGAGCATGTGGTCAAAAAAGCCGATGCCCGTACTCACCTGCGCGTTGCCCGTGCCGTCGAGGTCTACGGAGGCGTAGACGCGGGTTTCGGCGGTTTCGCGCTCGTACATGCCGAATCGGGAGCCGGGAGCAGGGTTGCGTCTCATGTCAGTGTTCTCCTTGTGGGGTGAAACGAAGCGCGCTGGCGTCGGCGTGTCCGTCAAAGCCTTCTTCCCGCGCCAGCGCTTGCAAAAACGGGTCCAGCGCCTCCAACGCCTCGGCGCTGAGGGCAATCACGCTACTGCGCTTGAGAAAAGTTTCCACCGAAACGGGGGATTCGAACCGCGCGGCGCGCCCTGTGGGCAGGGTGTGGCTCGGTCCCGCCAGATAATCGCCCGCCGACTGCGGCGTGTAGGGCCCCAGCAAGATACATCCCGCACAGCGTACCCGCTCCAGCCAGCGTTCGGGGCTGGCGGTCATCAGGCTCAGGTGTTCGGGGGCAATCTCGTTCGCCCACTCAATAGCGTCTTCCAGAGTGGGGCAGATGAGCGCGACGGAGTGTGTTAGTGAGCCTTCCAGAATCGCGCGGCGCTGGCGTCGGGGCAGCTGGCGCTCAATCGCCTGCAGGGTTGCATGCACCAGCGATTCGCTATCGCTCAGCAGATAGCCCACCGACTCCGCGCCGTGTTCCAGCTGCGTCAGCAAATCGGCAGCGACCCATTCGGGGTTGGCGGTCTCATCTGCCACAATTGCCGCCTCGCTGGGTCCTGCCCACAAATCCACGCCGACCTGACCCCACAGCATGCGTTTCGCCAGCGCGACATAGAGGTTGCCTGGTCCGACAATCTTCTCCACAGGGGGGATGGTGGCTGTGCCGTATGCCATCGCGAAGATGGCTTGCGCGCCGCCGACTTTGAACACCTGACGGATGCCCACCTCCGCCGCCGCCACCAGCACCGAGGCGGGCAGACTGCCGTCAGGCTGGGCGGGCGTGCAGAGAATAATCTCTTCTACGCCTGCCACGCGCGCGGGCACGGCGTTCATAATCACCGTGCTGGGATAGCGGGCACGTCCACCGGGGGCGTAGAGGCCCACCCGACGCAGGGGCACAATCTTTTGCCCCAGCCAGCCGCCCAGTGGCTCGGCAATCCACCACGAGGTGGAGCGCTGTGCGTCGTGGAAGCGTCGCACGCGGGCAATCGCCACCCGAATTGCCTCCAGCACGGTGGGGTCTATCGTGTGGTAGGCGTGTTCAAACTCCGCCTCGGAGACCGCGAGGTGCTGGAGCGTGGGGCAATCCCACTGGCGCGAGAGTTCCAGCAGGGCAGAATCGCCTTCCTGAAGCACACGCTGCTGAATGGCGCGTACCTGCGCTTCGGCTTCGGG
>CAZQPV010000126.1:0-6471 GCA_964595265.1 uncultured Fimbriimonadales bacterium
GGCTGTGTGGACGACACCGACCTGTTGAATGTGCTGTTCGCCTTCGGCGCAACGGGCACGAACCCTGCCGATGTGAACTGCGACGCCACCGTTGACGATGCTGACCTGCTGGTGGTGTTGTTCAACTTCGGCAGTGGATGTTAAACTACGCCCCCTCTCTCGCGAAGGGGAGGGGGCTCATGCCGCCTGCAGCTGGTTTTTGCCGGCGCGCTTGGCAGCGTAAAGGAGCTGGTCGGTGCGCTCCAGCCACGCCCGCGCCGCCTCCATCTCCTGCAACACGCTCACACCCGCTGAAACGGTTATCGTGAGCAGGTTGCCGTCGGGCAGGTGGAACACCTCGCGCCGAATCGCGTCCAGAATCTTCTGCGTGAGAGCCTTCGCCTCTTTGAGCGTGGTCTCGCGCAAAACAATCGCGAACTCCTCGCCCCCATACCGCGCCACAAAGTCGCCTTTGCGCTTACAGACCCGCACCAGCACCTCGGCGACAGCCTTCAGCACCGCGTCGCCTGTGGTGTGCCCCCAGGTGTCGTTGAGCTGTTTGAAGTCGTCAATATCAATCAATATCAGCGCCGCGCTGTAGCCGAAGAGCCGATTCAGCTCCACCGTACTCTGCAGGTGGTGTTCAAACGCGCGACGGTTGTAGAGTCCCGTAAGGGGGTCTATGTGGCTTTCTTTGCGCGCCTGCTCCAGTTCCTGCAGGAGCTGCCCCATCTGGTGCTGCATCTGCTGGAGGGTTTGCCTGTGGCGGCGTTCACGCTCTTCCAGCAGCTGGGTAAGGGCAGCGAGCGCCTGCTTGAGGGTCTGCACCTCTGTGGGGGGCGATTCGGCAATTTTTTGAACCTGCTGGCGTACAGCGCGGTCGCCTTCACCGTCTTCCTGCAGGATACGCGCCATGCCGCTGATAAGCTGCCATGTGAGCTCGCGCAGGTCGTTCAGGCTCTGCGAGACAAACGCCTGCTCTGCCCTGCGATGTTCGCATACGCGGCTGGGAACCCCCTGCGCCTGCCCGTTGCGAACCTGCTGGGCGAGCTTCTGAAAACGGCTCTGAATCTCGCGGGCGCGCTGGTCGGGCAAGTCAAACGCATAGCGTCCGAAACACTCCAGCGTTTCCGCCAGCGCCTCTATAGCAGGCGACTCGATGTCTGTCTCACGCGCAACAAACCGCTGCCAGAACCGCCATCTCACATGAACCGATTATCGGCACGGTTTGTTCAGAAAGTCAGGGGGTGATGGAAGCTTTCGGTTCCTGCACAACCGCCCGCGCCTGCGGCTGGTTCGCCAGAATGGAGGCTGACAGCACCACCAGCATAATCCAGAGAATGTCGGTGATGAGCAGGTGAACCATCTGCATCCACACAGGCGCTTTGAGCCACACATTCAGCGCGCCCAGCCCCAGCTGCGCAAGATAAAGTCCATTAAAGCCCAGCGCCAGCCGTATAACCGTGGGCGAGGGGCGCGCCAGGGCGAGATTGGTCAACACCAGAATCATATAGGCGGCAATTCCTATCGCCAGCGTGGGGTGATAGATACGCAGAGCGAGCAGGGTTTCGCCCACAATCGGGTTTTTCTCGATAGCGCCCAGATGGAGCAGCGTGTCGCCGAGTGCCGTAACGGCACCGCTCATGCCGATCAGCGTCATTAAAAGCAGCGCGCCCAGCACGCCCCAGCCCGCACTCCCCTGACCTCGCAACGCGAAGCGACTGCCTCCTGAAGCCCACCACGCCGTCAGCGTCATCCAGCCCAGCAGAATGAAGGTGTTCAGCAGATGCACTGCCATCCACACCGCTCGCGCCGTCGTTACATTATCCGCAACCTGCTCGAACAGCACCAGCCCCGCCCCCACCAGCGCCTCAACCACCATAAAAACCATGCTCATCAGGGCGCCGAACCGCACGATATGCTTGCGTGGAAACGCTCGAAACGCCCAGAGAAGCATCGCCAGTACCAGCAAAGCCGCCAGACCGCTGGTCAAACGGTGGCTGTATTCTATGAGCGTCTCCACAGTGGGGGAGCGGGGGATAATCTCGCCGTTGCAGAGCGGCCAGTGGCTTCCACAGCCTGCCCCTGAGCCAGTGGCACGCACATATGCGCCCCATAAAATCACCAGCACATTATAGCCCAGCACGAGCCAGGCGAACTTGGCGAAGCGGCTCATGATGAGGCAATTATACCCGAACAAAGCCCCCCTAAAGATTACAGAGGGAATTGCCAATAATTTCTCGTAGCGACAGGGTACAGGTTGACCAGAGAACCTCCTGCTAAACTTGGTCGCACCTCCCCTACCCCTGGAGAGGCGGGTTCCTCCCCACCCGCCTCTCGCTCTTACTCACTCACCCCCAAACTTTTCGGAAAAAGCCCCCTGCGGAAAACCTCGCCGCAGGGGGTGTGGCGGTGGCGCTGGACGGTGCTGATGAGAGAAGTCTTGCAACCACCGATTTGCCATCCGCCTCGGGGTTTCCCCCGCGCCTGAGAAAGTTTTGCCATACCCTGCGAGAACGGGTATCAAAAGGAATACGGGGATTCGCCAAAACGGGGGATTCTACGGGGTATAATCCCCCATATGGGAGAACTGCGCCTGTATAATACGCTCACCCGAAAAGAGGAGCCGTTCACACCCCGCGAGCCGGGCAAAGTCTCGATGTATGCCTGCGGCTTGACCCCCCAGGCGCCTGCCCATGTCGGGCACATGCGCGGCGTGGTCGTGATGGATGTCGTGCGACGATGGCTCGAACAACTCGGCTACGAGGTCCACTTCGTGCAGAACTTCACCGACATCGACGACAAAATCATCCGTCGCGCTCACGAAGAGGGAATCTCCACGCAGCAGGTCGCCGAAAAGTATAGCCAGATGTATATTGAAGACGCGCTGGCGCTCGGCGTGAAGCTCCCTCACTTCGTGAAAGTCACGGAGAATATGCAGGATATTATCGCGATGGTCAAAAAGCTGGTGGACGACGGCTATGCCTATGTGGTGGACGGTGATGTCTACTTTGAGGTGAGCAAATTCCCCGAATATGGCAAGTTGTCAGGGCGCACGGTGGAAGAGTTGAAAGCGGGAGCGCGGATTGAGGTCGACGAACGCAAGCGCCACCCCGAAGATTTCGCGCTCTGGAAATCTGCCAAACCCGGCGAGCCTGCCTGGGATAGCCCATGGGGACCCGGACGACCTGGCTGGCACATCGAATGCTCCGCGATCAGCCTCAAATATCTCCAGCCCGCGTTCGATATCCATGCCGGTGGCATGGACCTTATCTTCCCCCACCACGAGAACGAAATCGCCCAGTCGGGGGCGTACCTGAACTGCCAGCAGCCCTTTGCACGCTACTGGCTCCACTGGGGACCCGTGCGCCTGCGTCAGGAGAAGATGTCCAAGTCCACAGGCGTGGTGGTGCCCATTCGTGAACTGCGCCAGCAATACGAGCCTGCCGTGATTCGCTTCTTCCTGCTGACGGTGCATTATCGCACGCCGCTGGAGTTTTCTTACGAGCGTCTGGAGGAGGCGAAAGCGGGTCTGGAGCGGATTCGCACGGCTGCCCAGCGCGCCGAGGCGTTTCTGCGGGCGCTGCCCCAACCCCCTGCGCCCGACGAAACAGGGGCGCAACCTTATCGCGAGCAGTTCACCGAGGCGATGAACAACGATTTCAACACAGCGCAGGCGATTGCGGTGGTGTTCGAAGTGGTGCGTGAGATAAACCATCGCCTCAATACCCCTGAGCTGGCACAGCGCCCCGAAACCGCCGCCGAACTGCAGGCATTGTTGAACGCTCTCCGCTGGATGATGGAGACCGTGCTGGGCGTGCCCCTGCAAACAGCCACGCCAACCCATAGCGAGCGATTCGAGCAACTGATGCAGGCGGTGATTGCGTGGCGAGCCGAGCTGCGCGCGCGCAAGCTCTACGAACTCGCTGACCGCATCCGAGACGACCTCAAAGCGATGGGCATTCTGCTGGAAGATAGCCCGCAGGGCACCATATGGCGCCTCGCCGAATAGCCGACAGGTATAATCCTGTCTGCTATGAAAACTGTTGTTCTCGGCGGGGGGCTTGTGTTTCTGGGCGTTTTGATGCTCAGCCTGTGGTGGTTCTTTCGCCCCACACCGCCCCTGCCGTCGGAGGGTGAAACGATGGAAGGTCAACTCACAGCACCCGATTTCCCCCAAGGATTGGAATGGCTCAATACCGAGCGCCCGCTTAGCCTGCGTGAACTGCGCGGCAAGGTCGTGCTGCTCGATTTCTGGACCTACTGCTGTATCAACTGCATGCACATCCTGCCCGACCTGAAGCGGCTGGAGCAAAAATACGCGAACGAACTGGTGGTGATAGGGGTCCACTCCGCCAAGTTCTTCACCGAGCAGGAAACCGAAAACATCCGTCAGGCGATCCTGCGCTACGAGATTGAACACCCCGTGGTGAACGACAGCCAGATGGTGGTCTGGAGCCAATACGCCGTACGCGCCTGGCCCACCCTTGTGCTGATTGACCCGCAGGGCAAAATTGTCGGCTATCATTCAGGCGAGGGGATTTATGAGATTTTTGATAAGGCAATTCAGCAGGTTATTCAGACCTTTGAGGCGCGCGGTCAGTTAGACCGCGCACCTCTGCGCTTCAGGCTGGAGCGCGAACGTACGCCTCGAACCGTGCTTAATTTCCCCGGCAAGGTGCTGGCGGACGAAACGAGCCAGTTGCTGCTTATCGCCGACTCAAACCACCACCGAATTCTGGTGGTGTCGCTCAAAGACAACACGATTCAGAAGGTAATCGGCTCTGGGGAGGCAGGTTTCGCCGACGGTGCGTTCGACAAGGCACGTTTCCGCAATCCGCAGGGAATGGCATATGACCCCAAAACCGAAACACTCTATATTGCCGATACCGACAATCACGCCATTCGCAGGGCGGATTTGCGGCGTGAGCAGGTGGAGACGCTTGCGGGCACGGGCGAGCAGAGCCGCGTCTACCCACCACGCTCCGGCAAAGGTAAAGAAGTCGCACTGAACTCGCCGTGGGATGTGGTGTTGCTTGGCGATACGCTCTATATCGCGATGGCAGGCTCCCACCAGCTCTGGCGCCTGAATGTGCAAACGCTCCAGGCGGAGCCGCACGCAGGCACAGGGCGCGAAGCGTGCATCGATGGTCCACTGTCTGCCAGCGCGCTGGCTCAGCCTTCGGGCATGACCACCGACGGCACCAAACTCTACTTCGCCGACAGCGAGGTCTCGTGCATCCGAATGGCGGATGTGAACCCCAACGGACAGGTGGAAACCCTGGTGGGCGGCGACCTGTTTGAGTTCGGCGACCGTGACGGCACAGGACGCGCCGCACGGCTCCAGCACCCGCTCGGCGTGGTCTATGGGGACGGCATGCTCTATGTCGCCGATACCTACAACAACAAAATCAAGCACTTAGACCCCAAAACCCGCCGCATCGAAACCTTTGTCGGCACAGGCGAAGCGGGCGCTGCCGACGGCGCTCAGGCGCGCTTCGACGAGCCAGGCGGAATCGCTTATGCAAACGGCAAACTCTATGTCGCTGATACGAACAACCACCTTATCCGTGTGGTGGATCTCAAAACGCGGCAGGTGTCTACCCTGACTCTCAAAGGGTTAGAGCGCGTTCGTCCGCCGAGGCAGGCGCATGCGGTACCCCTCGAAACGCGCCCCGTTGCGAAGGTGCGGGGTGATAGTTTCACAATGCGAATCGAGTTTCGTTTGCCCGAAGGGCACAAGATTAACCCCAACGCCCGCTCACAGGTCTCCCTGAAGGCGGAGGGCGCCACGCTCAACGGCAAGCCCGAAGCCCACATAACGCTGGATCAGCCCGTGCTGGAGATTTCGGGGACGCTCACCCAGTCCGAAGGGGCTATCGAGATTCATGGGGTGTTATATCACTGCGAGTCTCGTAACGAGGGGTTGTGCTACTTTGCGGAGCGCCGAATACGCCTGCCAATCCAGCGTGGTGGGGAGGGAACTCAGATTATGGTTTCTGTGCCGCTATAAAAACTGGCAGGGGCGGCCGGATTCGAACCGACGACCTTCGGTTTTGGAGACCGACGCTCTACCAGCTGAGCTACGCCCCTGCTTCGGCGCTACTTCGCCTCGCGATGAAGCACATGCTTGCGACAGCGCGGGCAATATTTCCGCAGTTCCAGTCTATCGCGCTGGCGCTCCCGATGCTTGGTGGTCGTATAGTTCCGGCTTTTGCACTCGGTGCAAGCCAGCACGATAATCACGCGTTTACTGACGGTAGCCATTTAATGTACCTCCTCTGGCGGGGCGGAGTTCCCGCCCCACGCCTCAGTCTAACACATCGGTCACGACGCCTGCGCCCACCGTGCGACCGCCTTCGCGTATCGCAAAACGCAATCCCTTCTCTATCGCCACAGGCGCCACCAACTGCACCTCCATATTCACATTATCCCCAGGCATCACCATCTCCACACCAGAAGGCAACTGAATCTCGCCCGTCACATCCGTCG
>CAZQPV010000127.1:0-6433 GCA_964595265.1 uncultured Fimbriimonadales bacterium
TGCTTACCGCCCGTACTGCAGCAGAATCTGCTTGATTTGCTCGACGAGCTGGAGCGCCTCGTCGTAGGGGCGTTGCCATACATTGCGTCCGAAAATCATACCAATCGCACCCGCGTCCATCGAGAGGCGCACCTTCTGGAGCACATCGGCGTCGTTGCCCTTCTCGCCGCCAGAAAGCAGCACGAAGGTGTTCACGGCGGAGGCAATCACGCGACGGATGCGTTCCTCATCGCTCTCTTCGAGTTCGTTATAGGGCTTGGGGTGCTTCTCGCGTTTTTCGGGCGGCGCCAGCTTGGGGAAGTTGATTTTCACGATATCGGCGCCCAGCTCGGCGGCGACACGCGCGGCGTAGTCCACTGCCCAGAGGCTGTCGCGCCCGCCTTTGGCTTCCACTGCCTCACCGCGCGGATACGCCCACACAATCAGCGGCATGCCGTACTTCTCAGCTGCCTCGCGCACCTCCATGAACTGGCGAAAGTCCTCATCCTGACGCGGCGAACCCACATAGAGCGTGTAGCCCACGGCGTCTGCGCCCAGACGCACGGCGTCCTCCACACGCGAGTTCAACGGCGAGAGTGCCTGCGCGTCCGAAGGAATCTCTGTCTTGCCGTTCAGCTTGAGGATGAGCGGAATTTTGCCCGCGTAGCGTGCGATGTATTTCTCGGCAATCCCGTACTGGAACGCCACTGCCGAGAAGCCCGCTTCAATCGCCAGTCGGCAGATGTAATCCGGGTCGCCCGAAGGGGGGTAGGGGAAGAAGTCGCGTGGACCATGCTCCAGCCCCTGGTCATAGGGAAGCACCATCAGCGTGCCGTTGCGCAGTCCGTGTTGATACATCATGCGGTAGAGCCGCGTGCGCTTGCCCGTATTCAAGTGGATCATATCGTCTAAAGAAAGCCGTTTGACAGGTGTCGTCGTAACCATCATCTCACCTCGCTTCTGGGGGGATTATACCCTGTTTAGCCGTCGCGCAGGGGTTCGCCCAGCTCGGTGCCATCGGGTAGCACGCGCGTAAATCCCAGCTGCACCCAGCGCACGGGTAGCACCGAGGCGACGGGAGTGAAAACCGTGAGCGTGCGCTGGTCAAAGTTCAGTTCCTCAATCAGCCCCACGCCAAAGTGGCGCCCCCGATAGTCGATCAGTCCCACCAGCAGATGGTGGTAAGCGCTGGGGGGTAGCACCACGGCGCGGTCGGCGTTGCAAAGGGTCATCAGCAGTTGAATCTGGCTCTCGGCGAGCGGCTGGCGTACAATCACATGCAGCGAATTGCCCACCATCTCGGCGTGGAGCATCTCGCCGCGTATCTGCTGGTTCAGCATGCAGAGCCGCTGGGGTGAGAAGGGTTGCCCTGCGCCAAGCCGCCGCCCGGTGAAGCTCACCTGCTCCAGCGAAAGAGTTTGACTGCGCGCGTTTTGAAAGTAGCTGGCGAACGCCACGCGCCGCGCCTGCGCCCGCATGAGGGGCGATTTTCGGGTGATGGCAGCAGGCACGGGGAGCCGCTCCACGCGCCAGTCCAGCCGTCGCTCCAGCGCCTGCAGAATTGGTTCCAGCTCGTGCTGGCGCTGGAGCGCCACGATCATCGTGGGGCGGAGCAGGTCCGCCATCAAGAGCTTATACTGGCGCCCCGAAGCCCCGCCAATATAGCCGCAGGTGTCCACCACCACGCCTGCAGGATGGTGGCTTTGCAGCTCGTCCATCGCATGGCGTGCGCCCGAAAGCGCTAAAGTCGGGTGGCGTGCCGGCGTGGTGTCGCCCACAAACGCGAACCCCTCTGCTTCCAGCTCGCCCAATCTCTGGAACGGCTCCTGAATCAGCGCCCAGCTGAGGGTGGTGGGCGGTCCGAGCGTGGTCTGCCCCAGGTCTAAGTCCAGAAAGCCGATAGGTACACGCGCCTGCACCCACTGGCGCAAGAGCAGGCTGCAGAAGGTGGACTTCCCCACATCGGTGCCGCCCAGCACCATCACCACGCCCTGAGGCTGGCTGAGGCGTTCCAGTGTCTCCACCCACTCCGGGTACAGCTCCCGCCAGCGCATTCCTCGTATTGATCCTCACCCGTCCGCGCGGAACTCCAGATGCATCGGCAAGATGGGCGCTGAGTGTGTGAGCGCGCCCACGGAAATAAAGTCTACGCCCGTTTCCGCGATTGCCCGCACCGTATGCAAATTCACACCCCCTGAGGCTTCCAGATAGCGGACGCGCCCTTTTGCCATACGCACCGCCTCGCGCAGGGTCTCTACCGACATGTTGTCCAGCAGAATCGCGTCGGCGCCCGCTTCGATCGCCTGCTGAACCTGTTCCAGGGTACTACACTCCACCTCCACAGCAAGCATATGAGGCGCGTTCGCGCGTGCGCGGCGCACCGCCTCGCGAATGTCGCCGTTCAGCGCCACCAGATGGTTGTCTTTGATGAGAATCCCATCGTACAGCCCCACCCGATGGTTGCGCCCCCCGCCCACCCGCACGGCGTATTTTTCCAGCACGCGCAAGCCCGGGTTCGTTTTGCGGGTGTCCACAATCTGCACACCCGTGCCCTCCACTGCTCGCATGAACTGATGGGTGAGTGTGGCAATCCCCGAAAGGTGCTGGAGAAAATTCAGCGCAGTGCGCTCCCCTGTTAGCAGGGCGCGTGTGCCCCCACGCAGGCGCATCACACAACGGTCTGGCTCCAGCCATGCGCCGTCCTCCAGAGATTCCAGGAACTCCATCGTGGGATCCAGATGGAGAAACACACTTTTCGCAATCTCCACCCCACATAACACCCCTTCTGCCTGTGCCAGAATGGCGCACTCGCTTTCCATCGACTCGGGAATCAGGGCGACGGTCGTCCAATCGCATGCGCCCACATCTTCTGCAAGGGCGCGCGCAATCAGCGCCTCTACCTCAGCCCAGTAGTGGCTCAGCATGCAAAGATTATACCGAAGCAAGAGACTGCCTGCGGAAGAGAACAAGCGACAGGGAATGCCAGCCGTTGTTACCTCTAACGGCTGAACCTGCTCTGTCGCAAAGATCACAGATTCAGAAAACAGCACGCGGGAACCGCGTCCGTACAGGCATGGGTAGAGGCGCGGTTCCCGTGCCCCACGCGGCGAAGTTAACCGTGCCACGAGGTGGAGTGCGAATCCTTGCGACAGAGCAGGTTCGCTCGTCCTGTCCCCGCCCAGCGAAGCCGACCTGCGTCAACCAAAGTAGCACGCGCATCCCTGCGCGGGATCTGGGGCGGGATGCCCAAACTATCAAAAATAAGGTTCCAGACAGGAAATCAGGCACGCCTTGTCGAATTCAATCCCCATGCGCATCGTACTGGCGCTTGCGTGCCTGATGGGGCTGCAGATAACGCCACCCCCTCTCACAGACTGGGTTGCGAGCGACCCCGATAAAGCCTTTCAGCACCACGAAGTGTTTCTGCAGGCCGAAGACGCCCGAATCCAGCGTATCGACCGCATGGTGCTGGGTGTGCGGGGCAACGGAACCGACACCGCCTTCTGGCGCCACACCCGGTGGAAACTGGAACCCCGCCAGACCTACGCGCTGCTGTTCAACCTCAAAGCCACAGGCTCTGGGGTCTGCGCGATTGCGGGCGCCAACACCGTCAACCGCGATTTCAACCCTTCGTCCGAGTGGCGTGCTGAGCAGTTCGTGTTTCGCGCTCCCGATAATCCGCGCGACAGCTTCATTCGCGTTGGGCAGTGGAACTGGAACGGAGAAGTGCTGTTCGACTCCGTGCGCCTGGTGCGGGTACAGGTGGTGCATAGCCGCTACGGCGCGCTCACGCTGGGCGAGGGCGAGCAGATACGGGCAGGACGCTACCAGTTTTTCAGCCGATTTTACGAGAACGCTAACCTGCACGCCTGCCTCGAATCGTTTGAGGCTGTGTTCAACACCAACCGCTGGGTGCTGAGTCCGAACGCCAGCGTAACCTACCGCCACTCGGCTGGGAGCCATCTGATGACGGGCGCGACGCTGACCCTGCATGTGCCGTTTGAGCAGTCGGGCGCGCTGACGGTGATGGCACGCTCCGACAAAAGCCCCTGGCGCCCGCTGACCTCGCTGAGCGGTACGGGTGCCCATAAGGTGGAACTGCCTGCCGAGCTGTTCCCCACAGGCACGCTCTGGATACGCCTGACAGGCACGCGCGGTACGATTCAGGTAGACCAGTACCACCTTGACGCCCCGCTTCAGGGCGATTCACGCATTACATGGGTGGGCAGAAGCCTCGTGCTGTTTCCAGAAACCAGCCGACGCGACACCGAGATTACCAATCTGGCGCTGGAGATTGCTGCTGAGGGCAACTGGTTCCTGACAGGTACAGTGAAAAGCACGGCGTCTCGCACCATTCAGGTTCGCGCTTTTGTGTGTCAGGGCAACCGTCCACCGCAAACGCAAGCTCCCTTCGTGCTGAAGCCGCAGCAGGCGGTTCGTTTCCGAATTGTGCTTCCTGTGCCTGCGGCGCGCCCTGAGACCTACACAGTGGGACTTGAAAACGAGTATGGGAACTCGATCTGGGGCGTGTCTTTCACCCTTCCGACAGGCGCTTTGCGCTGGGCGCACTATGGCTATCGGCTTACGGGCATGTCCGATGCGCTTGGCGTCTGGTGGTGCGAATGGGGCTGGAAAGTTGGGCGCGAGCGTCCGCTCCCTGAGGCGCAAACCCGTGCGGTACGCCTCAGCCTTGCCCGCGGCGAGTATGAACCCGTGCAGATTGTGTTGCGCCCGCGCCAGCCTACCACGCTCCTTAAGGTGGAGCTCAGCGACCTGCGCCGCGGCAGGAACCGAATCCCCGCCCGCCACCTCAGCCTGCGTGAGGTTGCTTATGTATTCGTGCAACATCCCACCGACTCGCTGGGCGAGGTAGGCGAGTACCCTGACCCTTTGCCGCCGTTGGAGACGCCCCTGCGCCTTGAAGCAGGGCGCAATCAGCCCCTCTGGCTCACGGTTTACGCCCCCTACGGCACGCCCGCTGGCGTCTACAGGGGCACATGCACCCTCCACACCGACAAAGGCGTCGCCCGAATCCCGCTGGAGGTACAGGTGTACGGTTTTGACCTGCCCCGCACGCCCACCGTGCGCAGCGGTTTCGGCATCAGCCCTCACCGCATAGAGCAATATCACCGCCTCGCCACCGACGAACAGAAGCGTGCCGTGTGGGATAAATACATGCAAACTTTTCGGGAGCATCGGCTCGCGCCCTACAGTTTCTATGCCTATGCGCCTTACGAGGTGCGCTTCGAGGGCGAGGGCGACTCCATGCGTGTGGTGCTGGACTTCTCGCGTTTCGACCAAGCGGCGCAACGCTATCTGGACGAGTTCGGCTTCAACGCCTTTGTGCTACCCGTTTACGGCTTGCCAGGCGGACGCCACCCGAATTACACACCGGGCGAGTTCGGCGGCTACAAAGAGGGCACGCCCGAATACGAGCGCCTGTGGGCGGACTACATGCGCCAGCTGGAAGCGCACCTGCGTGAAAAAGGCTGGCTCAAAAAAGCCTATCTCTACTGGTTTGATGAGCCCGAAACCGCCGATTACCCCTTTGTGCGGCGCGTGATGGAGAAAATCAAGCAGGTCGCGCCGGGGCTGACCCGTATGCTCACTGAGCAGCCCGAACCACCCCTGATTGGGAGCGTGGATCTCTGGTGTCCGCTAACTGCCCTTGTCCCCCCGCAGGCGATTGCGGAGCGCCGCAGGGCTGGTGAAGAGGTCTGGTGGTATGTCTGCACGGGTCCCAAAGCCCCGTATGTCACGCTGTTTATAGACCATCCGGGCGTGGAGATGCGCCTATGGCTCTGGCAGACATGGCAGCATGGCGTGCAGGGCATTCTTATCTGGGAGACGACATGGTGGCATAACGAGTTCGCCTATCCCGATTCGCTACAAAATCCGTGGGAAGACCCGATGAGCTATGTGTGGGATGCTCGTTTTAAGCCGGGCACGCGCCAGTTCTGGGGAAACGGCGATGGACGGCTGCTCTATCCGCCCCGCCTCGACCCCAACCGCGCCAGTGAACCCGTGATTGCCGACCCCATCCCCTCGTTCCGCTGGGAGTGCCTGCGCGACGGCGTGGAGGACTATGAATATTTCACTTTGCTCCAGCAGCTCTGCGCGAAGGCGGAGTCGAATCCTGCCATCCCGCGCTCGGTGATCCAGAATGCCCGCGCCTTGCTCAAAGTGCCTCCCGAAATCTCAAAAAACATGACTGAGTTCACCTATGACCCGCGCCCCATGCTTCAGCATCGCGCCCGAGTCGCACGCGCCATAGAGCAACTTCAGGGGCTGATGCGTCAGGGCAGGCAATAGAACGCGCTTGCCCCCGTTTGGGTATGCTATAATATCCTACCCACTCATGGAGGAGGCAAAAAATGCGATATTGGAGCCTTCTGGCGTTAACGATTTTCGCGCTCAGCGCAAGCGCAGCACAGATGCAGGATGTCCCGCCCAC
>CAZQPV010000128.1:0-5137 GCA_964595265.1 uncultured Fimbriimonadales bacterium
TAGGCGAGCGTTCCCAGGTTGGACAGCACATACATCTCACCGCGCGGATCGCCCAGTCGGGTATAGAGGGCGAGCGCGGTTTCGAACGCCCGTTGCGCTTCGTCGGGGCGCTTAGTTCGCGCGTAGAGCAACCCGAGATTGGCTTGCGCGCCTGCCTGTCCTGCCGTATCGCCCAGTGTCTGGGCGCGCGCATATGCCTGTCGGTAAAGCGCTTCGGCTTGCGATGGCTCCGTGTCGGCAAGCAGGTTACCCAGTGCGTTCAGAGCGCTGACCTCGCCCCGTCCGTAGCTCGCAGCACGGCTGAGTTCCAGCGCCTTTTCGTAATGCTGGCGCGCTTCGTCTACTTGCCCTGTGCGCAGATAAAGATGTCCCAATCCCAGATGGGTGAGGGCTACTTCGCGCGGGTTGTCCTCGCTCTGACGCAGTTCTAATGCCTGTCGATAGTAGTTCAACGCCAGTTCGGGCTGCCCCAGCGTCAGATAAAGCGAGGCGATAGAAGCCAGCAGTTTGGCTTCAAGATCGGGGTTGCGCGCTTCCTGACAGAGGGCGAGGGCTTTTTCGTAGCTCGCCAGCGCCGCCTGCCACTGTCCAGACGCTTGATGAAGTTGCCCAAGATAGCGGAGCGTTTCGGCTTGCGCAGGCTTGTTGCCCAGATCTTGCCAGATTTTTAGGGCTTGCTCGAAATAGCGCTGTGCCTGTTTTATATCGTATAGTCCGAAATAAACCAGGGCGATACCCTGCAGGGTGCTGGCTTCCCCGTGGCGATGCTGGAGGGCGCGTCGCAGGGTCAGCGCACGCTCATAAGCCTGAAATGCTTCGCGAGGTTTGCCGAGATTAGTGTATGCCACGCCCAGATTATGGAGGGTGTTCGCCTCACAGTCGCTATCGCGCAGAGCCTGCCATCGCTGGAGCGCCTGATTCAGGTAGGGCACTGCCTCGTGTGAGCGTCCCTGCCCGATGAGCGCCACACCGAGTGCATGGAGCGCTGCCGCTTCCCCTCCTGAATCGTTGAGCGCACGCGCCTGCTCCAGCGCCTGACGATAATAGGCAAGCGCTTCGGCATCCTGCGCACGCTGACGGGCAAGGTTTCCCCGCTGGATCAGGTCGTTCGCCTCTGGGCGAAGGCGTGTCTGGGCATGCCCGGGGATCAATACCGCACATATCACCGCGAATAGTGCTATTCTCATCATCATTGCCTCCTCTGTGTTAGACAGTTTACGAATCTACAGGTTCCTCAAACGATTCGCTTTGTGCCCAGTGGACCAGTTCTTCGCATGGGCAATGGTGTGCGTGAGCGCGTAGCGGAGCCAGTGTCGCGTCATCTAATGCCAGCTTTTGCAAGAGCGACCTTACATAGGCGACATCAGGCGAGCCATATCGGTCAAACAAGCACTCCGCTGCCAGCAGGTAGCGCGCCGCCTGGAGCGCTTTCTCAGGGTTCTGCATCAGGGTCTCGCCGAGGTTGCACAAACAGCGTGCAACCCCGATCCGATTGTTCAGTTCAATCTCATAGCGCAGCGCGTCGCTGAAGTGGCGCAGGGCGCTTTCGTAATCCCCTTTCAAAAAGGAGACCGCGCCCAGATTGGTGAGGCTTTCTGCCAGCCCGCGCATATCGCCCAGAAGCCGCTGCTGCTGCACCGCTTCACTGATCTGTGTTTCGGCAAGGTCGTAGTCGCCGGTTTCGTAAGCGACAAGTCCGAGATTGTTGCGCACCACTGCTTGCCAGATGGGTTGCCCGATTTCCTCAAAACTCTGGAGCGCCAGATTGAAATGGAGGGTAGCGTTTTTATAGTCGCGACGGTGGATAGCGATTAGCCCCAGCAGGTTATGCGCCTGTGCTTGTTCGGTGCGCCGATTCAGCTGTTCATAAAGCGCGAATGCCTGCTCTACCACTTGCCACGCCTGCTCCCAGTCGTGGATTTCGTACAGGAGTCCTGCGTGTTCCATCAGCAGGTCGGCTTGAATCTCGGCAGGGGGCGAGTCAAGCTGGGCGAGATAGTGCAGGGCGCGCTCCAGCGATTGGTGCGCCGAGTAGAGCAATCCGAGCCGAGTGGTGAGCTTGATGAGCGCCGTGGCTAACTGCACCCCATGGTGGAGCTCACCCCGCTGCTCGAACACGCCCAGTGCGTGCTGGAACTCTTCCAGATGGCGCTCCACCAGGCGCAAGGCTTCCGTCTCGTGGGGCGTCCGAATCTGGCATCCGGCGTGAAGCGCCATCTGCAGGAAGTAGTAGGCGTAGCGGTGGGCGACCTGCGCGTGCAGTTCGGGGCGCTCCCGCAAGCGATTGCGTGCGAAAAGGCGCAACGGGTTCAACAGTCGAAACCGCTGGGTGTCTTTCTGATACTCTTCAATTACGAGGGCATGCTGGCGCAGTTCCAGAAGGTCTTCCACCAGCATGAGCGACTCGCACACGGCTTCGGCGTCGGCGAGCGTGAAGCTGCCCGCGAACATGCCGAGCTGACAAAGCAGTTCCTGCGCGCTCTCCGTGAGCTGCGAATAGGACCATTCTATCGCGCCCAGCAGAGTGCGCTGGCGGTCGGGCATATCGGGATTACGAGTCTGAAGAATCTGAAATCGCTCGTCCAGCCGTTTCAGCACCTCCTGGGGCATCATCACCGCCAGGCGCGGTGCTGCCAGTTCGATTCCCAGCGGCAGCCCATCCAGATGGCGACACAGCGCCGCGAGCGCAGGCGCGTTTTCAGCGCTGATGGCATAATCGTTTTTGTAGTGGCGCACACGCTCCAGCAGCAACTGCACGGCAGGATACTGCGCAATCTGTTGAGGGGTCAGCCCCTCGCGTGCGGGCGGCACAGCGAGTGGTTTCACCTCGTAGAGATGCTCTGCACGCAGATGCAACGGTCCGGTATGGCTGAGCAGTATCTTGAGCTTGCTGAGTCCCAGGAGCTGGCGTACCGCTTGCAAGAGCGGCTCTGTGGAGCCTGCCGAGTCGATCACCAGCAACACCGAGCGCCCCTCTAAATGCCCCAGCACCTGCTCGCTAAGCGGGCGATCGCCGCGCACCGCCAGCGAAAGCACTTGTGCGATGCTCTGAAACACACTCTCGGCGGTATAGGTTTCAGGCAAGTTGATTAACCAGACCCCATCGGGGAACTGCTCCAGCACGGTTTCGGCGACAGCGACCGCCAGTCGGCTCTTACCGACCCCGCTGGGGTCCACAAGGGTTACCAGATGAATGTGGAGTTGCGAGAGCATCGCCGTGATGTCGCGTATTTCGCGTTCGCGCCCAATCAGGGTGGTCTCGGCGAGTGTCAGGTTGTGCGCCCCTGCACGCGGAGCGTTCGGCGGTACCAACACGGCTTGAAGTCCATCGGCATAAACCTGGTACAGGCGCTCCTGTCCCACCCCTTTGAGCCAGTAGACGCCCCAGTTGCGAAACTCCCAGTGTGTGGGGTGGTGGTTCAGCGAGGCATAGGTCGCCTCGGAGAGCAAAACCTGCCCTCCGTGCGCCGCGCTACACACGCGTGAGGCGCGGTTCACATCGGCGCCAATGTAGTCGACTTGACCGTCGGGATGGATAATCTCCTCAGCCTCCCCCGTGTGGATGCCAATCCGAATACGCAGGTCAATCGGTTCGTCCTCGATTTGCCATTTTTCCGAATGGATGGCACCCTGTGCCTCCAGCGCAAACGCCACCGCTTCCACAGGGCTGGCAAACACCAGAAAGAAGGCGTCGCCAATGACTTTAACCTCACGACCCCCATGATTTTGGGCGCAAGTGCGTACCAGAGCGTTATGGCGCTCCAGAATCGGGCGGAAACTTGCCCGATAGCGCGCCGTCAACTCCGAATAGCCCTGGATATCCGTGAACACCAGGGTCAGATTCTCCCGCGACACGGCAGGAGAGTAAGATCAGCCGTTTTGCATGCGCACGCTCTCCGCGAAAAACTGAGCCTACGGCTGATTTATTATAGCACATTAGCGGGCGGGTAGAACCAGGACTTAAGTCCCGAATTACGATTTCTCAGGGGCCAACCCCCCTGAAACGAGAGGCATCTTTCACTATTTTATCCCGCTGGCATACGGCGCACACAGAGGATCGCCCACCACGAGGTCTTTCCAGAGAATGAACGGCGAAGCGCCCCAGAGGCTTTCGGCGATATTGCGCCCACGCGTGTAGAGATCAAACATAATGTGCGCCCGACAGAGCGCCACCGTGTACGGCTCCGACACGTAGCCCTTCACGCCTGTTGCACCCTGCGCAATCAGGTCCGCGATTAACGATTGCCCCTTATCGGTGGGGCGGAAGGTACGGGCGCTGGTGGAGACCGCCGTCTCGGCAATCGCACCCGGACGAAACTGCAAACTGCGATAACTCATCTTATTGAACTGATGATCGTTGCTGCCCCACGAGTAGTAGCCCATGATGTCGCGCACGACGCCCATAAAGTCTTCGCGCTCGTCCAGAATCACTTCAAAACCGCGTTTCCGCAATAACTGCGCCGCCTGGCGCATGCTCTCGTTAATCGCGCGATACCCGCCTCCATTACGCTTCGGATCAATATCCAGCAGAAAGACTCCTTTGGCAGGCTTGGCGCGCAGGCTATTGTCAATCAAATCGCGAATCTGGGCAATTGTGTAGCCGTCCAGCCGCGTCGCCAGATAGAACCCGTATTTGCGCTGCGAAAAAGGCTCCGTCGCGCCATAGTAGGGGTTCTGGTGAAAGCGCCCCTGCTCTCGCAGGAACGGCAGATTTAACGGCGCGCTCATCAACGCGGAGTCCACCGAAAAGCCGCCCTCTTGAATCCGCAGCGGCACACCCCGACACAGCACCAGATAGTCTACTTTGAGGGCGAGTTTCTTTTGCTCCAGATATGCCATGACGGGCTTCTCTATCGTGTCCCGATAGTCCGCGAGGGGCACTTCCTCCTGCGGCACGCAATCGATAAAACAGAGGTTCTCCGGCGGCACGCCCCGACGCTGGGCGTAATATTGCGCAATCCCGACCGAATCGGGACTGCGGCGTGTCGCAATCACCAGCACATTCGTTGCTTTGGGCATGAATCGCTCACCGTGAACCGTACACCCGTTCGGGGTCAATCAACACAGGGTCCACTTCCACCAGTTCGTTATTTTGCACCGCGCGGTAGAAGCAGGAGTAGTGCCCTGTGTGGCAGGC
>CAZQPV010000128.1:5237-6406 GCA_964595265.1 uncultured Fimbriimonadales bacterium
TACTTGAGCGTGTCCAGCCACGACATCTCAGTTCACCTGAATCTCGATCTGCGTGGTGTAGGGCTTGCGTTGTCCGTAGGGGTCGGCAATCGTGAGGTACACGACATAGTTGCCGCGCTTGGGGAATCGGCGTCGGATGCCGTTGCCTTCGCCATCGATTTGGCTGGGATCGCCCCCGAAGCTCCAGCGGAACACCACGGGCAGGCTGCCTGATTCGCTCACGCCGTAGAAGGTCAGTTCATCGTTCGTCGCGATAATGAGTTTCTGCTGGTTGCGCGAGCTGAAGCCACTTCCGTAGGCGTTCAGGACATAGATATAGCCCTGAATAGGGGTCTGTTCGCTAAGCGTTCGGATTTCGCCCACATAGAAGACCCCGTTCGTGTCGCCAAACAGCCCGATTCGGGCAATCTGGCCGTTGGTCTCTCTCAATCCGGGAATGGCGCTAAGGGGGATGCTCACCGACTGCCAGCCTGCTTCGCTGGCACGCAGGTTGCGCACAGGGAGCATGAACTCTCCTGTTTTGCCGTCGGTGGTTTGGTAGACCACGCGCACGGTTTCCATGTTGGGCGGGGTGGTTTGTGTGGTGGCGCCGCCCCCGGCACCGCCAAGCGGAGCGCCTGGACCGCCCTGCGGTCCGCGGGGACCGCCCGCCAGGTCGCCCCCCTCACCCAGACCGCCGGGACCGCCTCTGGGACCGCGCGGCGCGCCACCCCCACCGGGAGTGGTCGTCGCGCCCGGAAATCGGAAGGTGAATCGGATGACCTTATCCGGAGCGTTCATATCCGCACGCAAATCTATCGGATTGCGGAACATTAGCCACCCGCCCGAAAAGACGCCCCGCGTGGTTACTTTGAGCGAGCGACTGCCAACAAAGCTCAGTTGTTCGCTATCTTCTATCTTGCCACTGCCCCACCCCTGCAGGGTGATTCCCGTTGCGTCGGCAGGCAGCCCCTGATACAGGGTAACATCCGCCCACGCCGATGCCCACACGCTCAGCAGCGCAACCCAACCGATATATTGGATGACTCGCATTCGTTTTTCCGCCTCCACAGGTAGGATTCTACCTCATGCCCTGACTTTCCTGCTAAAAGTCGCGTTCCAGAGTGAACTGGGCAATCCAGCGCAGGGGATCGGCATGGGGACCAAAGTCTTGAAGCGCGTTGAGCGCC
>CAZQPV010000129.1:0-6359 GCA_964595265.1 uncultured Fimbriimonadales bacterium
TGCGTCATGAGAGGAATCGTATGGGCGCTGGGGGTGATGATGCTTCTGGGGCGTCTCCTGGCCCAGCCTGATGAGCGTCTGTTTGCCCAGCCTGACCCTGTGTTCGCTTCCGCCTACCTGAGCGTGCGCTCCTACGAGGGCTACACCGAATATCGCCTTGTCTTTCCGAGCGCTTACGAAAGCCGCTACCCTGAGAACAACCGTGTTGTTGGCTGGTGGCTGGTTCCAGAGGATCGGCAGGGGCGCGTGCCCGCTGTGGTGATGCTCCACAGTCTGGGCATTCGTCGTCCTGAACTGGAGATGGGGCTGGCACGGGAGCTGGTCCAACACGGCATCAGCGTGTTGATTCTGGCTCTCCCTTATCACATGGAGCGCGCGCCGCTTCACGCCGACAGTGGGAGTATGCTCCTTCAGGGGGATGTGGAAATCCTGCGCGAGGCGGTGATACAGACTGTGTGGGACACGAAGCGCGCCATCGACTGGCTCCAGCGCCGTCCCGAAATTGACTCCCAACGAATCGGGCTGGTGGGCATCAGTCTGGGCGCGATTCTGGGGTCGGTGGTGCTGGGTGTGGAGCCACGCATTCACACGGCGGTGCTGATTCTGGGGGGCGTGGACCTCGCACATGTGCTGTGGCACTCGGTGCTGGGTATTCGGGCGCGGCTGAATCTTCGTGCGCAGGGCTACACGCTCGCCAGCCTGCGCGAAGCGCTTGCGCCTGTGGAGCCGATGTACCTGCTCTCGCCCGAACTGGGCGCGAAAACCTTTGTGATTGGAGCGCGCTTCGATATCGTCGTGCCCACTGAAGACACCGAAAAACTCGTGCGGGCGCTGGGCAACCCGAAAGTGTTCTGGCTCAACACGGGGCACTTCGGCGGCGGGTTGGTGCAGCGCCCTCTGTTTCGGATGATACGGCGCTATCTGGAAGCGCGCTTTTCGGGTCAGCAAACAAGCCTGAACGAACCGAATCTGCTCGTGCCCACCCTGCGAATCGGCGCGATTTACAGCCCCGACCGCGACTTCCGACTGGCGCTGGGCGTGGATTTCTGGCGCTCGGACAAGCGGGGCACGCTATTCGTGTCGGGGGTTCTGACGCCGAAGGGCAGCTCGCTGTTTGCGGGCGTGCGCTTACGGCTGGGTTTTTCAGCGGGCGCGGAGATTACCCCCCGACGCACCACGGGCGCTGTTTTCTGGCACTTTGTGTTGTGAGAGCGCTTTGCGCCAGCGTTCACACAGCTCCAGCGCCTCGCGGGCATGACGCCAGAGCTGCTGCTCGTAGCGCATCTGCTCGGACGGCGACAGTTGCGGGAGCGGCTCGCTGAGCTGTGGTGGGGGCGTCTCCAGATACTCGCGCACGGTCTTGAGGAACTCCTCGTAGAGTTGCACCTGCTCGTCGGAGAGGCTTTCGGGGGATTCGGTTACCTTCATCAGGCGGGCTAAGGTCTGAATGCAGAAGCTACAGGCTTCTTGGCGGGCGGCGTGCCAGAGGTGTGGAGGCAGGCGGCGCGGGCGTGTGTGCTTCTGCTGCTGGTGATGCGCCAGCCGCGAAAACGCCTGCGCGCCCAGCTGCACCGGCACGCTCAACAACGGGAGCTGGAACGCCTGCGCCAGCTCCTCCGCAATCCAGTCGTAGCTCAAACGCCGCCGATGTTTACCCATCAATAGACATGGACATCCGCAAGGGGTTCTGGCAACCGAGCAGGCTCACTCAGCTGAGCAAACGTAAGACTTGCTGAAAACACACCTACGGATTCACCTTGCCTGCCTGCTCCTCCAGCCACTGGATACCCGCACGGATAGTGCCGAACACATCGCCTTTCCAGCCGTGCCCGCCCTCGTAAGTCGCCAGCTTGACCTGTGCGCCATGCTCGCTCAACTGCTTCGCCGCCTGCTCCGCCATCCGAATCGGAATCCAATCCTGCGGCGAATGCAGAATGTAGAAAGCGCGCCCTTTCGCGTTCTCCAGCGGGGGCAGCTGGTCAGGCTTGAAGACCGACATCGCCACAAACGCGCCGCGCAGGGGACTCTTCTCCTGAAGCGCCATCGAATATACAGGCCGACCGCCTGAAGACCAGCGCAAAAATGTAGCGCGAATCGATGGGATATCGTTTCTTCATTTCGGCAATCACCGCCCCAATGAACTCTTCCGTCGTGAATTTCGCCGTCGGCCAGGGGAGCTTCTTCGTTGGCCAGACCACACTCTCGAACTGGTCTTCCGACCACTTCGGGACGACCAGCTGCGCCACGATGTAGTCGGAGTGGAGCGCATATTTGTAAATGCGCTTGCAGAACGGGTTGAAATCAGCGCTCCCATCGCCGCCAGGCAGAATCACAAGAAGCCGATAGCCACCTTCAGGGCAAGGAGCCTCTTTGTAAGGACCTATCAGGAAGTAGGTCTTTCGGGGATCGTTATCTGCACGCAATCGCTCGGAAGGCACTTCTGCCACATCATCCTGCGCCCACAGAAGCGTGCCCAGGAGCGCTACCGCTAATCGTATCGCATAACGCATAGCGTTCACCTTCTATTTTTTGAGCTTCGTCGCTTTTTGTTGCCATCCTATTGCAAATTCTGTGAAAATACCGCCTCTCAGCGTCCTGTCGGAACACCCGGAGTGTGCCAGTGTAGTATAATAGAGGACGATGAGTAGCGCCGTTGAAGCGCTCTCGGGGGCAGGCTGGATTGGGCTTCGCGTGAGGGTTCCAGAGGCATCCCTCCCGCCAAGAGTTTTACGCTACTCTCTTCTTGGCGCGCTGATATCTGTGTGGAACCTCATTCTGGTTCTTGCCGAGCGCCCGCCGCGAACGGAGGCGATTAACTGGCTTGATGTCGGCATGCTTAGCACGATGCCGTTGCTATGGCTTGGCATGCAGATGCCCTTCGGCAGTCGGGTCGCGATGCAACTGCTCTGGAAAGGCGACGAAGCGGACCTGCGTGCGATACGAAGGGCGAGGACGCTGGCGTACCTGTGGGGCTTCGGCATGATGACACTCCCCTTCCTGTACGCGCGCTTAAACGCCTCCCTCTACACACAGGTACTTCCACTGCTTATCGGCTGGATTGTGGGGGTGCCGTTGCTCTTTATGCCCGGTCTGGCGAATCTCCACAGCCGCCTGCATGGGGGCACAGAAGTGCGCATAGACCTGAGCAAGCGCGTTCTGTGCGGCATGGTTGCCGAGGAGATGCCCATTTTTGTTGGAGTTCCGCTGGATACCGTTCATTCGGTCAGCCTCCGCTACATAGACCCCTACTGGGAGGTATGGCTGCACCTGCCGAATTATGAGACCGTCATTCTTCTGCGCACGAAAGAGAAGACGGTTGCGGAGGCGTTTTGCCAGCGCCTTGAAGAACTGCTTCGGCGCGTGAAATAAAAAACAATCTAAGAAGACAAACAAGCAGCAGACGAATTGTGGGCAATCTCCGACGGCTGAAGCCGTTCCCAGGGTACAAAGCCAGCCTGCGCTGGCTCAAATAGCCGAGGCAGGGCGGCTTCGTGTCATAGGAACGGCTTGGGCGGCTCTGTCGCAGGGATGCGTATTTCACCTCGTGGCACGATTCCGTTCGCCGCGTGGGGCGCGGTTCCCGCGCCCTGTTCAGCGAATCCCCCGTTCTTTGCGACAGAGCTGCTTCAGCCGTCGGGCAGATTCGGGTACACTCTTGCCCGATACTCAGGAGAGGCGCATGCAGGGAAGCGGAGGGCGCTGGGGCGCGGTGCTGGCGACGGTTTGCCTGTTCTGGGCGAGCGCAGCAGCACAACCTCGCGAAGAGATTCAGATTGAGAAAGTCAACCAGATTTCGGGCGCTGGCGACACGGTGCAGGCGGAAGGGATTCTGGCGCGATGGCGCGATTACCGAATCAACGCAACACGCCTCGAAGGCAACACCCGCACGGGCATCTACCGCCTGTTTGAGGGCATCCGTCTTGAGGGCGCCGACATTTCCGCTTCTGGCGCGGAGCTAATCCTGAATCTGGAAACGAACCGCTGGGAACTGCACGGCGGTCAGGCGACGCTCCAGCCGTCGTTCACGGGCAACCGCCTGCTCGCGCCGCTTTTCGTGCAGGGGCAAGAGTTGTCGGGGCGGGAACGCTTTGTGGAGGGCGAACGCCTGCAAGCCACCACCTGCGACCTGCCACACCCCCACTTCCACTGGGATGCCCGCACGATGGACGCCGAAGAGGGGCGACGGGCGATTCTGCGGGATGTGCGCCTGCGCCTGCTCGGACGCACCCTGTTCCGCCTGCCCTATGTGGTGGTGCCCCTGCGCGACACGGGCGATGCCTCGCCCCTACCCGATGTCGGCTACAGCGACCTCGAAGGCTGGTACCTGCGCTACGCAGTGGCGTATTTTCTGCTACAGGGCTATCCGGGCACGGCGCGGCTGGATCTGATGCAACGGCGCGGGGTTGGCGTCAGTATTGATCAGGATTTCATGCGGGGCAACCTCAACCTCTACTGGCTCCGTGACCGTCAGCTGGGCGCCCAGAGCCTTACGGGACGCCTCCGCTACGACCAGAACCTCGGCGCGCTCCAGACCCGTTGGAACGCCGACTACCGACGCAACAGCTACCTGATTGGCGACAGCACCGCGTGGAACCTGCAGACCGACTGGCTCCTGCCCTCGCCCACAGGACAGACCCAGCTCACTTTCGTGGAGAGCCGAAACCTCGCGTCGGGGTTTGAAAATATCACGCGCGTGTGGACTCTGCAGGAGACCCGCGCCTTCGGCAGATTACAACTGAGCCTGAACGGCAGCTATCAGGAGAACGAAAGCACCGTTGCCAACACACGCACGGGCACGCGCCAGTGGAGTACGCACTCGAACCTGCGCTACCCTCTCGGTGCAGCAAACCTGCTGCTGGAGTACGAGCGCGTGTTGCCCGTGGGTTCCGGCGCAACCGTCTTCGGGGGGCTGGAACGCCTGCCCGAGCTGAGCCTGACCGCACCCCTCGCCTGGTGGGTGAGCGGCGTCCCCAGCCTGTTTCGCGACTCCCAGGTACGACTCAGCGCTGGCAGCTTCGCCGAGGGGTTCGCCGCCCGAATCCATCGCGAGCGGTACGCTCTCGACTGGCAGGGCAGATGGCGCACAGGCACACGCGTGGGCACGAGCCTCTTCTACGGCTTCAAGCAGACCTTCTACAGCGACAACACGGCGCAATATGTGCTTCAGTCCAACCTCGAACAGCGCTTCGGCTGGGGCGAGCGCTCGGAGCTGAGCTTGCGCTGGAACTACATCCGCCCTTACGGGTATAGCCCGTTGAATGTGGACCGTGCGGGGTTCTATAACCTGCTCAGCGCGGATTTGCGCGCCTTTCTGGGCGGCGGGTGGAATCTAGCAATGGCGACCACCTATGATCTGCTCGCCCGCGAACAGGGACGCGACTCGTGGAGCCTGTTGAACATCACCACCGAGTATCAGCCCGCGAACTGGCTCTTCTGGCGCAGCCAGCTGAGTTATGACCCCAACCGCGAGCGCTGGGTGAGCTTCCAGAGCGATTTGCGCTGGCGCTTCGGCGACTCCCAGCTCACGCTCGCCACGCGCTACGACCCCCGCCGCGCCCGCTGGGGCAGGGTCTACGCGCGTGTGGACGCCCTCAAGTGGGGGCGTTCTCGATTCTCCGCGATTGTGCAATATAACGGCTACTTAGACCGCATCGAGAGCCGACAGCTGCTGTGGGTGTACGACCTGCACTGCGCCGAGCTGGAGGTGCGCTACATCGATAACCCCCTCGGCTTCCCGCCTGACACGGGCGTGCAGGTGTTTCTGCGCCTGAAAGCGTTCCCCAGCTTCTCGCGCTTCGGCACAGGCAGCCTCGGCGCGCCTCTGGGCGGCTTCGGCGCCGACCTCTGACACTTCCCCACCCCCATGGCAACCCCTATATAGGGGAATTTGCCCCCAAATTCCCCTAAATCTGGCGTTGAGTGGGGGCACAGAACTTGACAAACGCCCCATAATGTGCTAAAATATATGCAAGTGGTGACTCGGTGGTAGCCGAGTGGAGGTTCGGTGGTAAAATGCCGAAGTTTCAGGGAGCAAGCTATAATGCGGTAGACGACAAGGGGCGCGTGATAATTCCCCAGCGCTTCCGCTCCTCCCTCGGCGAGCGGTTCGTGATGACGCGCGGGTTTGATGGCTGTATTTTCGTGTTCACGATGGAGATGTGGAACCTGCTGAGCCAGAAGTTTGACGAGGCGCCGCTGTTCGGGCGCGATAAGGTGCGCCTGCAGCGGTTCCTGTTCAGCCACGCGCAGGAGGTGCAGCCCGATTCGCAGGGGCGCGTCGCCATCCCGCAGGAGCTGCGTATGTGGGCTGCCATCGAGCCGAACTCGGAAGTGATGATTGCCGGGTGTACCAACTGGAT
>CAZQPV010000130.1:0-6307 GCA_964595265.1 uncultured Fimbriimonadales bacterium
GGTCGGCATCGTCCACACAGCCATTCCCATCGGCGTCGCCCTGCTGCCAGAAGGGGTTGCGTATCAACATCAGGGTGGCGTCCCTGCGTCCGACTGCGAGAGTGCGTCCGTTGGGGGCGAAACGAACTGCCATAATTCCGTTGCCTGTTTCTGTGTCGTAGACATCCTACTCCATCCCGGTGTCGGCGCGCCAGAAGCGAAGCGTTGCATCGAACCCCCCGCCCGAGGCGAGGTACTGCCCGTAGGACGCTATACTGTAAACTCCACCTCTATGCCCCGACAGGGCATTCTCGAAGCCGAAATCGCTTAGGCGTAACAGGACTATCAGACTGCTGAATTCCGAAGTCCCAATAGCAATGCGCTGAGTTGCTTGCGAGAGCGTCACGCAGTAACTGGCTTCCCCAGTATACTGATACATCAATGTCTGACCTGTGAGTGGGTTCACCACTGCGATGTACCCGTTGCCGACAGCAATTACGCGCTCTCCGTCTGGCAGCAAAGCAATCTCGTTGATGGCGAAGTTCAAGTTGACGGTGTTCACAAGGCTTCGGGACGGCACATGCCACACGCACACGGTTCCGTCCCAGCTGCCAGAAATGAGGAGGTCGCCAGAGGGCATAAACAGCGCGGAGGTCACGCGCTGTTTATGCCCTCTCAGGGTTGCTATCAGCGTGCCGGTGCTAACCTCCCAGAGGCGCACAGTGCGGTCCAGCCCGCCCGAAGCCAGTAGTTCTCCACCTGGAGAGAAAGCAACGGTCAACACACCGTTCGTGTGTCCCCTAAAGGAGCGCACAGGTTGACCATTTGCAGCACGCCAGAGCCGTACTGTGCGGTCCAGACTCGCCGAAGCCACATACTGCCCGTCTGGGGAGAGGGCAACCGCACGGATTTCGTGGGCATGCGCTGTGAAGGTGTGCAGGGGATTCCCGTCCGACACGCGCCAGAGCCGTATACCGTCTTCCCCGCCCGAAACGAGGCGCAGGCTGTCCTCTGAGAAGGCAAGGCTAAACGCAATCCCTGCGTGGGCGTTGATCTGCCGTACAAGCGCACCGTTGCTCGTGCTCCAGAGTCTGATGGTGCCATCGGCTTATGCGCCTGCAAGATATTGCCCATCGGGAGTGAAAGCGACCGCATACACGGGTTGGGAGGCAGCAATCGTTCGAATCAGGCTCCCGTTGGACACATTCCACACCCGAATCGAGCCGTCGGTGCTGCCAGAGGCGAGGGTTTGCCCGTTTGGTGAGAAGGCGACGCCCGTGACCGCGCCTGTGTGTCCTGTAAGCGTACGCAGGAGGTTCCATGTGGCGGTAGAGTAGATTTTCACCGTCGAGTCGTCGCCCGAGGCGATGTGAGTTCCCATGGGAGAGTAGGCAACCGTCAGCACGGTTGGATGGGCGGAAAGGGAGCGAAACTGCGTGCCGTTAGCGACTATCCAGACTCGTACTCGCCAATCACCCCCGCCCGACACAAGCACCTGCCCGTTCAGGGAGAAGGCGACCGCGTTCGTCCATCCCTGATGTCCTGTGAAAGTGCGTACGAGCGTGCCATCCGACACCCGCCGTATCAGGAGTGTCTGGGGCGCGAAAGACGCACCCGCCACGCCGACCGCCAGAAACTGCCCACCGGGCGCGAAGGCAACAGCGTAGGCTCTGTCGGCTTCACGGACGGTATAAAGCAACTGCCCATCCGCAACCCGCCAGACCTTCAGGGTGGCATCACTGGAACTTACTGAGGCAACATATTGCCCGTCGGGAGAAAAGGCAACCTGGCTCACACCCACCGCATGCCCGCCTGCAAGCCACGGGATATCGGGGCGGTTCTGACACCATACCGCTGTAACAAGCAGAAGACACCATCCCAGAAGGCTAATCACACGGTGCTGCCGCATCGTGATACCCCTGGTCTTATTATTCGCCTGTTCAGAGACGAGTCCTTCCAGAGAGTTTCGGAATTCTACTCCACACTCCCTTCCGTACTCATCGGGTAGCGCAGGATGGCACTGACGCCATAGATTTCCGCTTTCGCTTCAGGAGCGTGAACCGCCTCAATCTGGGCGCCCTGCTCTAGCGCTCGTTCCACAACCGTGTCCACAATATCGGGCAACATCCAGACCATTTCGGTCCCTTCGGGTGCATGTTCGGGGTATAAGCCCAGCATTCCCGACGGATAGTAGACACAGCCCGGCACGGAGTAGTCTGTATCATAGAGCAGCACGCGCACATTGCCCCATTCAAGCGCCTTCAGCACGGGATCTATGCCCGATAGCGCCAGATGGGGAAGGCTTTCGTTGAACTCCCGCAGGAGTTGCTTCTCCTGTTCGCGGTTCAGCTCTACGATTTTGTCCAGCACGCGCTCGTAGAGCTGGTTGACAGGCATCTTGTCGTGCGCCGGGATAGTGCCTGCAAAGGTGCGGCGTACATAGTCGTGCAGGTAGGTAGGAAACGCGCTGGCCAGGTCATCAGGGACGGCAATCAACAGGCGGTCAAACGGATGGGTGCGCCGCAGCTGAAGCAAAGTATCGGCAATATGACGCAGGTGTTGCTGCTGCTCGTGCTGTTTAAGCATCTGCACATTCCGTTCGCCCATGCCATGCAGTGCCCGCATGCCTGCTGGGGTTCGGACGCCATGCACGCCTGGCGGCAGCACTTCCCTATCGCGAGAGAAGCGGAACGATTCCAGTTCTCGAATGCCATGAATATCCACCTGATAAAAGTGCGCGTCGCGGTGGTCAAACACGGCTACGAGGTTGACTCCAAAGTCGGCTTCCACAGCGAACAGTCGGCGAATGTAGGGGGTTTTGTCTACCACGAGCGTGTTGCGCTCCACATAGGGCAGCCGCACTGCCTCAAACAGTCCTTCTGCGGAGCATGAGAAGAGGGCAATCCCGCGCACGGGAAGCGAGTTCTCACCTAACAGGTTTTTGGGTTCATCGATGAAGTCCATGAGGCGTTTGAAGTCCTGTTCCACCGACTCGCGTGCTTCGGTGTCCATCGGGTGGTCGTCCAGCCAGTGACGGAGCTGATTCTGCATGGTTTTGAGGCGTGTTTGATACATTGGGGGTCGCGTGGCGCGTTCCTGTGGGGTCAGGCTGAGATAGAGCGAGGTCACGAAAAACTTATCGGAGCGGAATTCGCGCATGGCTTTGAGCGTGTTTTGCATGGTAGCACCTCCTGTGGTTTTGGGTGTATGATACCCGAAAATGAAAAAGCCCGAGTGCTTGGTTCAGGGTGCCTTTTCGGTGCTGCGGGTACAGACCGTGCTGTACAGCTTCGGAGCCTCGACCGAGGTCGCCCCCGATCCGAAGGTCTCCTGCCCCCTCTTGTGAGGGAACGGTCTGCCTGAACGCAGTTCCTACTCTGTCGCTTACGAGCCGCCTAACTGGGGCGCAGGCATGCTCGTATTGCTCCGATTGGCATCGCTCTCCTTCGCCGCTGCCGGCGCAACGGCTCAGGAGGAACTGCCGCTCGGCTCCCGACAGCAGGGCATCCTGACTGCACTCGGGCGAGCGCCGTCGGGTTTCCCCAACGACGCTAATATTATACCACATCCATGGGGCGTTTGTCAAGGGGTCAAGGGGGTTTTAATGGCAAATTCGGGCAAAATTCCCCCGAATTCTCCAAAACGCGCGGCGTCGAGACGATGGGATACAGGATATAATTGAAGGCGATGCGTCAGCGCGTGCGGCGTTTTGCGTTGTGGAGCCTGATGGTGCTGATGCTCGCCTGGCTGGCGGGCTTCATCCTGCACCCGCTGACGCACTATCCGCTGGAGTCGTCAAGCGACTGTTTCGTCTGTACCCTCCAGAACTCTCCAGCGCAACCCGATAGCCCGCTTCACCAGAGTCTCAAAGCGATTGCACCGCCGGCGCTTTCCGAGCCGATACGGACTATATCGGATTGCACTGAGCCGATTCGTTTTGTTCCTCTCAAACCTCACATTCCCCGTGCCCTTCCCTGCTAATCGCTCCTGAAACATCCCTGCGAGTGCTTGTGCCCTTCACACGGGCAGGAGTCTGAGTCTCGCAGGCGTTTTCGCTCTTGTTTCCCGGGTTTTTCGCGCATGCGCGCGAGTGTCAACACACAACATCAGGAGGTTTTGGAAAATGCGATGGCTCGCAATTGCTCTTATTGGCAGTTGGGTGTTCGTGGGCGCAGCCCAGCATGAGAACGACCTACTGTTTGGCGCTCAGGCAGGACAGGCGACAGTTGTTCAGCCTGTGCCCCACCCCGTGCGCCATTATGACCCCAGCGACCCCGAGGCGGTACACCAGCATGTGGTTTTCGCCAGCGCGACCATGCCCGACCGCGACAACCCGCTCCTGTTCCAGTTCGAGCTGATTAACGCGCTGGATTGGGACGGTAACGCGGTGGGCAACTCTGGTGTGCACACGCTGGAGTTCGTGCCTGAGCCTGCATCACTGACCGCGTTGGGCGTGGGACTGCTAACACTGGGTCTCCGTCGCCGCATGAGGAGGAAGGTATGAAAGTCGCCTATGTGTTTATCTCTCCCCGTGCCGCATCCTACAAGCTGGGGCAGATGATTCTGCCCCAGCTTGAGGCGGGCACGCACGGCGTAGAGGTGGTCGGTATGTTCTTCTTCGACGATAATGTATACGCGCTTCAGCAGGGTCATCCGATTGGCGAGCGGTTAGCCAGAATTGCTCGCGAAAAGGGGATTCTGCTGATGATGTGCGATATGTGCGCTCTGGAGCGCCACCTAGCCCAGGGTTCGCCACGCTGGTGCGACGCCTCTGGCAAAGGACGCACGGAACCCGCTGAGTGCCACCCCGTGGGTACGGTGGAGGGCGTTCAGGTCGGGTGTTTCCCGGACCTGTATCGCGCTCTGGCTGATAACCCGCCCGATCAGGTGATTTCGCTATAGGTCGGGTGCGCCCATACCCCCCTGCTCCCCGATCGGGGACAGGGGGACAACCAAAGCGAGGTGAGAATGATGCGCAAAGCGTTTACATTAATTGAACTGCTGGTGGTAATTGCGATTATCGCGATAGTGGTGGCGATTCTGTTTCCTGTGTTTGCGCAGGCGCGCGAGAAGGGACGCCAGACGGTGTGCCTCTCCAATATGCGCCAGATGGGCATGGCGGTGCAGATGTGCCTGCAGGATTATGACGAGCGCTTTCCGCTGGACAGCCACACGGGTTCGGGCGCGAGCTGGGTGTGGCTTTTCACACTGGAGCCGTACACGCGCACGAAACTCCTCTATCGCTGTCCCAGCGACCCCAGCCGCAACTGGGATGCGCCCCTGCCCGGACAACAGACGAAGCGCCGCACTTCCTACGGCACGAACTTCTGGATGCTGCCCAATATCACAGGCTTGCCCGACTGTCTGGGCTACAACAGCCTTGCCTCCATCGTCTCGCCTGCGAATGTGATTTACATCGCCGAGATGAAAGAGAACCTCAGTGTAGGCGCGGATCACTACCATCCGGGGGGCGTGGCGCTATCCCAACGAGTGTAGTAGCGTCTACTATGTGGAGCCAGAGCATGAGTTAGCGATGCGCTGGCACAGTGGCGGTGCAAACTACACCTTTGTGGACGGGCACGCTAGGTGGTATCGGTTTGAGCAGACATGGCCCCCCGACGGCGCAATAGATCGCTACGATCCGCGGCGCTGAGCAGGACGATGGCTGGCTCAGGCTAACAACGCTTCGCCGACCATCTGACCGTTTGATGCAGCTCGTTCAACCCCTCTGCGAGCTGTGCGACAGCGTTCTCGAGGCGGTCAAACCGCTCCCGATTTTCTTGCTGATATGCCTCCAGCTTTTCAGGGAGCGGCAGCAACGCCTCCAGCCCCAGCGCGCGCAGAAATGGGATGCGCCACTCAGGGTGAGCTTCCAGCGACTGCATCCCGCTTTCTCTGCATAGACACTACGAGCGCTTGATGAACACCCACCATTCCAGCATTAGCACTGCCAGCATAATCAGCACAATCGGTCGCCACAGGTCGCGCAAGGTGAACATCTGCCCCTGCGCCTGCACCGTGCGCCCCCCCAGCTGAATCGTCTGGCGCGGCGCGATATCCGACTCGTCGGCGTTGAACAGGTTGCCCCCCACAGGAATGCGCACTTTGCTACCCTGAAGCGTGTAAAGCCCCACACGCGGCAGTCCGGGCACAATCAGGGTGCCCTCGTTCACGGGGAACTCCTGCTTCTGAGAGTCGGGTCCAATCAGGGTCAGTCGGGTTTCGTTGGGGGGCACATTCACGCTGAAGGGTGTGCCTGTGCGCACGGTGAATCCCTGCGTGCCGCCCTGCTCGCCCGTTGCCCATTTGAGCAGGTTCCCGATAAAGA
>CAZQPV010000131.1:0-6306 GCA_964595265.1 uncultured Fimbriimonadales bacterium
GTGCCTGCGACATCTTTGCCCAGCGCGACGGTCAGCAGGCTCGGCGCGTTCCAGAACTCATCGCGTTCCATCACCTCACGCAGAGTCACCACCTGCGGCTGGTCGTTAGGCACTTCCACACCAATCGCGCTCTTGCCCGGGATGGGCGCCTCCACGCGCACCGCTATTGCCGCGAGCGCCATCGCGAGGTTATCCGCCAGATTCACCACCTTACTGACCTTGATACCGGGGTCTAACTGAATCTCGTAGCGCGTCACGGTGGGGCCGTGGGCGACTTCCACCACATTCGCGCCGATGCCGAACTCTTCGAGCGTGCGCTCCAGAATCGCGATTTTCTCCTTGATTTCGGACTGGCTGCGTCGCGGTGGCGCAGGCGGCTCTTTGAGGAGCGAGAGCGGTGGGAGTGTGTAGTTGCCCTCGCTGGCGGGAGGCGGCGTGGGGATATTCGGCTTCGGGCGCGCAGGCAGGCTGGGGCGACGCTTCTCGCCCGATTCGCCTTCTGCAGATGACTCAGAAACGGCTGGAGTTTGGGCAGGGGCGCTGGCTTCCGCAGAAGTCGCGCCCGAAGGTTTCTGCACCACGCGCGGCGCGGGACGCTCTGGCTTGCGCTTGAGAACCGTTGTGGCTTTCTCGGCGGTGTGAGAGGCGACTTCAGCGACGGCGCGGGTAGCGGTCGCTGTGCCGCGCCAGCCCGTCCACAGCACGCGCCCTATCCCGCGAAACAGGCTAATCAGTGGGATGTTGAACATCATCAGCGTGCCCACCAGCCCCAGCGCGCCCAGTACCACGCTCCTCGCCTGCCCCAACCCCAGATGGAGCAGGTAGCCAATTACCGCGCCGATATAGCCCCCTGTGGTTTTGAGCGCGCCCGCGTGGAACCAGCTGCCCGACTGCGATTCGGGTTGCGCCATCCACCCCAGCAACACCACATAGAGCAAGATACCCCCACCAATCACTTCAGGAAGCGCGAGCTTGCCCGTGCCGAACACCAGCGCGCCCGCCGCCAGCCATAGCACAATTGGCAGCAGATAGGCGCCGTTCCCGAACAGCAGGCGCAGCCCGTCGCTCAAAAACGCCCCCACGACTCCTTTTTGGGGCACGGTCAGGCTCAACAGCACTAGCAAGCCCATCACGCCCAGCGCAATCGCCACGCGGTCATAAAACAGCGGCGACCGCTCTTTAGGTGGTGGCGTGCGTTTCGCCGACAGGCGCCGTTTCTGCGTCTTCGTCGCCATGCTCTCACCCTGCAAATGTTGCGCTCCGATTCTGCGCCATCCCTACCGATTGTACCCCATAAAACTTACAGGATGCAACCTTGCTCGGAACGCAGGCGCGGTAGAGGACTTGATATTTAGCCACGCTAAAGGGTATATTTATAGAAAATGGAGGACGACGCTATGGAGAGCCAATTTCAGCAGGGTCGGATGATACAACTTCCGACCCGCCGTGGGTTCACTTTGATAGAGCTGTTGGTCGTGATTGCGATTGTTGCCATTCTGGCGGCAATCCTGTTCCCGGTGTTCGCTCAGGCGCGTACAAAGGCGCGTCAGGTCAGCTGTGCCAGCAACTTGCGTCAGCACGGCATGGCGCTCGCGATGTATGTGCAGGACTGGGACGCCTTTCCGCCCTTTTCCTATGTAACGCATGGACAGCCTGTGCGCTGGTATGACCATGTGTTCACCTACACGCGCAACGCGGGGATTTTCGTGTGCCCGCAGGTTTCGCGCAAGTGGAGTTTTGGCGCGGCGGGACGCAACGCGACCTACGGCTATAACTACCAGTATCTGGGTCTCTCGCGAGCGAGCTGCTGGAATGTGCCGATTCTGGAAAGCATGATCGAAACGCCTGCGCAGATGATTGCCGTTGGCGACAACCGCGGCACGGGTACGCGCCCCTGCAAAAACGACGACCCCAGCGACCCCGACTTTCTCAACCCTGATTGTCTGTTCAACCACGGCTACGCGATGGACCCGCCTGTGTTGCCAGCGTGTCGCTATGGTCCGGGACCCAACGCGCCCAGCAGTGCAGGACGCTGGTCGCCGCCCGACCCGCGCCACCACAACGGGGCGAACTTCGTCTTTGTGGATGGGCATCTCCGCTGGAGCCGTGTGGAACCCCTCTATCAGGATAACCGCTGGTGGAACGGGCGGTATCCGGATCCGAATCCGTAAAAAAACATGCGCCACCTGCGTTGGTCGCTCAGCCAGCGCAGGTCGGTCCTGATTTTAAGCCTCCCAGCCCCTTGCACCCGCCCGATGGCGTCGGGTATAATAACCGCCAGAGCCGACATAGCTCAGTGGTAGAGCGGCGCACTCGTAATGCGCAGGTCGTGGGTTCGAATCCCACTGTCGGCTCCAGTTAGCCGATTGCCCGCTTGAACAGCCACAGCGCCACGATTGCCATCGCCAGCGCAATCCCGTACAACAACAGCACCGTCTGACGCTGGGTCAAGCCGCGCGCCAGTAGCTGGTGGTGGATGTGGCGCTTGTCGGGCTTGTGAAGCGGCGCACCACTCAGCAGCCGCCGAATCACCACATTCACCGCGTCCAGCAGCGGCAAGCCGAACACCAGCAGGGGCACGAAAATCGCAAACGCGGTCGCCGTCTTGAACGCGCCAATTACCGATAGCCCCGCCAGCACAAACCCCAGAAACTGCGCGCCGCCCGTGCCCATAAAAATCCGCGCCGGGTTGAAGTTATAACGCAAAAATCCGCCTGCCGCTCCCGCCACTGCCGCCGCGGTAATCGCAATCAGCCAGTTAGGATAAGGCTGGTTCAAGATGTCTGCCGCTTGAAGCGCCATCAGCGCCAGCGTCAACGCCGCAATCGCGCTCACGCCCGCCGCCAAGCCGTCCAGCCCGTCGATGGTGTCCATCGTCTTGCTGATAACGAACATCCACAGCGCGGTCAGCGGAATCGACCACACGCCCAGCGCCACCCAGCGCGCGTCTTCAAACTTGCCCCCGATTGGCGCGGCGAAGCCCTCTATCTGCACACCGAACAGCTGCACCAGCAGCCCTGCCAACAACAACACCCCCGCCTGAAGCACTGCCGAAAAACCCTTCAAATCGTCCAGCATGCCTGCTATCAGCACCAGCGTGCCCACCAGCAACAGCCCCGCAAACGGCACCACGCGCTCCCAGAACACGCCATCGCTGGGCGCCAGCAGGTAGAGTCGGAACATCCCCGCCAGTGTCGCCAGCACCACCCCCAGATAAATGGCTAACCCGCCCCAGCGCGGGATCGGCTCGGTGTGAACCCGCCGCGCATCGGGGATGTCCATCACGCCGAACCGTATCGCGAGCGCCCGCACCCAGGGCGTCAGCAGATAGGTCGTTGTCAGCGCAATCAGAAACACTACCGTAATCGTTTTCATCGCTCTGGCATATAGGGTGTCAGGTCTACCGACTCAATCCGCCCGTCCACAAACCGATCCAGCACAATCCCCGCTTCGGCGAACAGCTCCAGTGCGAACTCGTCAGGGTAGTCGCCCTGAAACACCACGCGCTCAATGCCGGCGTTAATAATCATCTTCGCGCAGTGATTGCATGGCTGGCAGGTGACATAGATTGTCGCGCCGCGGGTGGAGACTCCATTCATTGCCGCCTGCAGGATGGCGTTCTGCTCGGCGTGCAGGGCGCGGATGCAGTGCCCCGCCACGATGTGGCACCCCACTTCCGTGCAGTGCGCCAGCCCGCGCGGTGCGCCATTGTAACCCGTCGCCAGAATGCGCTTATCCAGCACAATCACTGCGCCCACACTCCGACGCGGGCAGGTGGCGCGAGTCGCCACCACAAACGCCACCTGCATAAAATACTCATCCCAGCTGGGGCGCGACATGTTAAACCTTTGGCGGACGGAACGCCCGGAAAGTCTGCTCGTTATAGGGGGGCACGACCTTGCCCTGCACAATCAGTTGCTCCAATCTACGCACTTTCGCCAGAACCACGTTGGGCACCAGTTTACGGGTGAAGCGCATCGGGCTAAGCCCCACGCCCTTCTCTTTGACGCCATACACAATCGTCCCGCCCTTGAAGCGTCCCTCAGCGACGCGCTTACACACATCGAACACGGCGTTATCCACGCGCTTCATCATACTGGTCAGCACATGTCCGGGCGCAAGATGGTCCTGGTCGCTGTCGACGCCAATCGCGTAGTAGCCTTTGCCTTTTTGCTGGGCGGCGCGAATGACGCCAATTCCGCAGCGCCCTGCCGCATGGTAGATAATGTCCGCGCCTTGACTGAACTGGGTGAGCGCCAGCTCGCGCCCCTTGCTGACATCATCCCAGTTCCCCGTGTAGCCGACCAGCACCCGTGCCTTCGGGTTGGTGGTCAGCACGCCCGCGCGATAGCCATACTCAAACTTTTTGATAAGCGGCACATTCATTCCGCCCACGAACCCGACCACATTGGTTTTGGTGAACGCGCCCGCAAGCGCCCCCACCAAGTAGGAGCCTTCCTGCTCATTAAAAATGAGCGACACGCAGTTGGGCAGGTTCGGTGCCTTGCCGTCCACAATCCCGAAGTAGACCTTCGGGAAGCGGGGCGCGACTTTGGCAAGCGCGTCTTCCATCAGAAACCCAATCGCGAAGACCACATCAAATCCCTGCCGCGCCAGTGCGGTCAGGTTGCGCACATAGTCTGCCGCCGTGCGCGACTCCAGATAGCGCACCTCAGCGCCGAGTTGATCGCGTGCACGCTCCAGCCCACGCCACGCCGACGCGTTGAACGACTCGTCACCAATACCGCCCACATCCGTTACCATCGCGGCCCGAATCCGTCGTTGCATACAGTCAAACCTCCCTGTAGCAAGATTGTACCCGATAGAAGCCTCAGGGAGGTATACTTCTGATGTTATGACCGTTGCTTCGCAGGAGTGGCTCACCGAGTCGGAAGCGCGCGAGGTGGCACATCAGGCACGCTTGCTCATTCAAGCTGTTGAGCGCGTGATACTGGGCAAGACGGAAGCCGTGCGCCTGATGATTACAGGATTGTTGAGTGGGGGGCATCTGCTGATAGAGGACATCCCTGGCGTAGGCAAGACCACGCTGGCGCGGGCACTGGCACGCGCGATTGGCGGACAGTTCCGACGCATCCAGTTCACGCCCGACCTGCTGCCCGCCGATGTGACTGGCTCCGTGATTTACAACCAGCGCACAGGGCAGTTCGAGTTCCACCCCGGACCGATTTTCGCGAATATTGTCCTAGCGGACGAAATTAACCGCGCCACCCCCAAAACCCAGTCCGCTCTGCTGGAGGCGATGGAAGAGCGTACCGTCTCGGTGGAGGGCGCGTCTCATCCCCTGCCCCACCCGTTTCTGGTGATTGCGACCCAGAATAATATTGAGATGGTGGGGACTTATCCCCTGCCAGAGGCGCAGATGGATCGGTTTTTCGCACGGGTGTCGCTGGGCTACCCGTCGCCTGAGGTGGAAGAGCAGATTCTGGCAAGCCGTCAGCTCCGCTCGCCACTGGACACACTGGAGCCCGTGTTGTCGCTGGGACAGCTGGAGCAGCTCCAGCAACAGGTACGGCGTGTCTACATCAGCCCTGCTGTACGACGCTACCTCGTGGCAGTGGTGAACGCCACGCGCCACCATCCCCAGATCGCGCTGGGCGCCAGCCCCCGCGCCTCGCTGGCGCTCATGCTCGCCGCGCAAGCCAACGCCATTCTGTCAGAACGCCACTTCGTGATCCCAGACGATGTGCAACGAATGGCAGTGCCTGTGCTGGCGCACCGCCTGATTCTCCGAAGCGACGCGCAGGGCAAAATCCCCCGCGCCGAGCAGGTGATTCAAGACATCCTGAATCAAGTGCCCGTGCCGATGGGTGAGGAGACCTGATGCGAGAATACAAGCTCACCGCGCTGATGGCGGCGACCTCGTTCCTGCTGGTCTCTGGCTTGATGACCAACAACCGCCAGATGTACTGGATGGCGAGCGTGCTGGGGTTCATTCTGGGCGCGACCTACCTGATGGTGAATCGACGCATGCAATTCCTAAATGCAAACCTCCACTGCCCCCCCGAAGTCTCAGAGGGTGACTCGTTCACGGTAACCGTCGAGACCAACCTGCGCATGTCGTGGGCGGTCGCTATCAGCGATTTCAGGATTGAGTGCCCTCCCAGCTTTTCGATGGAGTCTCAGCGCGTGGAGCCAGGCGCGGACGGAGTTCAGCGGATTATCAGCAAGTTTACTGCCCACCGCATGGGGCGCCACACGCTCGGCGAAGTTCGGATTGTGCTATCGGATATCTTCGGCTTGTTTTATCGCGTCGCGTGGTTTGACCTCCTTACGGAGGTGCGCGTG
>CAZQPV010000132.1:0-6299 GCA_964595265.1 uncultured Fimbriimonadales bacterium
TGGTGGGCGCCAGCCGCACCGACGCCGGCGTGCATGCACGGGGGCAGGTCGTGAATTTTCACACCACGCGCCCCGTGCCCCTGAACGCCCTCCATCGCGCACTCAACCGCAGACTCCCCGACGATCTCAAAGTGCGCAATGTCCGCGCCGCCGCGCCCGACTTTCACGCCCGCTATTCCGCTTATAGCCGTGAGTATCACTACCTGCTCTATCAACGCGAACACCCCTCGGTGTGGCGCATCCGCTACGCATGGCATTATCCCTATCCCTTAGACCGCGAGCAGATGGCGGAAGCGCTCAAGCAGATTGAGGGCGTCCACGACTTTCGTCCCTTCTCGGTAAAAACTCCGCCTGATGTGAACACCGTTCGTACCCTTTATCGTACCGCGGTGGAGCCGACACGCGACGGCACCCGAATCGTGCTGGAGGGGAGCGCGTTTCTGCGCGGCATGGTGCGCCTGATTGTGGGCGCGCTGACTCTGGTGGGGCGCGGCGAGCGTCCCGTCTCGTTTCTGAGGGACATGATAGACAATCCTCCCAAACGCCCCTTCACACAGATGGCGCCCCCACAGGGGCTGTATCTGATTCGGGTAAAATATAAGCCCAGCCCGCAGGGCATAGAAAAAAACGAACTGGAAAATGGAGGCGAAACCGATGATGCAACGCACCTACACCGCCAAGCCGAGCGATATTAAGCGCACATGGTGGGTGATCGATGCGGCAGGCAAGCCCGCAGGGCGTGTCGCCGCGCAGGTCGCACGCCTGCTCCAGGGCAAGCATAAGCCCATCTATACCCCCCACATGGATGTGGGCGACCATGTAATTCTGTTGAACGCGGATAAAGTGGTGTTTACAGGCAAGAAGATGCAAGAGGTTCTGTACCATCACACGATGCATCCTGGGGGGCTACGCGCCTACACCCGCGAGAAGCTGATGACCGAGAAGCCCGAAAAGATGATGCGGCGCGTTATCAGCGGGATGCTTCCCAAAAATAAGCTGCGCGCCCGCATGCTGAAGCGACTGCGCATCTTCGCAGGCAGTGAGCATACGCATCAGGCGCAGAAGCCCCAGCCTTACGAGATTTAAGTGAGGTGAACCTATGGAAGAACCGATTCGCTATTATGCGACAGGGCGTCGGAAGACGGCAAGCGCGCGCGTGTGGCTGATGCCGGGCACGGGCAAGATTACGATTAACGGGCGTGAGGCGTCCGAGTATCTGCGGCGGCTCGCGCTGGAGCGCCTCGTGCAGCAGCCCCTGCGCCTGCTCGGTCTGGAAGGGCAGTACGATGTGAAAGCCACCGTGCGGGGCGGCGGCATCTCCGGGCAGGCAGGCGCCATCCGACACGGGATTGCACGCGCCCTGCTACAGGTCAACCCCGAGTTTCGATTGACGCTGAAGCAGGCAGGCTTGCTCACGCGCGACGCCCGCGAAAAGGAGCGCAAGAAGTACGGACGCCACGGCGCACGCCGCGGGTTCCAGTTCGTCAAGCGCTAACCCATGCGGATTCTGCTGGTGGGCAGTGGTGGACGCGAGCATGCGCTGGCGTGGCGCATTGCGCAAAGTCCTCACTGCTCCCGGCTGTTCGCTCTGCCCGGCAACGGCGGCATCGCCCAGGTTGCCGAGTGCGTCCCTATTTCCCCTAAAGCCATCCCCGAAATTGTTCAGTTCGCCAGAGACCAGCAGGTGGCGCTGGTTGTGGTGGGTCCCGAATCGCCGCTAATTGCGGGGCTGGCAGATGCACTGACGGAAGCGGGTATCCCCTGCTTCGGGCCGCGCCGCGCCGCCGCGATGCTGGAAGGGAGCAAAGCGTTCGCCAAGCAGCTCATGGCGGAGGCGGGCGTGCCTACCGCTCCGTTCGCGGTGTTTGACCACCCCGAAGAAGCGAAAGCCTACCTGCGCGCGCATTTCGCCGCGCAGCCGCTGGTGGTCAAAGCCGATGGCGAGGCGCTGGGCAAGGGCGTCTTTGTGTGCGAGACGCTTGCCGATGCGCTGGACGCCGTGGAGTTTCTTATGGAACAGCGCGGGCTGGGTGAGGCAGGCGCGCGCGTGGTAATTGAGCAACGCCTCTACGGACGCGAACTCTCCCTGCTCTGCTTCACCGATGGGCTACACGCCGAACCGATGCCCCCCGTGCGCGACTACAAACGCGCGTTTGACGGCAACCGCGGTCCCAACACGGGTGGGATGGGCTGCTACGCGCCACCCCCCGACGCCACACCCGACATCCTGCAAAAAGCCCATGAGCAGATTATTCTCCCTACCCTGCGCACGATGGCGGAGCGCGGCACACCCTACCAGGGCGTGCTGTATGCCGGGCTGATGATAAGCGAGGGTCAGCCCTACACGCTGGAGTTCAACTGCCGCTTTGGCGACCCCGAGACGCAGACCCTGATGCCCCTGCTGGAAAGCGACCTCGTGGAGGTGATACTGGCGAGCATTGAGGGGCGCCTGGGCGAGGCGCGCCCCCAGTTCGCCTCGAAATGCGCCGTGTGTGTGGTGCTGGCGTCAGGTGGCTATCCAGGGGCATACCGCACGGGCTTCCCCATAGAGGGCATCGAGGCGGTTGCGCGCATGCCCCATGTAGTGCTGTTCCATGCGGGCACAGCCTTCGAGTCGGGTCGGTATCTCACGGCGGGCGGGCGTGTGCTGAATGTGGTTGGCGTGGGCGACACCCTCGAGCAGGCACGCCAGCGCGCCTACGAGGCGGTCGCCCAGATTCATTTTGAGGGCATGCACTACCGCACCGATATTGCCCTGAACGCCTAAAGCGCTGTTGCCTGACGCCAGAGCCGCTCGCGCAGGCGCGTGTAGGCGAGATTCGCCAGCGGCTTCAGGTTCACAATATCTTCCCGATTGTAGCGCAACAGCGTCTCCAGCGCACTGTGATGCCCCAGTCGGTAGGCTTTCCAGAGGCGAATCGCGTCCATGCCGTCCATTCCCTCCAGATCGGGGTCGCGCACCAGCCCAAGCGTCTCCTCGATGCGCTTCAAGCCTCCGCGCAACCCCACACGCCGCAAAGTGGGACACAAATCCAGATGCAACTGGTCAAACGCCAGCGACGGGAACTGACGGTTAATCATCGGCAGGTCAAAGTGGCGACCGTTGAAGGTAACCAGCATAGAAAACTCGCGAATGAAATCGGGGAACTCGTCCAGATTGTCGCCCTGCACGAACTGGTAGACCTCTTCGCCATCGTAGACGCCAATCACGGTGATGGTGTTGGCGCCGTCGGTTTCGATGTCCAGAAAGGCGGTTTCGTGGCGGTACTCTTCGTAGGCGCGCCAGTGTTCGCGCAGCGGCAGTCGGGTGGCGAAGTAGGGGTAATCGCCTTCTTCGAAGGCTTCTATGGAGCGTTCCACGCCTGCAATCAGGGCGCTTCGATACGGCTCTGGGATGCGCCAGCGGTTCGGTGTTTCCAGCAGCGTCTCCCAATCGCTCGCCCCCTGACGCCAGAGCGACACCTCAATCTCCTGCGTAATGCCCGGAATATGAATGTAGGTCTGCACCAGCACGGCGCTATAAGTGTACCTGAACGGTTGTCCTTGTAGCGTAAGGGGCGATTAGGACAGTGCCAGGCGGCTCAAGCTGTTCTGCCACAAGGATGCGCATTCCACTTTTTACTCCCTTCCCACGGGCTGAATCAGGGGTTGCACTTTGAGGAAGGCTTTCACCACATGGGGATCGAACTGGGTTGCCGCGCCTTGCTGAATAAGTTCCAGCGCCTCCTGTTCCGAGAGCGCGTCGCGGTAGGGCATGGAGGTGCACATGCTATCAAACGCCTCGGCGACGGCTAAGATTCGCGCGGGCAGGGGAATCTGGTCTTCACGCCAGCCGAACGGGTAGCCGCGCCCATCCCAGCGCTCGTGATGGCACTCCACCCAGATGAGGGCGTCTTTGAAGCGGTGAATGCGCCGCAACAGTTGCACGCTCAATGTGGGGTGGCTTCGAATCTGTTCCCACTCTTCGGGGGTTGGGTGCGTCCGGGTGAGCAGGGGTGTGGGGAGAGCGAGCATGCCGATATCGTGCAGGGCGCCCGCGATTCGGAGCAGGCGCAGGGTGGGCTTGCTCAATCCCATCTCGCAGCCGATGGCTACTGCATAGGTGGCTACGCGCTCGCTGTGTCCCTCCAGATGAGGATGCGCCATTTCCAGCGCGTGAACCAGCGCCCGCACCACATCGTTCTCTATCCTGACCAGCTGGTCGCGTGTCACGCTTCGCCTCCGTGCGCTATAAGGATACCCGATGACGCTCTGAAAACAATCTGACGGGGTAAAAGCCACAAAGAGTCTCACTGGCGGGAACTTTTGGGTGCAACCTGGCGGCAAACCCCGCCTGGTGAGTGTAAAATTTGTGCGTGGCTCTACCATTGCACCCGCCCCAAAGGCGGATGTGGATTGAAACAAGGCAACCTGTGAGTCGATCGGAAAGGCTTCCCCTCCACCCTCAAGGGGGAACCTCACCAGGCAGATTGATTGGTATAGCGAGACTCCGATATTTGCCATATCATCGAGCAGGAGTATCCTCAGCTCGGTAATGCGCCTGAAGGCATTATCGTTTGCCAGCATTGCTTCACACTGAAGAGCCGATACTGTTTCAATCTGGATGGCGTCGGGCGTTCGCAGATTATAACGCGCGCATTTCCGCTGCCAACTCGGTTATCGCTGGAGTGAGAGGGATAAGCTCGAAGTGCCGTGCGCCCATCAAAATAGGGAAATAAACGGGGTGCTACTCAATGAGATAGATAAGGGGAGCGGTATCAACAAACAGTCGGGTTATACCTATAAGCGCGTCATCGATACTGTTCATTGTGCTGATCCCATTCTGTACGCAACTCGTTCACATAGCGCTGGGCATCAACCTGCTGCCAAATTTCCGCGCCCAGCCCTATTAGACTAAGCAGGCTGTTGTCTGGCGTGGTCGTGGCGGACGCCTCCAGCTCGCGAGCGATTTTCTCCGTTAGCGGACGCTTCTGCTGCGGCGTTAAGTCGCGAACATGCTGTTCATACAGCTCGTCTACCGTTGCGGTTGGCTCCATGCTGGCTCACCATTAATGCCGATTTTACCCGCCCCGTCCTTCTTACAAGTGGGGCGCCCCCAGCCGTTGCGACTGGGGGCGTGTTTTCACTCAGTTCCGCAGCGGTTTGCCCGTTTCGAGCATGTGGCGCATGCGCTCCCATGTCTTGGGCTGCTGGGCGAGGTAGCCCACCGCCTGAATCTCCAGCCCGTAGAAGTAGCTCAGGGGCATCTCGGCAGGCTGGCTCAGGTCGCCGCCCGACAGCACATAAGCAATCTGCGAGGCAATCGTGAAGTCATGCTCGGTGATAAACCCGCCCCGCTTCAGGTTGTGCAACTCCACCAGCAGGCGGTTCAGCACCGTATCGCCATACGCCATCACCTTCGGCTCTTCCATCGGCATGTAGCCGACTTCAGCGAGGTGAAGCACCTCCTGCTTGGCAGTCCACAGCACGCGGTCGGGATTCACCACGATATGGTCCACGCCTTCGCGCAGGAAGCCGTAGCGCACGCCTTCCAGCGCGCTGGTAGCGACTTTACCGAAGCCGAGCGTTTCCATCACGCGGCGGATGGCAGGATAGGGGTCGGCATTCGGGGGCAGATCGCTGAGTGCGCGCCAGAGCATCGTGCTGGTGCCGCCGCCTGCAGGGATGATGCCCACGCCCACCTCAGGCAAGCCGATGTAGGTCTCGGCGCTGGCAACGGTTTTGGTGCAGTGCATTGCCAGCTCGCAGGCGCCGCCCAGCGTGTAACCGAACACCGCCGCGACGGTGGGCACTTTTGCGTGGCGCAGGCGCAAGAGCGAATCCTGAAAGGCTTTGCCGCCCATCAGCAGCTCGTCAAAGTCGCCCGTGCCAATCATCATCAAAAACAGCTGCAGGTTGAACCCGACCGAGAAATGCTCGCCGATGCCTGTGATGACCAGCCCGACGCCCTCGCGCTCGGCACGCTCCACCCCCTTGTAGAGCATCTCCATCACGCCTGGACCGAGCGTGTTCATCTTACTGTGGATGCCCACGCAGAACACGCCGTCGCCCATGTCGTACACGGAAGCGTCGGCGTTGCGCTCCACTTCAGGGCAGTGGCGCGCCATATTGCCCGGCGTGAGAAACTCCTCGGAGGGGTGGTAGGGCGCAATCTGTCCGCTGCCAATCCAGACATAGACCGTGGTTTCGCCTGTGTCGGCGGTCTCATAGAACCCTGTGCGCCCTTTGGCAAGCAGTTGTTGCACCACAGGAGGCACGGGCTTGCCTTCGCGCTCCAGCCGTTCAGCGGTCTCTTTGAC
>CAZQPV010000133.1:0-2182 GCA_964595265.1 uncultured Fimbriimonadales bacterium
CCCAAAACCCCTCCCCTGCGCCTGCCACCCCTGTCGGACAGGCGACCGCCGATGTGTTGCCTGGCAAGGGGGTGCGCGGTCCGTATAGCCTGCGTTTCGCGCCCGTAATCCCGAACAGTGAGAGCGTGTATGTGGACGGCGCCCGCTTGCAACGCGATGTGGACTACGCGATCGATTACGCCTCAGGCACTTTGACTTTCTACGCGCCAATCCGCACGCTTTCCACGATTCAGGTGTATTATCGCTATGACCCGCAGGGCAAGCGCGCCGAGCCGTCGGGCGCCCTGCCCCTGCTGGCATTATCGTTTGGGCAGGGCGGCAGCCTGCAGGCGCTCTATGCGTCGGGCGTCACGGAGACCAGCCGCGAAGGGGTCAGCTATCAGATAAGCGCCTACGGCTTGCGCAATCGCCTGCAATTCGGGGGCGGCGCGCTTCAAGGCTACTATTTCGTGGGCACACGCTCGCCGCTCCAGGCGTTCGCGATGCCCTCGTTCAGCAATCCCTCGCCCCAAACTGCCTCCGGCACACCCGAATCGGCGCAGTTCATTGTTCAGAGTTTCAACCTGAACGCGGGCGCCCTGCAGTTTCAGGGCAACTATCAGGATATCGGCAAAGGCTTCTCCGCGCAAAAGATGCTGGGCGCCCAGCCCAGACTGGACACAAACCTGCTCCAGCGCTGGGAGCAGGAAAAAGGCTTGAAACGCTACGACTATACGCTGGGGCTGAAACTGGGCGGCTCTACCCTCCAGCAAAGTGTCTTGCGTATTCAAGATGACAGGGGCGCGATAGAACAACACGCCTACGCGCTCCAGAGCCACGCGCTCCAGCTGCGCTATGAACGGCGTGAGGCACAGGCGGGCTTCGAACGGTTCAAAGACCTCAGCGACGCCGCGAAAGGCGACTGGCAACGCGAACGCGGACTGGTGCGCGAACAACTGGAGTCCATCCTCAAACTCGCGCCCAACAGCACGCTCCAGTTCAACCAGACTCAGGTCGCACAGGACAGCGCCGAAATCAAACGCCAGCAATATGCTTTCAACCTGCCCTGGCTCAAGCTGGTGCGCACACACCAGAGCGTTGAGCAGGGTTTCACGCGATTCGGCGACCTTGCGGAGGCAGACAAAGCGCAGCTCGCCCGCGAAGTCGGGATGCAACGGGACCAAACCCAGATTGAGATTAATCAGAACGGAATCCGCGTGGCTGCCGAAGAGGGGATGGTGCGCTCGCCCACGGGCGCGCTGGAGCGCGAAAGCCTGCACATCACAACGGATCAGGTGGAAGTGGAACACCTGCGCCGCGCCGTCGACGCCGATTTTAAAAATCTGCCGAACCTGACCCCTGCGGAGCATCAGAAGATGGTGGACGAGGTGCGCCAGTTCCATGCGCCGCAGGAAGCGCTCAAGCCCGAAGATGTGCCGCAAGTCCTCAAGGAGCCGGGGCTGGAACGCACGCTCCAGCGCATCGAGATTAAACCCAGCAAAGCGATGAGCCTGCAGGTCAAGCGGTTCGAAGTCGCTGACCGGGCGGGCGAAGGCTCTGCGCAGGGCACGCTCTGGCAGCTGCGCACGCCGAACCTGCAGGTGCGCCTGCACGAACGCAACATCACGCCGGAGTTCAATCGGCTGGGCGACCTGACCCGCTTCGAACGTGCCCTGTTCCACAACGAGCGCGGCATGGGGCGCTCCGACTGGGATGTGAGCTACACCGCCAAAGACTTCGGGCTGGCGATTGCCCGCATGCAGGTGCATGCGATTGGCGCGGGCGTGCGCCGTACCAGCTATCGTCTGCTGACGCCCCGCCTGGAGTTCCACTACAACGAGCGCGAGGTGGACGCCGATTTCGCCCGCGCCCACGACCTCGCCGACCCCGAACGCGATTTTCTGGTGCAGCTGCGCGGCTTCCGCCAGCACGACTGGACCGCGAAACTGCGCCCTTCGAGCAATCTGCAGCTGGAGCTGTTCCAGTTCAACGCCCAGAACCCGCTGGAGCAGATTGCAAACCGTCGCAATCGCTACCGGGTGATGTGGCAGCCAACGGCGTCGCTCAAAATCGGGCGTCAGGCAGATGCGTATCGCTCCGATAAGCTCACCGACGGGCTTTACCATGACGAGTACGAGCGCAACGATTTACAATATCAGCTCGGCTTCGGGCAGCTGGACGCCTACAGCGAGCGCCGTCAGAT
>CAZQPV010000133.1:2282-6233 GCA_964595265.1 uncultured Fimbriimonadales bacterium
TCGCAGGTGGTGATTCAGTCGGCGCGCCCGTTTGACCTGCTGTGGCTCAAAGGGTTCCAGTTCGACTTCCGCTACGGCGCACTCGCCGACCGCCACCTGTGGCAACAGGAAAATAAGCACTTCACAGGCGAAGCCACCCTGTTCGGACGCAAACTCACCGGCGGCTATATGGGGCTGTATGTGCCCGGACAGGGACGCGCCGTAGACCGCTACTACCAGCTCCAGTCGGCTCCCAACGAGCGCCTGCAGTATAACTTCCTCTACAAGACCCGCACCTATCAGGACGGCAGGCTCTATCTGGTGCGCAACTATCAGGTCGCCTACCAGTTAGACCAGCGGTTCACAATCCGGCACGAGTTCCAGACCCACCCGGAGCAGGCGAACCCCCATGTGGTGCTAGGTTCGGTGCTGCAGCCGACGGGCGTTTCCAACTGGGCGATGGAGTGGCGCTGGACGCCTGCGGTGCGCCTGCGCGGCGACTACCGGCTGGAATGGAACACGCAGCAGAATCGGCGCACGCGGCGCGGCGGCTTGACCCTCATCGGGGAGCAGGCGGACGGACTGCGCTGGGATGTGGGCTACCGCATCGATTCGGAAACCTTCGGCGAGCGACACGGGATTGCCCACACCTTCTACCTCTCCACCGAGCGCCGAATCGATTCCGAGCATTACCTGATGCTGGGCATGCAGTGGACTCACTACGAGCGTCGTCCCGAGCCGCACATGCCGCGCGACCAGCAGCGGCTGGTGCTGGAACTCCGACGCCCCTTCTAACCCCCTGTTTCCTGCCTGTAACGCTGGATAATCGCATCCACCTCAGGCTGTTTGCGGAAGGCGTTCAGTTCGGCAAGCAGGTCATCTGAAAGTTTAAGCTGTTGCGCCGCGGCGTAGACCTGCTGCAACCCTGCGAGGAGTTTGCCAGCGGCGATGCGCTCGTACACATACCGCGGCGGCGCGTTCTGCAGGCGCGCCCGAATCTGCTGGCGCACCATGTCCATATCCACCAGCCTGCCAGGGCAGGTTTTGCTCGTCGGAATCGGCGCCAGCCCGCGACGCACCAGCTCGTTCACCTCACGATGCCCCATCACAATCAGCGCGCCCGGCTCCGTTAGAAACCGCTCTGTGAGACCGTAGCGCTCCAGCATCTCAATCGTGTGCTGGATGCCGCTCTCCAGCTGCTGGGGTGTCAGGGGCGCAATGTCGCCGTGCCCGGAGAAGCAGATGTGATAGGTGGTCTCGTTGATGCCCGCCACGCCTGCGGGGATTTTGTCGGGGTCGCGCCCTTTTTCTATCGTACCGTCGAAGCGAATGACCACATTATAGCCGATTTCGCTCCAGCCGCGTTCGCGATGCCACTGGTCTATCTGGGCGGCGGTGGTGTCAGACGCTATGCCGTCGCGCCCGTGCGCCGCCGTGTGCCACACGATGCGTTCCACTTTGCGTGTCATAGGTTTTCCTCCGGAGGGTGTTCGGGAAAACCAGTCTCGTGCTTGACGGCTGAAGCCGTTCCTGTAAAACGAAACCGACCTTCGTCGGCTCAAGTAGCACGCGCATCCCTGCGCGTGGACAGGGGCAAGATGCCCCTGCTACGAGAAGCCAGCGAAGGCTGGCTTTGTTTATTGGGAACGGGTTCACCCGTCCTGCTCACCAGCGCCCCTTCGAACACCCTTCTCCCTTCATGGAGGGAAGGATACCTGACAGGCAATCAGCGGAGCGCGTCTTCGAGGGCGGTCTGGGCGTCGGTGCGGTCGTCGCGATACTTCACAATCACGGGCGCATAGAGGCGCAGCTGGTGCTGGCGCCCGAATTCGCTCTGCACGGGGCGCGCGCCTGCCACCACCACCGCGCCCTCGGGCACAATCAGTGGCATGTCGCCCTCCGCGCGTAGCACCCGTTCATGCACGAGGTCGTAAAGCGGCATGCTGCGCGTCAGCACGACGCCTGCGCCAATCACCGCGCGACGCTTCACGATTGTGCCTTCAAAAATGCCCGCGCAGCCGCCGATCATCGCTTCGTCTTCCACAATCACGGGGAGCGCGCCCACAGGTTCCAGCACGCCGCCAATCTGGCAACCCGCGCTCAGGTGAACCCGCGCTCCAATCTGAGCGCACGAGCCGACCAGCACATGCGAATCGACCATCGTGCCCTCGCCCACATAGGCGCCCACATTCACATATGAGGGCGGCATCACCACCACGCCAGGCCTGAGGCACGCCCCACGCCGAATCGCCGTGCCGCCCGGCACGATTCGCACACCATCCTCAAGGCGGAGGTGGCGCGGCGGATAGAGGTGCTTATCTAAAAAGCGCGCCCCGCCCCACTCCACTTCTTGCAACACGCCCCAGCGGAACCCCAGCAGGATGGCTTGCTTGACCCATGCGTTCACACGCCAGCCTGTGGGGCTTTCGGGGTCGGGTTCGGCGGCGCGAATCGCGCCTTGCTCCAGCGCGCTCACAAACGCCTCAAACCATGTCAGCGCTTCGGAAGTCGGCTCGGTCAGCGTCTTCAGCGTTTCGAACTGGGTTTGAATCGGGTGCATGGGGGGAATTGTACCTTGATGGGGGGTGTGGGAAGTGGGGCTGGGCACCATTTCGGACAGCACGCTATTGCACGACGCATCTATGTTCTTGCACTCCTGCGACAAGCTGCCAGCGGACGGTTTGACATCAGGCAAACGGCAGGGGCGCCTTCGCCTATAACTGTCTCCACCATCCCATCGTCGCCCTCTGTCCACCTTCGAGGGACGACGCAGGCAACAGGGGGCAACCAGCTAGCGTTCTATAACGCGCATCGTTGTTGTCTGTCCGAAGGCGGGTGGCTTGCAACTCCCATCCCCGCCCTCTATAATACCATGTAGCTGCCTCTGCTAAAAAATACAACCACCTTATCCCCTTTCATGGAGTGACCATTTTTGGCAAAGCAGGCTATATTTTTTAATGGTAGGCGGTAGTGGAGGAGGTCAGAACCCTGAGATCCGAAGCGCTTCCGCCCACAGAAACATCGATGGGAACGAATGGAGGTGTCGATGATGATGCGAAATAGCGCACAGCACGAGCCTAATGTGGTGGCTTATGGCAGGGGTACAGGCGCTTCGTACCAGCCTGTCGAAGTGGCAATGCAGAAGCGTTCTTCGCCGAGAACCCTCGCAGGACATGTACTCGTGTTCGTGGCAGCATTCACCCTGTGCTTCGTGTTTGGAACAGGCAAACTTAGCGCCCAGCAGAGTTGCAGTGGACTGACAGACCTCAACGGCGATGGGATTGTGGACGATGCCGACCTGCTCCAGGTTCTCTTCTGCTTTGGAACCCAGGTGGGAACCGATCCGCTTCAGGACCTGAACGACTTCTACCAGGTTTTACAGAACCGTCTGGGGGCTGGCTCTGTAGGAGTGGCTCGGTTCAGGCAATGGGGATTTGTCGTTTATTCAAATCCCTCAGGTGAGAATAGTGAGGTGGTTCTTCGCCGAGGGCAGCCTTGGGTTATACCTATCACTGGCATGGCAATACAGGGAGTCGGTCCTTTTGCCCTTCGTGCTGACGGTAACAGGGTATACATCATTTATTCTCCTGACGGGAGACAGATGATACGGCAACAGCTGCCTGTGGAACCCCGACCTTGCCCAGGTTGCCCGCCAGGTGTGGAGCTTGTAAGCCTTTCCGAGCTGCCCCCAACCGTCCCACAGCAATGGGAAATCTGCGTCAGGTTCAGGTGGGACTCACTTGAGTTTGAACTCTGCCTCCGTTTATGGGAGTAGTATCCATTAGAAAGGTGGGGGAGAGCCAGCTTGCTGGTTCTCCCCCTGCGCCTGCTGATGGCTACCCATAAGTTCCCCTCAACCGCTCTCGTAAATATCTCTCAATCCGTTCCAAACGCTTGTGAACCCAGCTCTTACTCTTGCCCAACCGCTCGGCTATTTCCCGCTCGCTCCAACCCTCCAGCAAATACCATTCC
>CAZQPV010000134.1:0-6073 GCA_964595265.1 uncultured Fimbriimonadales bacterium
GGGGGCGCTCAGTACCGAATTTCTGCGAGAGCGCAGCTTCTCCACCTCGTTCCCAGCCAGATGGCGTTCCAGCCCGATGGAAGCCATCTGGTGATGATGTACAGGTACCTTGTAGCAATCTACGACACACAGCAGGACAAAGTTGTCCGCCTCATAACGCCTCAGCAACTTGGAGCGACCTCGTTCGTGGGCACTAACGGTTCGATAATAGCCGTGACTCAACCATCTGCCCTTGCTTTGTACGAAACGAACACCCTGCGCCTGATCCACACCTTCGACTCGTCGCTTGAGCTGATTCAGCTATCGCCCATAGGCAACTGGGTTGCCCTGTGCAGTCGCAATCGAACGAGCGCGACGGTCTACCTCGTGAACCTGTACGATGGTCGTTCATACAGTTATGGGTATGACAATCTGTATTCAAGCGCTTCCTCTGCTACCCAGTATCCCAAGGTCTGCTTTGCTCCGAATGAACAGCATGCTGTTGTGGTCGTTGCGCCACAAACCCCCGCTTCTCCTCGGGCGTTTGTGATTCGCCTGGCAGATGGCGCTGTGGAAAACCAGTTCGAATTCGGTGATTCGTACACGCTACCAATAAAGCTCTCTACATCCCCGTCGGGGCGCTCTATGGCGGTCTACGCATGGCATCGTGAGGCAACCGCAGGGCGCCTGCTGGAGGTGGCGCTGCAAACAGGAACCCAACGCGTGCTTTACAGTGAAATGCCCGAAGTAGAGGCGCTGGGCTTAGCGTGGCTCCCAGACGAGACTCTGTTGTTCAGTGCAGGCTACGGAATCTGGGTTGTTGCCAACGGCGTCCAACAGAAGGCGATTGCGACAGGATTTTTCGCACGGGACATAGCGGTGCAACCAGGTACGCAGCGCCTGTTCGCCGCGCACGGGCATGGTGTCCACAAAGTAGATTTTGAGGGCACGCATGCCACCGTCTATGAAGGGAGAACCACTCAGACTTTCTGGGCATACGAATATACTATGCTTTCTCCAAACCGCGAGTGGGTGGTCGTGCCGAAGTACAACTCTACCGTTCGTCAGTGGGGGTTGTCCGTGCTCCGTGCGCATGACCTGACGGAGACACACTGGATTGCCAGCGGCACCGTTACAATCCCTGTAGCCGTTTCCGATGACGGGCAACGACTGGTGACTCTCTCAGGAAGTGGACAGTTCCGCCTGATGGATGTGAGTTCAGGGCAAGCACTCTGGCAGCGTACTTACTCTTTCTCAGGAACTCCTGTCGCCCTCTTCTTACCCGATGGCAGCGGTATCATCCTGTGTACGGGAACAAAGCTGTACCAGATCGACAACAACGGCACTGAAGTGTGGCAACTGACGATTGTACCGTTCCCTTTGAAACCGTTTGCTATCACTGCTGATAACAAGGTTCTTGCGCTCCGTAGCGTGTTCAACGGCAGCGAACTTCTTGGGATTGATATTGCGACCCGTGAGGTTCAAACCCTTTACCGCAGCTATCAGGGACTTCAAGAGGCAGCCCTGACTCCTGACAGCAACTACCTGGCGCTCAGTCGAAAAGACAGCAGCGACTTCTGCAGCATCCTGCTCTTTCGGTATCCCTCTATGGAACAGCTAACAGCCCTGCTGATTGAAAACTACTATCACTACGATCCCGTTGTAGGTCTCTGGCTTGTCCCCGCGGTCATGGACTCCTATGCAGGCAATAACGAGTTCCATGTGCTCGCTCTGGGAACCGTAAATATTATCGATTCTGAAACGGGGCGCCTCGTGCGCCGAATCCCCTTGCAGAATCCTTACGGAAGTGCTTTCTGGCGCACTCCGAACGGCTGGATTACCCACACCGTCGAGCCTACAGACCAGAACCCACGACTCGTCCTCCACTATGCCAGCGACGCGCCGCGAATCAGCGCTATTTCGGTTCCCGCTACTGTGGCGGTGTTCGCAGATGAGCACGATGTGATTTTCTCAGGCGATATCGGCGGCGTTCTGTGGAACACGAGCTCCAACTCGTGGGACTACCAGCGGCTTGCTATCTTCCTGCGTGAGATAGCAGGGGGTGGATCGATACTGGGTCGCTGTGTTGTGGGCGAGGGCTACCTCCTGACGATGGGTTGGCAAGGAAGCGGTCTATACTGGTATGCTTATGAGTGGCCGACACTGCGCTTTCTCACAGGCGGTCCCACCTCCTATGGTAACCTGCTTGCGCGACGGTACGATGCGTTTGCACGCGACCGGGAGCTCTACAACTGGGTTACAGGACAAGTTGTATGGCGCGCTGCCGACACAGGACTGTCTGGAATCCAGTCTGTGGGGTTCTCCCCGAACGGGCACTACGCTCTGATCACGCTCAATTCAGGTGTCTCATGGATGTACGACACCCGCACGAACCAGCCGCTCTGGGGTCGGGCGCGAGACTTGTCCTCAGCCCGTTTTTCTCTCGACTCGCGTTATCTTCTGGACTACTCCAGCGTATACGATGTGCAGACGGGAGCGCTTGTGCTCTCTTCTCCCCTGCTCGAGTCAGCAATCTATTTTGACGGGCGTTTCGTCGTGTTATCTCAGAGAAACCCGGAGGACATCTATGTCTATCGCCTTGTGGACTTCCCTACGATGCGTATAATTGCCCAGCTCGACGAAACCCAGACAGTCACGACTTACGATGTGAGATTCGCGGCTTCTCCCGACAACCGATGGCTTATGTTCACCGCTCGTGAATACAGCGCCCTGTTTCCCAACCCCTACGGTCGGATGGAGGGTGACGCGAATCTGGATGGCTGTGTGGACGATGCCGATTTGCTGCTCGTGCTGTTCAATTTCTCCAATACAGGGGGGCTTGCAGACCTCAACTTCGATGGGATTGTGGACGATGCCGATCTGTTGAGCGTGCTTTCCCATTTCGGGAGCGGCTGCTGAGCGAAAGATCCCCTCAGCCATGCGAGGGGAAACCTGCTTTGGTTTCACGCAGCGGTAGAGAGAACCGAGCCATGCGGTTCCTCTACCGCTAAAACCGCCCGAAGCGATAGCAAAGAACTATTTCCCCGATAGGCGACTGGCACCGTTCTCAAGGAACTCTTCCCCCGGTAACTCCGTATTAATGTGTGGAGGTGTATCATGCAGGCGAATGTCGGAAGCCTCGACCGCGCGGTACGCATCCTGCTGGGCGCTGCCCTGATGGCGTGGGGGCTCTACGCCCATAACTGGTGGGGGCTGCTGGGGGTTCCCCTGCTCCTGAGCGGGCTGACAGGCTACTGCTTCCTCTACAAACTCTTCGGCTTCACCATCCGCAAAGTACACTAAGTCCCGCCTCAAGAGCCTGAGTCCATCCGAAAACCGTTTTCACAATGCAATTTTCGGGAACCTTTTGGATCCTTTCCCAGTAATGCATGGTACACGGTACTCACATCACTATTCGGAGGTATAGCGATGTCAAAAGGGATCACCGAAAAGGTCAAAATCAACGATTAGGAGTTTGAGATCCGGCTCCTGCCGATTACACCGCAGACCGACAACACCACGCCCACGCTGAACCCGGCGACGGCAACACCGCCCAGAACCGAGGAAGTGGTGCGCGAACTGCCTTCGGTCACGCGCCTGCCGCGCTGGGAGGACGGCGCTCCAGCTTAAAGCACACCGGCATTGGGGGGTGCCTGGAGTAGGGCATGGGGCAATCCCATGCTCTACTCCTTTTACAGGAGACAGAGGATGAACACCAACAAGCGTCTGGAACGGATTGCCTTCGAGCTGGCGCTCTGCGTCGCCACCTATTCACGCACGAAAGAGGGCACATATGACGATGAGTCAGGGGCGTGGGTGATTATCCGCGAGTTTCCCTTGCTGAAAGGCTACAACTACGAGACCACCGATGTGCTGATTCTGCTCCCATCGAACTATCCGCAGACGCCGCCCGACTGGTTTTATGTGGACAGCAATCTGCGTCTTGCGAACGGCAAGAAGCCAGCGCACATCTTCTACGACGACACACACGACCCGAATAGCGCCATCTATCAGGATACACCTCCGGAGATGATTGGCTGGACCGCTTGCTGTTTGCACATTCACGAGTGGAAACCCGCCGCGAACCCCGTCGATGGGCACTGCCTGCTGAGCGTGTGTGAGCTGATTAAAAATGCCTTTGAACGGTGGAAACATGACTCCAGTCTCTTACGGTGAGGTACGCATTCCAGAGCGCTTATGGCGTCAGCTGGAGGCGATTCTGCTGAGCGAGCGCACGCTGGAGACCAAGTGCTTCATGCTCTGCGAAGCGCTGGAGCTGCCAGGGCGCACGGTGTTCCTTGTGCGTGAGCTGGCGCCGCTTTCGGACGAGGATTACGAGGAACGCTCGCCTTCGCTGGTGGTTACACGACCAGAGTTTGTCTATCGCGTGCTGGAACGGTGCTACCGTGAGAATCTGTCGCTGCTGGAAGCGCATTCCCACCCGTGGGCGGGGCACGCGCGATTCTCCGCAACCGACCATCGCAGCGACCGCGAGAAGTTCCGCGCCACCGAGAGCCTCTCGCCTCCGTTTCGACATGGCACGCTGGTGTTCGGCACCGACATGAGCTTTGAGGGGCATATGTGGGATTGGGTCTCCCAACAGGTGGTGCCGATTGTGCGGATGGCGATTGTGGGCATGCCCTACCGTCTGCAGTACGCGACGCCGTATGCCCATGGGGGCTACGACTCGGCGGTGCAGAGCGTGTATGACCGCCAGGTGCGGGCGCTGGGCGCGGAGGGGCAGGCGATTCTGGCGGAGCTGACCGTTGCGCTGGTGGGCGCGGGCGGGCTGGGGTCGCAAATCGGGCAGGCGCTGGCGCATCTCGGCTTCGGGCAAATCCTCTGGATCGACCCCGACCGACTGGAACTGACGAACCTCAACCGCGTGGTGGGCGCGACCTATGCGCAGGCAAAACGCGGCGTGCGCAAAGTCAGAGCACTGGCGCAGCGGCTGAACCGTCTCTGCCCGCCCGATGCCACGCGCCGCGTCGTCCCCATCCCAGCCGATGTGCGCACGCCAGAACTGACGACGCTCCTGCTGGGCTGCGACCTGATTATCGGCGCAGTGGACTCCGCCACCGTGCGCCAGTACCTGAACCTGCTTGCGGTGTGCGGGCTTATCCCCTATCTGGACGCAGGGGTGGGCATGCGAGCAGAGTACGGACGCATCCACATGGGCGGAGGACAGGTGCAGGTGGTGGCGCCTTCCGAAACAGCATGCCTGACCTGTGTGGGCAATCTGGTGCAAGCCAGCGTGGAGGAGCAGCTCACGCCCGAACAGCGCGAACGCTCCGTCCGCGCGGGCTACATCCAGGGCGAACGCATCCCGAACCCACAGGTGGTTTTCCTGAATGGCGTTGTGGCGAACCTGCTGGTGTGGGAAGCCGTAAAACTCTGCACGGGCTGCCAGCAGGTGCATCCGTATGTCTACTACGACCTGATCGAGCAGACGACCTTCCCTGTGGATGCCCCGCGCAACCCGAACTGCTATCTCTGCGGCGATTCGCCCGACAGCCTGCTGGGCACAGGGGTCAAGGGTGTGCGGGGGTTCGTAGAGCAACGCAAAGCGCGTCCTATCCCCACACCGCGCCAGCCCGAAAGTAAAAAGGAGGTTGTCAACGCCGAATGAAACCAATCCCGCCGAACCGTCGCTGGAACGGGGAGTCAGACGACACATCGGAGCCGCCTGCCAATAGCATTCGCGACCTGCTCCCCGGACTGCTTGATGCGATTCTGGTTTGCCGATTCGACCCGCCTCAGACTCTGGAAATCGCGAACCCTGGCGAGGCGGCAGAGGCGAGGGTGAGTGTCCTGGCGACTCCTGCCCACTACAGGACGACCTGCAGGGCATGCTTCCAGCCGATTCAGGTAGGGGATCCAATCGTGCGCCATGCGCAGGCGGGCTGCTGGGTACATCAGGCATGCTACGATCGTCCCCTGCAGCCTACGACGCGTCCCCTGGTTGTGGCGCAATATGACGGCTACTGTCGCATTTGCCGTGAAGGGATCCGTGCGGGCGAACTCATCACGCGCGTGCAAGGGCGCGGCTGGGTTCACGCCCACTGTGCGGAGGATTGACCTAAACCCACAATTC
>CAZQPV010000135.1:0-2412 GCA_964595265.1 uncultured Fimbriimonadales bacterium
TAGCCCACCAGCGCAGGAACCCAGCCCCACACCAGATAGACCGTCAGCAGCGCCAGGTTCATCAGCCCCGCAGGAATGAGAAACCGCCAGCCCAGGTTCATCAACTGATCGTAGCGCAGGCGCAGGAGCGTCGCCCGCACCCACAGGAACACGAAGAACAGCCCGAACACCTTCGCGACGAACCAGAAGGGCGGCGACAGCGCGCCCGTAATCGCCGCCAGCACACTCCAGAAACCACCCACCGACTCCGCCAGCGCCTGAATCGGCGACAGGTTAATCGGCGCAAGGTAGCCGCCCAGAAAACAGGTCGCCATAATCCCGCTAATGGCTAAAATCGCGATATACTCGCCCATAAAGAAGGCGGCGAACTTCATACTACTATACTCAGTCTGATAGCCCGCCACCAGCTCACTTTCGGCTTCGGGCAGGTCAAACGGGGCGCGGTTGGTCTCCGCGAGCATACACACCAGAAACAGCGCCGCGCCCACCAGCCCCCACGGCGTGAACACCAGCCAGTTGTGCAGGAAGGGCACCATCCCCCACAGCGGCTCCGCCTGCTTTTCCACCATGTCGGTCATGCGCAGGCTACCCGTGTAGAGAATCGCCGTCGCCAGCGACAAACCCATGCCCAGCTCGTAACTGATCACCTGCGCGCTGGCGCGCAGCCCGCCGAGGAGCGAATATTTGTTGTTGGACGCCCAGCCCGCCAGCAATACCCCGTACGCCGCCAGCGACGACATCGCCAGAAAATAGAGAATACCGATGTCCACATCGGCAACGGGGGTCAGCAGGCGGTTCGGTCCCCAGGGAATGGTGGCTGCCGCGACCAGCGAAGGAAACAGCGAGAGCGCAGGCGCCAGCGACCAGATGAGCCGATCCGCCTGAGCGGGGATAATCTCTTCCTTGAAAAAGAGCTTCGCCGCGTCCGCCACCGGCTGGAGCAAGCCAAACGGTCCCAGACGGTTCGGTCCGATTCGGTTCTGGAACCACGCCAGCACGCGCCGCTCCAGCCAGATGACCACAGGCAGTGTGCCCAGCAAAAAGCCCAGCAGGATAACAATCCTTAAAAACGCCCAACCCAAGTCTGCGAGTGTCATAGGCCCGCAAGATTATACCCGCCGTGCCTACTCATTCATTTTGTTCACCATGCGAATCAACTGCACGAACCCGGCGATTGTGCCGATCAACACCAGAATCAGCGTCCATGTGGGCGAGGTGTTCAGGCGCGAATCCAGCCAGTAGCCCACCAGCCCGCCCAGTATCACAGGACCCGCCAGCGCGAAGCCGATGGAAAACGCCAGACTCATCGCCTTCACGCCCTGCTGGAAACCGGGCGAGGGACCCGACGGCAACTTCGGGCGCTCGAAATGCACCTCGGGCACTTCGGGCAGCTCGGGGCGCGGAGGCACTTCGGGAACCTCAGGCTCCTCCGACGGCGGCGGTTTCGACAAATCGCTCATGGAGCAATTGTACCGCGCGTTCCACTTCGCTTTCAGGGATGATACATGAGATAGAAAGCTCCGAGTCGGCGGTCTGCCAGATGGGGATGCCTGCCTCCGTGAGTGTGCGGTGAACTTCTGCAAACACGCCGGGGCGCTGGCTGAACCCCTGCGCAATCAGAGAGACCATCGTGCAGCCTTCGGCAATCGTGACAGGGATGGTGCGGAGCCGCTCGCCGCCCAGCCCTGCCTTTTCGAGCATCCCCTGCTGGATTTTGCATAGTTCGCTGGGTTGCTCACCGAACTGGAGCAGGTAGAACATGGGCGGGTTGCCCAAGGGGATGACCAGCCCATCCAGCGTGGAGCGTACCGTTTGCCAGTGTTCGCGCGGGAAGCCGAAGCCGACCCCCTCTTCGTCCACGCCCACGCCTTGCAGGTTCACCCCAATCCGTGCCATCAGGCGATAGAGTTCCAGCTCCAGCTGCGCCTTATGTTCGGGATAGGGGATGTAGAAGCTCAGGTAGACCAGTTTGCCCGTGTGCGTAATGCCTGTAATGTGGGGCGTGCGCTGGGGGTTCGCGACGACCAGCGTGCCTGGCTCATCGGTGAAAGTGCATTTAACCCACAGTGGGATTCCATAGTCCATTGCGATTTCAGCGGCGCGGGGGTGTAACACGCGCGCGCCCTGATGGGCAATCTCGGCGACTTCGGCGTAAGACACTTCGCGCAGAGTGGGCGCATGGGGCACGAAGTCGGGATCCGCCGTCTTCACGCCGTCCACATCGGTGTAGATTTCCACCGCCTCTGCCTGAAGCGCCGCGCCCAGCGCGGCAGCGGTGGTGTCTGAGCCGCCGCGCCCCAGCGTGGTGATCGAACCACGATGGAAAATCGCATCCGGGCGTGTGACGCCCTGAAACCCCGCCACCACGGGAATCCAGCCCTGTTCCAGACAGCGCAGGATGGGCGTCGGGTC
>CAZQPV010000135.1:2512-6067 GCA_964595265.1 uncultured Fimbriimonadales bacterium
GGCTTGCAACCCGATTCCAGACAGTGAATGACCTTGCGCGCCGCCATCAGGCGATGTTCGTGGGTATCGACACTGGTGCCACCGAATTTCAGCACGCGGATTCGCATCGGCTCACCTCACTGCGGAAAAAGAATCGTACCAGCGTACCGCCTCGGCGCGCAGGTGGAACGCTTTCCGAATGCGCTTGACGACCTCTTGGGCGCGCTCGGCGCTGATAAGACAGATGAGGCGGTCATGCGCGTCGCTAATCTGTTCAATCGCGACGCCCGCCTCATTTAGGACTTCGGCAATTCGAGCCAGAACACCGTATAACTCGCGCATATTCTGCCCGTAAATGGAGACCACGCGCAGGCGCGGCTTCACGGTAATCTGTAGCGACGCACTGGACAACGCCTGATGCGTGCGCGCCAGGTCTTCAGCAGGCACGGCGAAGCTGAGCCCGTTGCGCTGGAGTTTAATCAGGGAGATGCTCAGCCCCGCCTGGGTTAGCAGGTCCAGAATCTGCTGGCGCACCGCTATCGGGTCGGTCTCGCTCTGGGCGCGCACGAACAGATAGGCGACTTCGGGGGAGACGACAATCGCGCTCACCCCGCGCTCGCGCTCAAAACTCACCCGCTCGCCCGCAACCGGCACAGCCTCCTCTGGTAGCATCGCAGGGGATAGTATACCTTCTGTGGGAGTCCGCTATAGCCTCACCTCGCTGAAGGCTTCGTGCTGAACATCAAACACACCTTTTTGGACCGCCGCACCACAGTAGTGAAAGCGGTTCTCTCCGCGTTCCTAACAAACCAAGCTAGTCTGCGCTGGCTTCCGTAGCCAGGGCATCTTGCCCAAACTCACGCGCAGAATGCGCGTGCTACATCAGCCGACGCAGGTCGGCTTCGTATCATGGGAACGACCTCAGCCGTCTGGCACTAACGCCACCCCCTAAAATCCGACGGGTGGACCTGCTCTGTGGCAAGGCTGTGTATTCCACCTTGTGGCACAGCAGATTTCGCCGCGTGGGGCGCGGCGACCGCGCCCCTACGCATGCCTGTAAGGCGACCTTGCGTAAGGATATTGATTTTCATTTGCGTGCGGGTGACCAGCGCGGGCTGATGTGATCGCCCGACTCGGTGCGTTGCTTCAGGTCGGTGCCGTCGATGCGCACGGTATAAATCTGCCGTGCGCCTACCGAACCCATCGCGAACACCAGCTGTTGCCCATCAGGCGACCAGGAGGGTTCGTAGACCTCCCCTGCCACAATTTCGGTGAGCGGGCCACCCGCTTCGGGGACAGTGTATAGCCCTTTGCGCACCAGCGTGCCGTCTTCCTTGCGTTCCACCAGCACAAAAGCGATTCGCGACCCATCCGGCGACCACGCGACCTCTATCGCGCCCTGCCGATTCGTGGGGTCAAGCCAGAGGGGCAACACTTTTGGCTCTCGGATACCGTTGCTGAAGTCGAAACGCACAATCGCCCCCATCGGCTTCAGCGCGTCAGGCGAAGTGGTGGGCAGCGGCACAGCCGCTCCGCTTACCACCAGCTGGGGCTTGTCGGGCGCCCAGTCCATGTCCACCTGCGCGCCGGTCAGCAGCACCGGTAAAGTGAATTGCTCTCGTCCCAGCGTGAGGTCCTGAATCACCGCCTGCTCGCCTTCGTCGATGCGTTGCACCGCGGCAATCAGGGTTTCGCTGTAGCGTCGGGCGTAGCGGAAGGCGACCTGTCCGAACTGCTCGCGGACCTGGGTCATCTGCGATGCCAGGGGGATGAGCTGGGTGGCGTGCGTGCCTTTCGCATCCACCTCCGTTACCAGCCCCTGTGCGATATGCAGAATGTGTTCCCCGTCTTTGTCGTAAATCGGCGCCTGCTTTGCTCCGCCGCCAATCGTGAGCTGCATCAGCCCCTTGCCATCGGGATCTATCGTCCAGAGCTGGTAGACCTGATCGCGCCGATTGGAAGAAAAGACTATCTTTTTCCCGTCGGGCGCCCAGGCAGGCGACTGGTCGTCGTAGTTGTCCTGTATGAGAAACAGGGATTGACCATCGGGCTTGAGCATCAGCAGGTCGCCGTTGCCCTCTTCGTTGAGTTTAACGCACACAATCCAGTCAACAGTGGAAGGCTTGAAAGGGCGGATATCGATGCGCCCCCACGGCTGGGAGCGAATCAGCGCCAGCACGGCGACCAGAATCACGGCAAACAGTAGTCCAAGTAGGGTTCGTTCGCGGCGTGTCATGGCTGCTCCGAAGGAGTTTCGTAGAGAACCATCCATGCGACCATCGCAGCAGGCACCTCGGCGTTGGTGGCGATGCGCTCAATCACGCGGTTCAGCTGGCGCTCATCCTGTTCGGTTTCGAGGGGGAGCCTGGTGAGCGCCTCGCGCACCATCTGCACCACCTCCTGCAGATAGCGCGCGCGATTAATTGCCAGACTGCGCCCGGTAACCTCGGCGAACTTGCGCCCCACCTGCTCGTAGAGAGAATCCCAGGTGGTGTAGGCGCGGGTGACCTGCGTTTGCTTGCGGGCGGTCTGCTCCGCCAGCTTGCGCAGCTCCTCCTGCTTGCGCAGATGGAGCTGCCAGTCGGCGAGCGTGGTGCCTTCAATGATAATCAGGTTCGGCTGAAAGCCGTAGGCTTCCGCAAGATATTGCTCAATCCAGCGCCGCACATTCGGAGCATTCACATGTCCCGCCAGCTGATACTCTTCGTGGGGCAGACCCAGCACCACCGTGTCGCCCTCTATGGTAACCAGCATCAGAGCGTCCAGCGCGCGATAGAGCGTGCGCCCCGTGACCTGCTGTTTTACTTTCTCGCGAATCAGGTTCCAGACTTCCAACATTTCGTTTTTCATTCCGACCGCCTCCGGTGCAGGCGCGGAGTCAATAAAAAATCGCCCTGTCGTGGGCGTCGCCCGCCTGAACTCGATAGCTGTTTGACGGGCATAGTATACCCTTTCGGGGGAAATTCGGGCAAAATTGGGGGAAAATTGCCCTCGAAAATGGGAACTTAATGGGGAACATCTTCGTAATCTTGAGTGGAAGGTACTCAGGAGACCTTCCAGAAGCAAACTCATCAAGGAAGGAGGTGTGAGACGATGCGAGCGCTGGTACGACGCGAGCCAGAGCAGACGATTGTAGCGTGGAATCCGTTCCGTGAGCTGGAGCGAATGCGCCGTGAAATGGATGAGCTGTTCGGTCGGTTGTTCGACCTGCGTCCGAGCATGGATGGCGAGCGCATCGACTTCTCGCCCGCGCTGGATGTGTACGAGACGCCTGAAGAGTTCGTGCTGTTCGTGACGGCGCCGGGCGTGAAGGAGGACGAGCTGCATGTGGAGATTACCGATGGCACCATCACGGTCTCGGGCGAGCGCAAGCCCTTGATCGAGGGCGAGAATGTCACCCCGCACTACATCAGCCGACTGGGCGGCTACGGCAAGTTCACGGTTTCCTATACCGTGCCTGTGCCCATCAATGAGGGCAAGGTGAAGGCGGTCTATCGCAACGGTATCCTGGAGATCCGCTTGCCGAAAGCCGAGTCGGCGAAGCCGAAGACCGTGAAGGTGCAGGTCGAGAAATAA
>CAZQPV010000136.1:0-5936 GCA_964595265.1 uncultured Fimbriimonadales bacterium
CGAAGCCGTGCTTGCCCAGCAGTTCATCGAACTCGGCAGGGCTGCGCTCGCCGCGTGTGTTAATCTCCACAGGCGCCTGTTCCTGTTCCCAGCGTAGTGGGGAACGCTTTCGAAAGAGCCAGCGCATTGGTTTTGCCTCCATGCGGAGAGGGTCAGCGCGGGCAGGAGCGGGCAACCTGTGGGGTACAATTACCTGTTGATGGCGGTTCGTGTGCGTTTAGGTCAGGAGGAGGTGCAGGTAGAGCCGGGCGGTTCAGCGCAGGTGATTGCCTACATCCGCAACGAAGGCGATCAGCCCGACCATGTGGCGCTGGAGGTGGAGGGCATCGCCACCGAGTGGTGCGCCATTCCCATTCCTTCGTTTCAGGTGGCGCCGGGGGAGGAGGTGCAAGAGCGGATTCTGATTCAGCCGCCGCGTAGCACCGAGAGCCGCGCAGGGACCTATCCGCTGCTGGTAAGGGCGCGTTCGCTGGAGAATGGCGACAGCGGCGTAGCGCAGGCGAATCTTGTGATTCGCCCCTACAGCATGCTCACGGTGGAGATTTTTCCCAAGCGTGGCGTTGCCTCGCCCTTGCAGAAGCAGGTGTCCTACGAGCTGGCGCTCAGCAATTACGGCAACACTGAGCAGACGGTGCAGATTCACGCCGCCGACCCTGAAGACGCGCTGGCGTTTGAGCTGGAGCGCGAGCGTGTGGTGCTGGCGCCTGGCGAGACCAAAGAGGTTTTGCTGTATGCTCAGCCCCGGCGCCTGCCCATCCTGACGAACCCGACCCTGTTCAGTTTCACCGTAACGATCCGCAGCGTGGAAGACCCACTGCGTGCCTCATCGGCGCAGGCGCATCTGGAGCGCCAAGGGCTGCTGAGTCCGCTCACTCTGGGTTTCGTGCTGGTGCTGGCGCTCATCGGCGCGCTCTGGTATTACACGCGCCCCCTGCCCGTGAGGATTGAGTCGTTTAGTGCCGAACCGACCCAGATTACTGCGGGCGAAACGACCACCCTGCGCTGGGAGGTAGAAAATGCCGAGAACCTCGTGATTGAGCCAGGCGTGGGCGAGGTGAACCCGAACCTGCGCTCGGTGCAGGTCAAGCCGGAGGCGACCACCACCTACCGGCTGATTGCTCGCAACCGCTACGGCGAGGTGATGCGCGAGGCGGTGGTGATTGTGCAGAACGCGCCGCCTGCACCCCTGCCCGTCATTCGCGAATTTGTCGCTGAGCCGCCCAAAGTCAGGCGCGGCGATGCGGTCTATCTCCGCTGGAAAGTGGAAAACGCCACGGAGCTGATCCTCACCCCGCCGGGGCAGAAGTTAGACCCGGCGACTCCAGGCTTTGAACATCGCCCCACACGCACGACGGCATATGTGCTGATTGCCCGTAATGCCGAGGGCAAGCTTGCTGAAAAGCGTCTCAAGGTGGAGGTGGTCTCGCAGGCGCAGATTGTCAGCTTTACCGCCACACCGGAGGCGATTAAGGCAGGCGAGAGCGTCGTGCTACGCTGGGAGATTCTGAACGCGGTGCGCGCCGAAATCGATAACGGCGTCGGCAAAGTCGCCGCGCAGCAGGGGGAAATTACGCTCACCCCCACCCAGACCACCACCTACACCCTCACCGCCATCGATTCGGAAGGGCTACCCACGCAGGCAACCGTAACGGTGAAGGTCCTCCCGTCGGAGGCGCCCCCAACCCCCGACGGGCAGTAGCCAGACGCCTTAGCGGCGCCATGTGAACGAGCGCGACGGCGACTGTTGCGGACGCGCCGCGCCCGTACCCGACCTGGTGCCGTTCCCCTGCGCCGACTCTTTCGCCAGCTGGCGCAGGTAATCTTTCAGGTAGTCCAGCTGGCGCACCTCCACAATCGCCAGATACTGCACGCCCTGATTGAACCGCACGCCGCTGACCCGATTGCGCCGACACAGCTTGGACAGCTTGCCCGCTATTACCCAATCGGCGGTGTCGTTGGTAATCTCATCGGTCAGCATTGGGCCGATGCGCCGGATCCAGGTGTCCACGGGCTGGAGGTAGTGATAGTCGCTGGGGTCTATAATCGGCTCCAGGTCGTAGAGCGCCACCATATCGCGTAGCACCAGCGCGCCGACTTTAGGACCGATGCCCTTGATTTCGGTGATGGTATTATAAATGGGTTCCACCCGCCCGGTGCGCACAATATCGCGCTGGATGGTCGTCCAGATGTTGCCAATTCCATCCTCGGCGTAAATGCGCTGGGCGTAGCCTGTGAGTCCTTCGATCAGCCCGCGATTGAGCTGCTCGTTGACCTTACGCTGATTCTCTTTGCAGACCGCTTCGAACGCGCTCCAGAGGCGTTGCGGCGCGTCGCCAGACTCCAGAAACGCGGCGAAATTCTCTTTGTTGCCTTCCAGCACGCGCTCCAGAGCCTGTAAAGCGAACCCCGAATACTCCAGTCGGTCGTTACCCCGCTTGGCGAAAGCATAGTAGCCCAGCATTGCACGGAACGCATAATACGGGTCTGCCAGCGCCTCCCGCACATCCTGTGCCTGAGACGAAGCAATCCGCATCGCGCGCGCCAGCTGGGGATACAGCACTTCCTTCTGGAAGCGCTCCGCCTTCTCGCCCGCGAGACGATTCAGTATCCGCTCAACTTCATAGGGTGTAAACATACTCATCGTTCTTGCACCTCCGCATTAGATTTTCACTACCAGAGCTTCCATGCTCAGTTTCGTCGCGTTTTTTGCCAGAGAATAGGACGGCTGAACCCTCGCGAGGTTACTCCTGAAGCCCCTGCGCAGGGACTTCCGTACTTAATTATACGGAATTGGAGTCGAAAAATTCACCCCAGGTTCCCACAGGTAGCAATCTGGCAACCTTCGGAAGAGTGAGCCGCTTCAGCGGGCGAATCCCACTTGCGTGCTGTTGTGGTTGAAAAATGGAATGGCGCGTTTGTCCGCTTTCTGCAGGAGTGTGCAATCAGAAGCCGAACTGGTGTCATACGGGGGCTGCACAGATGGGATGGCGTTTGAAAGAGTTTTGGATTGTCCACGCGCTGATGATACTCTTCACGCTGGGCGGATGGGCACAGTGTGAGATTCAGCATTTCGAGGGCTACACCGCAGGGCTAAATAGTGCGGTCATGTTCCGCCAGCCGAGTTTTTCGGGGAGCACGAGCGGGTTTCTGGCGTACACGGGCGTGTGCGACAGCGGTCCGAACTGCGCCCAGATTAGCACTGAACGCAATCACACTCCTTCGGGCAACAGTGCGCTGAAGGTCGTATGGCAGTTCAACGGCAATCCCCGCGCGTGGTTGCGCCTGACCACTTTCAACACGCTGTATTATGCAAATCCGACGGTCAGCTTTCGGCGTCGGCTGAGCCTGTGGCTCTATGTGCCTGCCAGCACGCCCGATTTTTACCTGACGCTGGGCGTGCGCGAGACGCGCCCCAAAGCCACCTGTGGAGCGAATGGCGGCACGACGGGCAGTATTGAATGGGTCGGCGCGACGCAGGGCAGTGCCAGTAGCCCCCCTGTCGGGAAACGAATCAGCCAGAAAGAGCAGTGGGTGCAGGTAGTATTCGATATTCCCAATGAGCCAGTGCTGCCGTTTGCCGGGAACGCGAACGGCGTGCTGGACGGGAGCTCGGGCGTCCTGGAACATCTTGCCTTCACCCCCGTAGACCCCAGCGACACGCGCCCCTACACGGTCTACATCGACGACATCCGTGTCCTCCCCAGCGCGAGCGATCCTGCGGACCCACCGTGGATTTTCGGGCTGCATGAGCCAGGGGGCGAGTTCGCTGCTGTGGCAGAGGGCAAACGCATCTGGATTCTATTCACGGAAGAGCTGGGAGCAGACCCGAACAATCACACCGGGCGCGATTATCGCTCTTATGTGAACGCAGGGCACGGCGTGATTGTGCGCCTGAACTACGGCTACCATCCGAACGGCACGCTACCCCCCTCATCGCAGTATGCGAACTTCGCCCAGCGCGTGGCAAACTTCGTGCGCAACTCCTATGGCGCCCATATCTGGATTATCGGCAACGAGCCAAACCTGCCCGTGGAGTGGCCTGGTGGTCAACAGGGTGAACCCATCACCGTAGAGCGGTATGTGCAGGTTTTTCGTATGTGTCGCGACGCCATCCGCTCGGTTCCTGGGCATGAAGACGACTGGGTGTGTGCCGCGCCCGTCGGCACCTACGCGCCGCCCTTCCCCGAATACGGGATTCCGGGCTTTCTCGATTACTGGGCCCAAATGCTGACGGCGATTGGCGCGGAACAGGACGGAATCATTCTGCACGCCTACACACACGGCAGCGACCCCAACAATATCTTCAGCGAAGCGCGCATGCAGCCGCCCTATGACCAGGTGTATCTCCATTTCCGGGTATATCGCAACTTGCTGAGCCGCGTGCCGCCCTCACTACGCCATCTGCCTGCCTTTATCACCGAGACCAATCAGGGCGAACCATGGACGGACACCAACAATGGCTGGATTAAAAATGCTTATCGGGAGATCCACAACTGGAACCAGAACCCTGCGAACCAGACCATCTGGGGGGTGTGCCTCTATCGCTGGCCACGGATTGACCCATATTACATCGAAGGGAAGTGGAACACCATTCAAGATTGGCGTGAAGCGATGCGCAACGACTACCGCTGGCGGCGCGATACAACGGGCGATACCGACGGCGACGGCTGTGTGAACGACGCCGACCTGCTTCAGGTGCTGTTCCAGTTTGGGCGGGCGGGCTACAACCGCTGCGACCTCAACTGGGACGGACATATCGACGACGCTGACCTGCTTCAAGTGCTGTTCGATTTCGGGCAGGGGTGCTGATGAGCCAGCTGCGCCCTCTTGCCTCAGGTACAATTCCGCCTATGCAAGCGGTGCGTGTGGGCGACCTCACAGTCGGCGATGGGCGACTGGCGTTGATTGCAGGTCCCTGCGTGATTGAGAGTCTGGAACTCTGTCGTGAGGTAGCAGGCGCGCTCTCGGAGCTGTGTCGCCAGCGGGGCATTCCTTATATTTTCAAAGCGTCTTTTGACAAGGCGAACCGTACGGCGCACGACTCGTTTCGGGGTATGGGGCTGGAGGCTGGCTTGAAGGTGCTAACGCAGATTCGCGAGGAGTTTGGCGTACCTGTTACCACCGATGTGCATGAGAGTTGGCAGGCGGAACCCGTGGCGCAGGCGGTGGATTTGCTTCAGGTGCCCGCGTTTCTCTGTCGCCAGACCGATTTACTGGCGGCGTGCGCCCGCACGGGCAAACCCGTGAATGTCAAAAAGGGGCAGTTTCTGGCGCCATGGGATGCCCGCAATATCGTGGAGAAGCTGCAGGCTTTTGGGGCGCAGGGTATTTTACTGACGGAGCGCGGCACCTCCTTCGGCTACAACACGCTGATTGTGGATATGGCAGGGCTGCCGATTATGCGCGGGTTTGGGGTGCCGGTGGTGTTTGACGCCACACACAGTGTGCAACGCCCAGGTGGAGCGGGCAAAGCCTCCGGAGGCGATAGAGCCTCGATTGCGCCGCTGGCACGCGCCGCCGTCGCCGTGGGCATCGATGCGCTCTTTATGGAGGTGCATCCGAATCCCGAAAAGGCGCTCTCCGACGCCGCCACGCAGTATCCCCTCTCGCAAATCGCGCCCCTGCTGGATGAGCTGCTTGCCTTGCACGCTGTGCGCCAGCAGTTGGCAGCAGTTGGGGTAAAATAGTGTTAACCTGGCTGTTTTGTTAGAGGCGAGAGCAACGATGGCAAAGCAATCGGAGCGACGAAGAGTGCGGCGCGAGCAGATTCTGCACGGCGCCGCGAAAGTGTTTTCGCGAAAAGGATTCCACGCCAGCACCGTCGACGAGATTGCCAAAGAGCTGGGACTGACCAAAGCCAGCATCTACTACTATGTTTCCGATAAAAGCGATTTGCTGTACCAGCTCTACAAGCGGGCGATGGAGGTGCTGCTGGA
>CAZQPV010000137.1:0-5908 GCA_964595265.1 uncultured Fimbriimonadales bacterium
GCCGCTTTGCCCACTCGGCATGCTCGCGAAGCATGGGGTCGGGGTGCTGGCAGTAGCGTTCCACGAGGGACAGGAAGGCGGGGTCAGCGCGGTTGCCTGCCACAATCAGCGCATTCCGAATCAGCCCGCGCCAGCGCGCCCGTTTGATAGGGCTGCCCCGAAACCGCTCGCGGAAACTTTCTTCATCCATCTGCAGAATCGCCTCCAGCGAGGGCAGGGGGCGCGGCGTGAAGCGCGGTTCCTGTGTGGGTATCGCACGCAACGGCTGATGCGGACGCGGATGGTTGAACGGGCACACCTCCTGACAGATGTCGCACCCGAAAAGCCACTCGCCTATCGGTTCGCGAAGCGGTTCGGGGACTCCGTCGCGCAGCTCAATCGTGAGGTAGCTGATACACCGCCGTGCGTCCAGTTGATACGGTGCCACCAGCGCGCCCGTCGGGCATGCATCCAGACAGCGACGGCAATTCCCACAGCCCCCGAAGGCAGGGTGGTCGTATTCCAGCTCCACATTTAGCAACAGCACGCCGATAAAGAAGTACGACCCCCGATGCGTGTTGATGAGGCAGGTGTTTTTGCCGTACCAGCCCAAGCCTGCCAGCCACGCCAGCTCGCGCTCCAGCACGGGCGCCGAGTCCACGCAGACCCGACCCTGCGCTTCAGGGCAAAGCGTCTGAAACGCGCTCAGCAGGTTCTCCAGTTTGGAGCGAATCACCGTGTGATAGTCTTCACCGAGTGCGTAGCGGGCGATTCGGTAGTCCGTGGGGGGCAGTTCGGGCGGGGTGTAGTTCAGCCCCACGACGACGGCGCTTTTCGCGTTGGGGAGCAGGGCGTCGGGGTTCAGGCGCTGTTCGGCGGTGCGCTCCATGTAGTCCATTTCGCCGGCGTAGCCCTGCTGGAGCCAGAGCAGGAAGGCGTCGGCGTGGGGCGGGCGCACTGCGGGGGCGATTCCCACGAGGTCAAAGCCGAGCGCGCGGGCATAGGCTTTGACCCACTCCGTCAGGGAGCGGGGTGTAGCGCTTGTTTCGCCTGTTGCCATAGCGCCTCCCATTCGTCGGGCGAGAGGCTCTCTAAGGGGCGTCCCTGCGCACGCGCCTGCTGCTCCATCCACTGGAAACGCTGGATGAAGCGATCCACCATCTGGCGCAGGCTCTCTTCGGGGTTCACCTTCGCGTGGCGGGCGATGTTGACCACCGTGAAGAGCAGGTCGCCAATCTCCTGCTCCACTCTGTCGCGGGCGGTTTGCTGGAGCGCCTCGCGGAGTTCGGTCTCCTCTTCGTGGAGTTTATCCAGCACGCCGAACACGCTGTCCCATTCAAACCCTGCGCGGGCGGCGCGTTTGGAGACCTCCAGCGCACGCAACAGGGCGGGCATTGCACGCGGCACGCCCTCCAGAATCGAATCGTGCCCTTTCTGCTCGCGCTTGATTTTGTCCCAGTTTTTGAGAACTGTGTCGGCGTCGCGGGCATCCACATCCCCGAACACATGGGGATGGCGCGAAATCAGCTTTGCGATCAGCGATTCCATCACCTCATCGATGGTGAACTGCCCCGATTCGGCGGCGAGCTGGCTGTGCATCAGCACCTGCAGCAGCAGGTCGCCCAGCTCCTCTTTGAGCGCGGCGGGGTCGTTGCGGTCGATGGCTTCCAGCACCTCGTAGGCTTCCTCGATAAGGTAAGGTTTGAGGCTCTGGTGGGTCTGCTCTTTGTCCCAGGGGCAGCCTTCGGGACCGCGCAGGGTAGCGACGACGGCAACCAACCCCTCGAACCCCGTGTAGCGGCGCTGGCGCTGGGTAGCTGGGGGCACAAAGAGCGTGGTCAGCGGGTCATAGCGCTGCTGGTCCAGTTCGGCGAGGGGCAGTTCCTTGACTTCGGTGGCGCCCTCCATCCCGGCGGCATGCACCAGCGCGACGCGAAAGTCGGGCGGGTAGTAGCGCATCAGTTCGGCTTTGACGCGCTCTGCCAGTTCGGGCGTCTCAATCTGGTAAACGATTTGCGCTACGGTGGGGTTCAGGCGGATACGGGTGATGGCGCCTGCGTCGATGAGCTGCAGCCCCTGACTCATTTCGTAGTTGAGCGCTTCCAGCACGGGCTCCACGAAGCTGCGGCTGGGTACGATGCGCACGAGGATATTTTGCGTTCGTGCCATCTCCAGCACATAGCGCACGGAGTCTTCGGCGATCAGAGGGTGTCCGGGCACGGCGTAGGCGACGGGGCTGGCGTTCTGCAGGTGTTGTATCACTTTTTCGGCGAGGGCGCGTGCGTGTTCCTCAGGTTCCGTCGGCAGGTCTGGGGTTTCCAGCACAATATAGGGAATCCCTGCGAGGCGTAGCGAGGCGACAGCGGGATGGTTTTCCGTGCGCAGCAGTACGCGAGCAGCGCGGCGGAGCGCGCCGAGCGCGTTCGCGCTCATCTCCTGCACCCCGCCTGCCCCTAAGCCGACCAGATAGAGCATCGTTTATCGCGATTGCGCCTGCCCCGAAGGCTGTGCCGCCTGCTTCTGCTTCTGCAACTCCTCCAGCGCCTTGCGCAGCTCCTCCATGTCCTTCTGGTACTGCTCTTTCCATTGGGGATGGAAGATCTCCACTTTGGTCTCCAGCATGCGTCTGGCAATCTCCTCGTTGAGGTCGCGATTGGTCTGCTGCCCCTTCTGGAGCATCAGCCCTTCACGGATACGGTCTTTGACTTCTTCGTAGGGCAGCTGGCGTCCTGGGTTTTTGGAAACGACGAAAATGCGCACGAAAGCGTTGGCGTCCGCCTGAATCCAGTCGGAGGTCTCGCCGGGTTTGAGCGGCTTCAGGATCTCGGCAAGCCGTGCCAGAAACGCTCCCTGCGGATTATTGGGGAAAGGACCTTCCAGCGGCACTTCCGACTCGCCTAACTGCACACCCGCAGCGGGGTTCTGGGAGTATTTTTGTGCCACCGAGCGGAGGTTCAGCCCCTTGCGCAGGTCTTCGTCAATTTTGGCGCGAGTCTCGCGGTTGGTGACGATCAGCACCTGCACCTGCGCAGTCGCGGGGCGGTAGAAGTTGCGCTTGTTTTGCTCGTAGAATTTTTTGACTTCCTGCTCCGTCACGGTTACGCCTTTGGTGAGCAGGTTGAACTGGATGAGCTGGGCGCGCACCTGACGGCGTACATCGTCCAGACTGAGGATTTTCTGTTCCGTAACCATCCGTTTCAGGTTGGCGTCCTCTTTCATAAGGCGTTGCACGCGCTCTTCGACCTGTTGCTCGGTCGGCGCGACGCCCTCTTTCTGCGCCATGTCCAGCAGCACCTGCTCGCGCACCATTTGTAGCAGCGCTTCGTAGCCTGCGGGGCGTGTGGAAAGCTGATTATTGGCAAAGCCGACAGGGGTGAGCATCTTCTCCGTGCGTTGGAGGTACTCCTGTTGCGTTACTGTTTTGTCGCCGATTTTTGCAACCGCTTGCCCCTGCCCGCCGCCACAACCACTGAGGGCGATCAGGGCGACTGCTCCTGAAGCGATCCATCCAATGAATTTCATTCTATCTCCTCCAAGTGTCTTCGTTTGAGATTCAGGATAAGTTCCACCTCGCCGGGCGCGTAGCCTGTTTGACGGGCGATTTCGGCGATGGAAAGCCCTTGCCGTGCCAGCTGCACGACAGCGCCCGTGGCGGGTCGTTCCTGCTCTGTAGAGTTATACCCAAAATCGGGGTTCAAAGTTTCCATCGGCGCGGGTTTCGTCTCAGGCGGTGGCAGGTCGGCATGTTGGGATTCTGCCTGCTGGCTTGGAGCGGGAGGGGCGATACTCATCAGGCGCTGGAGTTGCTGGATGCGTTCTTCGGCGCGCTCCGATTCCTCAATCAGGCGCGCCAGTAGAGCGTCCAGCGTTTGACGGAGCGCTTCCAGTTCGCCCGTGAGTGACTGGCGTGCCGCCTGGGCGCGCAGCTCCGTTTGGGCGCGCAAAAAGAGCAGCCATCCTGCCACCAGCAGGAGCGCCTGAAACATCACCATCAGTTCCGCCATCGTTTAGACCTCCACATCTACCTTATGCTCTGGGTCGGGTGGGGGCGTTTCGTTCGAGTCCTTTGCGGGAGGATGAGGCGGACGCTTTGCGTTTTTGCCACGCTCCCCATCGCGCGCGGGAGGACGCCCAATCGGCTCCACCCCATAAACCCGACTCGGCGGACGCACCGAATCCGCCATCGCCAATCACCTCGTGCTTATTATCGGTTTTCTTGCACGGTTTTTGCAGGGTTTTTTTGGGGAAGAAACCAGCAGGGAGAAACTTCACCCGCCACTCGGTATAATTCCCCCGGAGGCGGACGATGACGGCGAAACAGCGAACGGGTCCTTACTTGTTGCTGGCTCTGCTGGCGATTGCGCTCAGCGGGTGTCGTGGGGGAACCACATGGAGCAAAAAAGAAGAAGTCCGAATCGGGCAGGAAATCGCCGCCGAAGTCGAGAAGACCTACAAACTCGACCCCGACCCCGAAGTGCAACGGCGTGTGCAACTGATTGGGCAACGGCTGGTCGCAGTGGCGGGCGACAAAGACTTCAAATACTCTTTCAAGGTGCTGGCAGAGGACGAGATTAACGCCTTCGCCTTGCCCGGCGGTCCGATTTATGTGTTTCGGGGGCTGATAGACGCTGTGGGCGACGATGACGATATGCTGGCGTGCGTGCTGGGACACGAGATGGCGCACATCAATCGCCGACACGCCAATAAGCAATACACCAAAGGCTTGTGGGCGAGCATTCTCATTTCGCTGGGCACCAAGGGCAAAGTGCGCGATATCGCCGAAATCACCAGCGCCCTGCTGGAACTCAAATACAGCCGTCAGGACGAATACGAGGCAGACCGATTGGGCATCGAGTACGCCTACAAAGCAGGGTATGACCCCAACGGCATGGTGCGCTTCTTTGAGTTGCTCAAGGCGAAAGAGAAGGGGGGCGACCCGGGAGTGCTGGCGAACCTGCGCACGCACCCGCTGACCGAGAACCGAATCTGGCGCGCCCGGCAACATATCGAAAAAATCACGGGGCAACCTGCTCAGGGAGGCAACTCGTGACCGTCGCCGCGATTGTTCCCGCCTATAACGAAGAGGCGCGCATCCGCCGCGTGCTGGAGGTACTGGTGCAATCACCCTCGCTGGACGAGATTATCGTCGTCAATGACGGGAGTGTGGACGGCACTGCAGAGGCGGTTCAGCAGTTCGCGCGGGCGCACCCCGAAAAGCGCGTGCGGCTGATTAATCTCCCCACCAATCGGGGCAAGGGCGGGGCGATGTTCGCGGGCGCAACCGCCACAGAGGCGGACATTATTGCCTTCTTCGACGCCGACCTGATTGGTCTCAACCCCAGCCATGTGGAGTCGATTATTGCCCCGGTGCGGGAGGGCGCCGTGGCGATGGCGATAGGCGTGTTTCGGGGCGGGCGATTCCAAACCGATATAGCGCAGATTCTGGTACCCTACATCAGCGGTCAGCGCGCCCTGCTACGGGAGCTGTTCGTGGAAATTCCGGGAATCGAGGGCACCCGCTCCGGTGTGGAGATTGCGCTCACACTCCACTTCCAGCGCAACCGCTATCCCGTGGCGATGGTGCCGATTACCGGCATCACACACACGATGAAGGAAGAGAAGCTCGGCTTCTGGCGGGGCGCGCTGGCACGCCTGAAGATGTATCTGGAGATTGGGCGCGCCTTCGCACGCTACATGCACTGGCGCGATTTGCGCCACAGACTGCTCCTCAGAAGCAAGGGGGGCGATTAGAGCGCCATCTGTGGTATACTACTCACGCTCCATCATCAAACAGGAGGGACACGAAAACGATGGCAGACCTGCTGGCGGCGCGGTTGGTTCGGGACATCCCGAACTTTCCAGAGCCGGGCATCATCTTCAAAGATATTACGCCCGTGCTGAAACATCCGCAGGCGTTGCGCGAAGTGGT
>CAZQPV010000138.1:0-5903 GCA_964595265.1 uncultured Fimbriimonadales bacterium
GCCCTGCTGGATACGGAGGTCGTGCCGTTCGAGATAGAGGGGATTGCCTCCGGACGCACGAGTCGGGGACATCGGTTCCTCGCGCCAGAGCTGTTTGAAGTGCCCTCGCCCGAAGCGTTTCTGGACGCACTCCGACATGCCCATGTGATTGCCGACCCCGAAGAGCGCAAAGCGATGATTGTGGACGGCGCGACCCGATTGGCGCACGCCGTCGGCTTGAAACCCATCATTGAGGACGACCTGCTGGAAGAGAATGTCTTTCTGGTGGAGAAACCCCACCTGCTGCGTGGGAGTTTCCCCGAATCGTATCTGCGCCTGCCCGCGCCCGTGCTGATGTCAGCGATGAAAAAGCACGAGAAATTCTTCCCTCTTGTGGACGCGCAGGGGAACCTCGCGCCCGGTTTTATCTCGGTTTACAACAACGGCGACCCCGACAAGGTGCGCGAGGGCAACGAGTGGGTCCTGATTGCCCGCTTCAACGACGCCAGCTTCTTTTTTGAGGAAGATTTGAAGCGCCCGCTAACAGAATTCGTGCCCATGCTGGGGCGCATGTTGTTCCAGCAGAAGCTGGGCACGCTGCTGGACAAGACCCATCGGCTGGAGCGCCTGAGCGAGAAATTGGCGCGTGCGCTGGACTGGGACAGAGACCAGACAGAGTGCCTGCTCCGCGCCGCGCATCTGTGTAAAGCTGACCTCGCCACCCAGATGGTGATGGAGTTCCCCGACCTGCAGGGGGTGATTGGACGCGAATATGCCCTGCGGGCGAATGAGCCGCTCTGTGTGGCGGAAGCGATTGCCCAGCATTACGAACCGCGCCACGCTGGCGACCCGCCTCCCAGCCATCCCATCGGGCGCGCGCTCGCCGTGTTAGACCGCATCGACACGCTGGTGGGCTATGTGGGCTTGGGCTACCTGCCCAAAGGCTCGTCCGACCCCTTCGGCTTGCGTCGCGCTGCCGCAGCGGTGGTGGAAATTCTGGCGGACGAACCCGACTACCCCACTTTAGCGGAGCTGGTTCAACACGCGCATGACCAGTATCGCGAGCAGCGGGCGCCGCTCAAGCCGCTGGTGGCGGTTCAGCCCGAACTGCGCACGCTGTTTTACGCCCGAATCGAGGCGCTTCTGGAAGAGAAGGGCGTGCGCTATGACCTGATTCGTGCCGCGCTGGGCGGCGGCTGGGACGATTCGGTCTACGGCTTCGTGCAGCGGGCGTTGCTGTTGCAGAAGCGTGCCCAATCGCCTGAGTTTGCTGCCCGCGCCACGACCGCCATCCGCCCTGCCAACATTCTGCAGGCGGCAGAAAAGCAGGGGCTGAAACCCGTCGCCGACCTGAGCCAGATAGACCCCGCGCTCTTCCAGCACGAGAGCGAGCATGCGCTCTACGCTGCGGTGATGCGCCTCACCCCGCAGTTCGAAGCGCTCTACACGGCGCACCAGTACGAAATGATGGACGCCATGCTCGCCGAACTGGACGAGGCGGTCAACCCCCTGTTCGACCATGTGATGGTGATGACCGACGACGCGGCGTTGCGGGCAAACCGATTGAACCTGCTGGCGTGCGCCAACCGGCTCTATCTGGCGCTTGCGGATTGGCGTCAGGTCGTGCTGACCGACTAACGGCGACGTCGCGGGGGCGTGGTGGGTTTGGACGCGGGGGCGCTCGGCTTCTCCTCCGCCAGCACTTGGCGGAAGGTCGCCTGCACTTCCCATTCTGCCCACGATTCGTCGGGTTGCCACTCGCGAACTGTTTGCGGGTCGTACTCGGCACGCAGCTTGAGCCGCTCACTGCCCGTCGCCTGCACCAGCGCGCCATCCGACAGCGCAAGGTAGTAGTCAATCGTGCCCGTGATCGTGCCCTTGACGCGCCCGCGGGGAATGTTGCGGTCGCGCAGGCGTACCAGCTCAATCAGCGTGTCGTCCAGCCGAATGTCTATCTCGGCGTTCGTGACCTGCTGCACATGCAAAGTCGGGCGCCCGCGCACCTCCTTGACCCCAATCACTTTCACCGTGGCAGGGTAGGTGTAGACCGTTGCCTGCTCGATGCTGAGTTTGCCCCCGCGCGTGTCCAAGAACGGCGTGGGGTAGCGAATCTGCCACTCGTCACCCTCGCGCACCGCGCCAATCGGGAGCGGATAGAAGGGACCGGGCACCACATCCAGTCCGATCCAGAGCAAAAAAGTGCCTGCATCGGGCAGGAAATCCAGCCCCGGAAAGCTGGGCTCTTTCTGCTCGCTTTCGTCCGATTCACGCTTTTGAGCCTGACGGAACTTGGAAGTGGTTTCGTCTTCTGCAGGGAAGCCGCCAGGGGTGATGCGAATCGTGTCGGTAAAGGGCGGTGGCAGATCTTTCTCAGCAAAAAAGTCCACCTCCTGCTTCACATAGCGGAATGAGTAGCGGATTCGCGCCTGCCCGTTGTCAAACACCTTGAGAACTTCAGTGTCAATTGCTAGCTGAGCATCCACCGTGATGGGCAGGCTCTGCTCAAAAGTGGAGGAGCGCACATCGCCCCGCAGGCTGTAGACCACATTGAACTTTTGCTTGAGACCTGGCTCGTAGAGGCGACGCACCACATAACTACGCACGCCCGCCTGCGACCAGAGCGGAGCAAGAACCATCACACACGCGACACAGAGCCACGCGAGCCGTATCCAGCGGTACATAAGGCGTTCACTGCTCTCTAATTTCAGTGGCGAGCAGGGGTTTCCTGCTGTTTTGGGGTCTACTCCACTCGAAAACTCGCGCCGCCGAAGCGCACCACATCGCCGCGTCGGAGTACCTGCCGTGTGATGCGCAGGTTGTTCACGAAAGTGCCGTTCGTGCTGCCCAGGTCATAAAGCACCGTTTCACCGCCCTCTATCGCAATTCGCGCGTGGTGGCGGCTGACCGAGGGGTCGGGGATGATGAGCGTGTTATCCTGCTCGCGCCCGATGGTCAATCCCGCAGCGGGAATGGAGATGCGCTGTCCAGTGAGGGCGCCTTCCAGCCCCACCAGTGTCAGCGCGCCGCCCTGCACAGCAGCCGCTGGGGAGGGGGTAGGGGCAGCCACAGGCGTACAGGCGCACGCGCCCGTGATGGGGTCAGGGCGCAACCCGCAGTAGGGGCACGCGCCTGCAGGCACAGGGGGCGGCGGTGGCAAGGGCGAGCGCACCACATCCTTCGGGCGCGCAACTGGCTCGCCTGCACGCAGCTGAAACAGCATGCGGAAACTCCCGATCTGTATCTGGTCGCCGTCGTCCAGCTCCACAGGCGCCTGCACGGGTTGATTGTTTACGCGCGTTTCCGCATGGGGTATCAACAGATACGCGCCGCCCTGAATCTGAATCTCGGCGTGGCGTGGGGCGACGGTGGGGTCACCGCGCAGGGGCACATCCGCCAGCTCGTCGCGCCCGATAATCGCGCCCGAGCGGTCAATCGGGTAGTCTTTGCCCTCGCGCGCGCCGTAGAGAACCCGAATCCACGCCTGTCGTGCAATCAGTTCTATCAGTCCGATGAACAAGCCAATTCCTGCGCCCAGCAGCACCAGCGCCACAGCTCGCGACGGCGCGCCCGCTTCGCCCTCCGCGCGGAGCGCCAGCCCGAACACAGTGCCAACCGTGAGTGCCAGAAAGTCAAACAACGCGCCCCCCAGCGCCCCGCCGATAGCACCTCCCAGCAGTCCCTGATACATCCGTCGCGGCGAGCGCGCCACCACGCCCTCCGCCAACCCGATCATCGCGCCGAACGCACCCCAGCCTAGAATGCGCCCCACAATCTGCCCCACCACGGGCGCACTTGCCACAAACACGGCAAACAAAATCTGCCCGATAACGACCCCGATCACGCCGCCGACCAGTCCCACCGCCGCGCCCAGCAGCGCGCCGCGAAGCATATGCAACGGCGTGCCCCACGCCAGCCCTGTCGCGAAGCCAATCATCCCCCCAATAAAGCCGCCCGATGCCGCGCCGTAGAGACTCAGCGCCGTCCAGTCCACCGAGCGCCGAATGTCGTCCGAAGTGAACGGCTCCGTGACCAGCCATGCCAGGAAGCCCCCCAGCGCCCCGAACACCATCAGGTAGAGGACTTTGGAAAGCATCTATTCCACCTTGAAGGCGCAGGCTCCGAACTGCACTGTGTCGCCAGGGCGAACAGGCGTCGGCGCACTGATGCGCACGCCGTTCACAAAGGTTCCGTTTGTGCTACCCAGGTCCTCCACAAACACCGTGTCGCCCTGCTTCAGGAACTGGGCGTGGCGTCGGCTGACGGTGCTATCCTGATCCAGCACAATCCCATTACCCGCCTCACGCCCCACGGTAATCAAATCCGCCTCGATGGAAAAGGAGACCCCCACATAGGCGCCCTGCGTGCCCACGATGCGGGTGGGTGTCCCCGTACCAACAGAAGCCACAGTCGCGGTTGGGGGAACGCCTGCCGTGTCCAGCGGCGGCAGGTCGGGCTGAGGCGGAGCGGAGGGCGTTGTGGCTGAGGCTGGAGCGGTCGCCGATGCCCCGCCAGAGGGCAGCTCCACCCCCAGCTTCTGCATCATCTCGGTGAGCGGCTGCTCTTTCTGTTTGGCGAGTTTCACCAGCAGCACAATCACGGCGATTGCCAGCGCGCCCGCGATCGCGGTCATAATCAGCGTGCCAATCATGCTGGCAGTGGGCGCAGATTCTTGCTGGTCAGCCTTGCCCTCAGCAGGCTTCGGCAGAGTCGCCACTTCGCCCGTGAGGGTAATATCCAGCACGGGCACGGTCTGCTCGCGCTCGCGTTTGAGGGTTATCTCCTGCGTGGTACTCTGGTCAGTCCCGTACTGCACCCGCACGGAAACTTTGCCGAGCGGCACACGCTCGAACAGCGCAATCCCTTCGGCGGTTGGCTCCAGCACCCGCGTGTGGGTTTTGCCCTGCGCGTCGGTCAGGGTAATCCGCGCGCTGGCGACGGGCGCGGTCTCCTTACGCACATTCACCTGCACCCGCGCGACATGGCTCCAGCGCTCGCTGGTAAGGCTCAGCTTCGGCTCCTTCTGCTCGGCGAGGTCAATCCGTGCGAGGTTGCCCGTTTTGGGGTCCAGCACCCAGAGCGTGGCGCTTTTTTCGGGCAGTTGCAGGGTGGGCTGCTTGTCGGCGGTTTTCTGGGGGGCGTTCAGGGGCTTGCCCTGCGCGTCTTCCGTCCACCACCAGCGTTCGCCCTCTTCGGGGAACTCCAGCGTGAGCGTGCGCGCGGGGCTTTCGGCTTGCGGTTTCGGCGTGCCCGTTTCGCGCGGAGCCTGCGGGGCGGCGGGCTGCGCCATCCCCAGCGTTCCTGTCAGAATCGCCAGCGCCAGCAGACAGAAAACTCTCATCGGGAATTTAGATTGCGCTACGCCTCTGAAGTTCCTGCAAGGCTACTTCGGCTCGCGTCGCGCAGGCACAGAAGGCTTGAACATCTCCAGCATCCGATGCGTCACCAGAAAGCCGCCCACCACATTAATCGTGGCGAACACCAGCGCGATTGCGCCCAGCACCGCGCTCAGAGTCGTATGCTGGGAGCCTGCCGACAGAATCGCCCCGATAATCGTGATGCCCGAAATCGCATTAGACCCCGACATCAGCGGCGTGTGGAGCGTGGGCGGCACTTTGGTGATGACCTCAAAGCCCACGAAAATCGCCAGCACAAACACCGTCAGCGCGCCGATAAAGGTTTCCATCGCCCTATATATACCCCAGCTGGCGCAGGGCGGTCAGCATCGCGTGGGCGTAGCGCCGCGAAGTGCCCGTGAGGTCGCGTACCTGTTGTACCTTGTAGGGCGGCGTCAGGTTCTGGAGCTGGGCGTGCAGCTGGCGCAGGGTCTCGACGGCGAAGTAGAGTCCTTCTGATTCCACAATCTCGCCGCGCTCGATGCCCCAGTTCAGCATGGCGCGGATGGCGTCGGGCGGCGCGCCCAGCGC
>CAZQPV010000139.1:0-5892 GCA_964595265.1 uncultured Fimbriimonadales bacterium
ACGCGCCGATTTTACGAGTGGCGGGCGCCGATGTGCCCATGCCGTACAACAAGCATCTGGAGCGTCATGCGGTGCCGCAGGTAGAAGATATCGTCGCGGCGGTCAAGCAGGTTCTTTAAGGAGGTTGGACGATGCATACGATTATTATGCCGAAGATGGGCGACGCGATGGAAGAGGGCACGCTCGTTCGCTGGCTCAAGCAAGAGGGCGATGTGGTCAAAGAGGGCGAGCCGATAGCGGAAATCGCTACCGATAAAGCCACGATAGAGATTGAAGCGCCCGGCTCCGGGATTTTGAAAGGGATTCGCGTCGCGGAAGGCGCGGTTGTGCCCATCAACACGCCGCTGGCGTATATTGTGGCGGAGGGCGAAAGCGTGCCTGGGGACCAGGCGGCTCCCGCGCCGCCTCCTGCCGCTGCAAAGGAAGCGCCTGCTCCCGCGCCGCCGCCTGCTGCCGCAAAAGAAGCGCCTGCTCCCGCGACATCGCCTGCCGCCGTGAGCCAACCTGTCTCCACTGATGGCGACAGGGTTAAAGCCTCCCCGCTGGCACGCAAAATTGCCCGCGAGCATGGGATCGACCTGCGGTTGATTCAGGGCACGGGACCCCAGGGGCGCATCGTGGAGCGCGATGTGCTGGCGTACCTTGAAGCGCAAAAGGCTGTGCCGACACCGCCTCCTGCGCCTGCGCCGACCCCCGCGCCCGCCCCTGCGGTTGCCGGGCGTGCGGAGCCGCTCAGTCGCCTGCGCCAGATTACGGCTCAACGCACCACCGAAGCCAAGCAGACCATCCCCCACTTCTACCTCACGATGGAGATTGACATGGAGGAGGCGCTGGCGCTTCGGGCAAAGCTCAACCAGGCAGACGAGAGCCTCAAAGTAAGCGTCAACGATATGGTGGTCAAGGCGTGCGCCGTCGCGCTGGAGAAGTTCCCCATGGTGAGCGCCTCGTTCCAGAACAACCAGCTGGTGTATCCTGACGGGATTCATGTCGGGATTGCGATTGCGGTGGACGAAGGCTTGCTGGTCGGCGTGGTGCGCCACTGCGAGCAGAAATCACTCCGACGGATTGCGCAGGAGGCGCAGGCGCTGGTGCAGAAGGCGCGCGAGGGCAAACTGATGCCCGATGAGATGACGGGCAACACCTTCACGGTCTCCAATCTCGGTATGTTCGGGATTGACGAGTTCAGCGCGATTATCAACCCGCCCGCGAGCGCGATTCTGGCGGTTGGCGCGGTGAAGAAGGTGCCTGTGGTGGCGGATGACGGGAGCATTGTGGCGCGCTCGCGCATGCGCGTTACGCTCTCGTGCGATCATCGCGTGTTCGATGGAGCGACAGGGGCGCGTTTCCTGCAGGAGCTCAAGCGCGTGCTGGAAAACCCCCTCCTGATGGCGTACTGAGCAATCGAGGCTCGCGGCGCGGGTGTCAGAGGGTCGCCGCTTCCCCGTAGCGGAGCAGGCGAATACCCTCTGGCGAAAGCATACTGAAGGGCACAAAGACCACATCGCCCTCCATCAGCGCGAGCCAGCCAAACAGAGGCTGCCCGTTCCACTGGCGCAGGGCGATATCCAGCGGGCGCGGGTCGCTCTCGGCGCGGTGGGGAATTATCTCTTCCAGCGGTTCGGCAAGCCAAGCCTGCTGCTGTTCCATCAGCTCTGGGAGCGTGAGCAGGGCGAGGTGCATCATCTCGCCGTTCTCGTCTGCCCACCACGCGCGCCCGTCCGTCCACACCAGCTGAGCGGGCGCAATTAGCGCCGTATGCTGGGGCGGGGCGAAGGGGTCGCTGGCGTGGGCAATCAACTGCATGCGCGCCTCGTGCGCTGAAGTGAGTGCGAACCGCCTGATCTGGGGGAACAGGTCAGCAAAACAGGCTTCGAGCGGCTCTTCGTCCAGAATTTTGAGACGCTGGGGCGCATAGCCGGGATAGAGACCGACGCGCCGTGCCAACAGGGGCTGCGAACGCGCAGGTTTAAACTCCAATTGCGCAGGGTCCGCGAAGCGCAGATGCAGGGGCACAATCTTCATCTCGCGGTAGAGCGCGCCCGAATCGAGGTCTATCAGGTGGCTGATGTCGAGTCGGAAGCCTGTGGGCGTGATGAGGCTCTCGTAGGCGAGTTCAGCGAGGCGGAGATTTTCGCGCGGTTCGAGGTCTTTCTCGCGCCATGTGCGTCCCAGCATCTCTTCATACTGGTGCGGGGGGAGGGGGCGTCGGTTGGCGTAATGTTCCTGCAGGGCGCGCAGGGTCAGCCAGAGGTTCGCCAGTCGCTGGGCGTAGCGGTGTTCAATCTGGGGTTCGGCGCGGAGCAGGCGCGCCTCCAGCAGGTCGGCGAGTTCGCTTACCGCCTGCGCCAGCCGCCGCGCCTTGAGCGACTCCAGATTCTGGCTCAGGGCGCGCAGCAGCTGAACCCGCTCATCGTTGGCGCCCAATAGCCCACTGCGCGCCTGCTCAATCGCGAGTTTCAGTGCCTGCTGAACGCTCTGCTGCTGGAGGTCGGCGCGCTCGACGGTCTCGCGCCTGACCCGACCACGGGCGGCTCTGGCGGGTTGGGGCGTTTCCGCTAACTGGCTCTCCTGAAAGCGTTCGGGTGTCTGCACCCAGGCAATCAGCACGGCAATTGCGTGCTTGCAATACGGGGTGCGCCGCGCGGCAGGACAGCTACAGCGCGCTTTCGGAGGGGTGGGGTCCCGCAACTCAATCTGCACGGTGTAGGTGCTGGAGCCGACCACCTGGGCGAAGAGGGTGTTGCCCGCGCGCGCCGTCTGGGTGATTGCCGAACTCCCCACAATCTGCTCGGCGTTGCGGTAGGTGGGCATGTCGCAGAGGGCTTTCACCTCGTCCAGCGTCATGGGTTCCCCCCCTTCAGAATGGTTTCCATCACCTGGAGCAGTTTGCGGGGCGTCGCGGCGAAAGTGGGAATGTCCAGCGCGGCGACCTGGCGGGCAAGTGTGCGGTCATAGACCGGCTTGCCCTCCTCCAGCGCGAGCAGGCACAACACATGCACCTTGCTCTCTTTGAGGAACCGCAACCTCTGAAGTAATGCTTCGGGGTTGCCCCCTTCGTAGAGGTCGGTAATCAGAATGAACAGGCACTTTTCTGGCTCGCGAATCAGCGTGGTTCCGTAGGCGACCGCCTGCGCAATATCGGTGCCGCCGCCCAGCTGCAGGTTGAAAAGCAGTTCCACAGGATCGTCGTTGAGGTAATCACTCACATCGACGACTTCGGTGCTGAACAGCACGAGTCGGGTGTCCAGCACTTTCAGCGAAGCAAAGAGCGCCGCCATCAGGCTGGCATGCACGGCGGAGTTTGCCATGCTGCCGCTCTGGTCTACCAGCACAATCACCTGCCAGTCGCGGAAGCGTTTTTCGTTCGCCCAGAAGTATATCCGTTCGGGCACAATCGTTTTGTGTTTGGGCAGGTAGTGCTTGAGGTTTTTGCGCACGGTGGAGCGCCAGTCGATGTTGCGGGCGGTGCGCAGCGGGCTGTGGCGGTTGCGCTGGAGCGCGCCAATCACCGACTGGCGCACCTGATTTTCCAGCTTCCTGCGGAACTCGTCCACGACAGAGCGGATAATCTCACGGGCAGTTTGCTTCACTTCGTCAGGCATTTGCTCACGCAGGGCGAGCAAGGTGGAGACCAGATGGACATTCGGCTCCAGTCGCTGGAGCAGTTCTGGCTGGAGCAACATCTGGGTTAGCCCGCGCCGCTCGAGGGCGTCTTTCTGTATCATCACGAGCGTTTCGGCGTCAAAGAGTGTGCGAATCTGTTCAAGCCACTGGGGGATGTAGGGGGTTGGGTCTGCTGTGCCGCCGGTGCGGGCGCTATCGTACACAAACTCCAGCGCGCGGTCCAGGTCCTGGGGTCCGACGCCCTGCGGGAGCATCTCCTGAAAGGCATCGGGGTGCAGGCTGAAGTGGGGCGATTGCTCTTCAGCGGTACGCCCCAGGATGAGCCGCCATCGGCTGAGCGCTTCGTCGCGGTCATGCATGGGGTTGACCTCCCAATCGGGCGCGAAGTTGCTCTGCCTGCTGGTGTTTGGCAGGGTCGGAGCTGGCGCGCCAGTGTTGAATCAGGTAGTTCGCATATTCGGCGTATCGGGAGAGCGCTTCGGGATGCAGGTTCAGCACAATCGGGAAGAAGAGCGCATCGCCCAGCGCGTTGACCACTCCCCACGGCAACAGCGGGCTGCGACTGCCGAAATGGAACAGCAGGGGCACAAGGCGGTAATCACGCGTGGCTTCGATGTGAAGCTCCAGCGCGCGGGGGGTTAGATGGGGCGAGTTCAGCAATCGCTCCGTCACGCGGGGATGGGGCACGCGCGCGATAAGCTCCAGTCTGTCTCGAACCGAACGCGCCAGCGATTCCAGCGACTCCAGCAGCCACGCAAGAATCGGGGAATCGTCGGGCAGTCGCATTATCTCGTGGGCATAGCGCCGCATCAGCTCACCGAACTCCTGTCGTGTCAGTCCCTGCTTCTGGAGCGAGTCGAGCAGTTCCGAATCTTCCAGTGTGTCGTGCGAGCGCCCTCTGAATTCGGGGAGTGCGACACCCAGCTGCATGGCACGGCGTATGAGGGGCATCGAGTCGGGCAAGCGCTTGATGTAGGGCTGGAGTGTGTGAATTTGCCCCTCTTCGTAGAGATCCATCACGAGTTCGGCGAGGCGGATGCGTTGCAGGGGGGTGGTGTTGGACGCCAGCAGGCGCAGACTCTGCAAAAACTGGGTGTGGTGTTCGCGCAGGCGTGCCCCCACCTGCTGGGTCAGAGCAGAATGCCCCAGCATCAGGCGCATCGGCGTCAGCGAATCGCCCCACTTCCAGCGCTTAATTTGCTCCTCCAGCGCGGGCATGAGGGCGGTGAGCGGCGCCGCACCCGTTAGCAGGGCACTCAGCGGTTCGTCGGGCACGGCGTCCAGACTCAGCCAGCCCCGCGATTCGGGCATGTGAGGCATAGCCCTGATGGGATGGGTGCGGAGCAGTACCTGTTCGCACACCTCCCAGAGGCGCACCAGTTCGTTCATTATGGAAGCGTATCCCGATTCGTCGCCGGGTGTGGCGTTCAGAATCGCCTCGATACTCTGCGCCAGCGTTTCCAGTCCCACCGAGCGCAGGGGTTCTGCAAGGGCGCCGAGGCGGTCTAATGCGCTGGGGGTGTCCAGTCCCATCGCGAACGCCTCGCGTAGAGCCGCCTGCAAATCTTCTATGAGCGCGCGCATAGCCACTCCAGTTGACGGTAAAGCGCTTCCACCTCGTGGGGCGTCAGTTCGGTGTAGATTTGTTTGGGACGATTCGGTTCGTCAGCCTCCTCCAGCCCGTAGAGGGCGGTCAGGTTCTCCGTGAGGTAGTGAATATCGTTGCGGCTGAGAGTGCTGAAGGCGCGTCGGAGCGCGGGCAGGGCGCGCAGGAAGTGGTCTTGCGGGATTACCTGAATGAATCCGTCCAGCCACGCCACCATTTGACGCGAGCGCACCGCCACGCCAGGGTTCGCATTCAGAAACCCTTCGATAAACTGCGCTGTATGCATGATGTCGCTGCCGGGCGAGAGCATCCGCTGGGCGAGCGCGAACAGGGGCGAGTCGGCGTCCTGTTCCCAGCCCAGTAGCCCCACCCCCAGCCCCTTCAGATAAGGGTGGGTGCGTTCCATAAGAGTGGCGTCGTGCAGCTGGGCGAGCCAGAGCGCCTGATCGAGCGCGGGGATTCGCGCGGCGAGGTCGTGCATCAGGCGAATGGATTTGCTGATCTCGCAGGCGGTCTCGTCGCCGCAGTCGGTGCTGGTGGGGAGGTGGAGGCAGGCGCGGGTGTAGAGGCGCTCCATCAGCGGCTGGAACACCTCGCGCTGAACGGTGCGTGCGCCGCCATATGCCGCCAGCGCCGCCAGACGGTAGGTCGCCGCCGCCAGA
>CAZQPV010000140.1:0-5877 GCA_964595265.1 uncultured Fimbriimonadales bacterium
CCCCGCACCGCCCGCTGGCTGCAGCGCGATCCGATTGATGTGGCAGGCGAGCATCCAAATGTGTATGCGTATTGTGGGAATCGTCCACTGCTTTGGAAAGACCCACGTGGACTCGATTTCGTGGTCTTTATTCAGAGAACTTTGAGCAATCCTTATGTGTTTGACAAAGAATACATTGGCTATGCCAGCACACACTTGGCGCTACCACTGGGCATCATGTTTTTGGGTGGAGCGGCGGCTGGAGTCCTGATAGTATTATCGCCGCAGGCTGTGAGTTGGCACAGAAACTCAAGCAAATAAGAGAAAAATATCCTAATGCGAAGATCCACATTGTAGGGCACAGTAACGGCGGTAATGTCGCCATAGCTGCCGCGCAAGCCGGAGGACCTGTAGATACGATAATTCGTTTGGGTAGTCCTTACTTCACACGACTTCCTAAAGATCTGCATCGTAGGCAGTGGAAAGACTTGGTTGCTGTCCCTTCTGGTGTGAAAGTTATCGATTTTTACGATCCCCACGACACAGTTCAGTTTGGCACTGCGGACGGATTTGGCGGAGCCAGCTATCGTGATCCTGGTACCATACCTGGCTGGCATCGATGTGCAATCTCGGTGCAGAAGATTACGAACTCTCACGAGCCTCTCACTGGGCGCGAAATCCACTCACTGATGCGTTCACGGCAGGTGTGGTCGGCTATTTGGCGAATCATAGCGGATGAGATGCTGAGGTGAAAACAATGCGCTTGGTAGCAATTATCAGCGCCAGTTTCGGGGTGAGTTTTTGGTAGCTCCGTGGGTGTTCATGCTTATTGCTGCGCCACTGGATGTCCCTGTCAATATGCGTCTGATAGCTCATATGCACTCCACAGCCCGATGGATTGGCCTCTGGGCTTGGATTGCTGTGGGCTGGCTGGTTTGGCAGAACACTAAAACAGACAATAGACAGCGAGTGTTCACCTTCATTGTGTGGCTTACAGGGGGTGGACTTCTGACCTTCTGGTGGCTTGCTTACCTATTGTGTATTGATTGCGCCCTGTGGGAGCCTGGCGATTTACGACCCTCTTTCGAACAATATCAGAAGCTTTATTCTCTTCGGGGGGAAGATATTTTCTATATGCTGGATGGTTGGACGAAGCTGATTGGCCTACGCGTCATATGGGGTGATCCTTATCCTGGATGGATCCAAGGCAGTTGGCAGAACCACTTGAGCATTGTTGGATGGCTTGTTTTGTGGCATTATTCATCGGCGCGATGGGTTGGAGTCTTTCGCGTTTGGGTGCTTACTGGTTCCCACATAGGGTGTCGTGGGTGTTCTGGCGCGCTGTAAAGGGATTTGTATGTTGGATGGGCTGGCAGGTGATTTATCTGACTCATCCTTGGGTGGAACTGGGCAATCTGACTGTGCTGGCTCGGTTCTTCCAGTTGATTTGGATAGGTTTACTGGATACAGTTGTCTGGCTGCCATTTGCCATTATCGCCTGCGTGTTTTATCGCTGGATTGGACAAGTCAACTCAGAGACGATCTAGGAACTGTTCCTTGCTATCCGACGCACCAACCAACGAACACACGCAATCACTATCCAACACTCTTCCACCTCACATAGCTGGTCATAACAACGAGCCAAACGACGACAGCCCAATAACCATGCAAAACGACGCTCCACCGACCAACGACGCGGCAACATTACAAAACCCCTGCCCGAACGCACGACGCACGCCAACGCAACCTCCCACTGGCTCAACAACCACGCTAACAAGCCCTCCCGATCCTACGCACCGTCTGCTATCACTACCTGCGCCTCCCGATACCGCAATCACATCTCATCTAACAACGACACCTATAGCCTGATGGATTTAGCCAATGATGCAGTAGGAAGACAGTGTACAGCGCAGAAAGGGAATCATGGGAGCAAGCCTGCCTGGACGCGCTTATGCGAGGGAACCTCTATGTGTTACCGAAAAAATGTTGGCGGAATTAGTTGCTTAAAGTGTCTCTTTGTGAATCAACCGAGAGGCAAAAGAGGCACAGCCATTCTTGGGTTGCTATTTACAGGTGTTTTACTGATGATAGCCTTGCTTGGTGCGAGTGGCTGTCAGCGCGCGGGAGACACCGCCCCGTGGTTCGGTCGTGGGCAGAACCTCCCTGAAACTCCTATCACAGTGCTGATAGGTCCCATTGACCTGGACAAGGGCATTTCGGGGTATTTGGAATTGGGCATGAAGCGCTCACAGGTGGAAGCAGTTTTCGGCAAGCCTCTGGTGGAAGCAATGCCGAGTGATGCCGCCTTACGACAAGGGATTGATCCCGAGCATGTCATGGATAACCTGTATGGCGGTGTGTTTGCATGGGTCTTGTACACCAACACTGATGAGGTGGCATCCATCAGGCTGGAACCTTGGGCGCTTAAGGCACGAATGGACCTGAAACAGCGGTTATTAGTGCGTGTGGGGGATCGGACACTGGTACTGTCGACAGGAACGCCTCGTCGCGAGGTGGTGAGCTTCTTACGGAATGCTCCCGTCAAACGGGTACGCGATTATGGAGACTATATGGTGCTGGAGTTTGAGAAAAGCGCTTGCTCAATTGATTTTGACAGGGAGGGACATTTTCAGTCGCTTTCTATTGGGCTAACCAATTGAGCAAAGAAACTGAAGCCCTGCCTCCCGCGCTGCGCGGTGGTTGCAGAGGACGGAAAGCCCGCAATTCACCCCCAATTTTGTCCAATTTCCCCTTTTTGCACGCCAAAAATGCAGGAATCCGCGAAAGGGTAGGGTATAATGCTCCTGTATCACATCGGGGGGTATGGTCTACCCGTCCATATTCCCCCGGAAGGAGGTTAGCAATGCAAACGGGTAAAGTTAAGTGGTTCAACGACCAGAAGGGCTACGGGTTTATCGTAGCCGACGACGGTCGTGAAGTCTTTGTGCACCACTCCGCCATCAACATGTCGGGGCACAGGACGCTGTACGAAGGGCAGTCTGTGGAGTTTGAGGTCGTTCAGGGACCGAAGGGCTTGCAGGCACGCAATGTTGTCCCGAAGTAGAGCAGTCTCTAAAGACGGAAACGACCGCGAAGGGGGCTTTTATGCCCCCTTCCTTTCATTACGAGGCATGCGCTCTTGCACGCCCTTGAGCAGCCACGCACCCAACAGGAGATAAACCGGAATCGTCATAAACCCCCAGCGCCAGCCGACGCCCATACCGTAAGCCTGATTAATCTGATCCCCCAGCCAGCCCGCAATCAGAGGCGCAATCACCTGTGGCACGGTCATCGAGATGTGCCAGATGGCCATATAGCGTCCCGACTCGTGGGTGGGCACGAGGTTGCTGGCAAGCGCCCAGTCTACTGCAGAAAACGCTCCCCACGCGAAGCCAAACACCCCTGCGAGCAGATAGACCCACTCCATCGCGTTCGCGAACAGGAACAGCAGAGTGGCAATACCCATCATCCAGACCGTCTGGAAAATCACCCATTTTTTGCTCGTGCGGTCACCCAGAACTCCTGCCCACCAGTTGCCCAGCACGCCCGTGAGGGTGGCAATCGTCATCACGATAAATGCGAAAAAGGGTGCCTGATTGCCCAGCCCCATCGTATCGCGCAGATAATACTCCAGAAAGAAGAGGACTGTGTAAAAGCCCAGATTGAACGCGAAGCGGGACAGCACCACCAGACGGAAGTTGGGATGGTCGTTCATCAAAATGTCCACGAAGTGGCGCCAGCGAAGCCGCGCCTCGTCGGGATGGTTCGGGCGCCACGCTGGCTCGGGCAAGCCGACTACCGTCCAGAGCATCGTCAGCAGCAGGCAGGCGACCAGAAACGCCCCCACAATCAGCAGGCGCGTGGTGTAAGGAAATCCCGCGAACAGAATCGGCGGCTCGTTCAGCGTCAGCCCTGCCAGCGCCAACCCGATCAGATTCCCCGCTAAAGTCATCATGCCCATGTAGGCGGATGCCAGCCCATGCCGTTCGGGGGGCACATAGTCGGGGATGACCGCCTGATAGGGACCGTTCGCCCAGTTCAGAAACAGTTGAATCGCCACGAAGCAGGCAACCAGCATGGAAAAACTCGGCGCGACCATAAAGAGCAGAATAAACGGCAGGCTCAACAGCGTGCCCCAGAAGATGAAAAGACGCCTGCGCCCCCAACGCGAAGTGCAACGGTCGCTGATGGGACCTGCGATCAGCTCAATCCCCGTGGAGATGAGCGCGCCCGCCGCCGAGAGAATCCCCAGCATCGTGCCTTTGATTTCAGGGGCAACCAGCTCTGCTGTGCGCACCTGCATCACAATCGTCAAAAACGCCGCCCAGTGAACGCTGACCCCTAACCAGAAGATGCTGATTGCCCAATAGTTAACACGCCCCAGCATGGTTAATGGATGTTTGTGGCTGTTCCCACAAATCCTGCTTTTTCTGCTATGATTCAGGTATAATTTCCACACGAGGGGGACGGAAATGGCGGTTCTATCGCTGGTGCTGGGGATTGTAGCGCTCATATCGCTGCTGACGGGCTACTTTGCTCCGTTCTGCATTCCGCTGCCGCTGGTGCTGGGGGTAGTGGCGTGGGTACTGGGCAAAAATGCGCTCATCGAGATTGAGGCAGGTCGGGGCAATCCAAGCGAGAAAGGTATCGCGCAGGCGGGGATGATTCTGGGGATTGTCTCAGTCGTGCTGAGTGTGCTGGGATTCTGCTGTTTTGCAGGAACTGCTCTGGGCGTTCTGGGGTTGAGCGCCTACTTCGGGAACGGGGCGCGCTGGTGGTAAAATTATCGCTGTGAACGAGGCACTGTACGACATCACGATTATCGGTGGCGGACCCGTGGGGCTGTTTGGCGCGTTTTATGCGGGTCTGCGCGGCATGACGACCAAAATCATCGACAGCCTGCCCCAGCTGGGCGGGCAGCTGACTGCGCTCTATCCCGAAAAATATATTTACGATATGCCCGGTTTCCCCGAAGTGTTAGCCAAAGACCTCGCTGAGCAGATGATTCGGCAAGCGTTGCGCTTCAAGCCCACCGTTTGCCTTGAAGAGCGCGCCGAGCAACTCACCCGACGGGACGATTACTGGGTCATCATCACCAGCAAAGGGATAGAGCATGCCACGCGCACAGTGGTTATCTGCGCAGGTGCGGGCGCCTTCACGCCGCGCAAACTGAACGCCGGGGGCGTGGAAGCCTTTGAAGGCAAAGGCGTCTACTACGGCGTGCGCGATAAATCCCAGTTTGAGGGCAAGCGCCTGCTGATTGTGGGCGGCGGCGATTCGGCAGTGGACTGGGCGCTCCACCTTTACCCGATTGCCCGTGAGGTGGTGCTGATACACCGCCGCGACGAGTTCCGCGCGCACGAACAGAGCGTCGCCCAGCTACGCCAGTCGCCTGTGCGGATACTGACCCCTTACGAGCTGCGTCGTGTGGAAGGCAACGGCAGGCTGGAACGCGCCGTTATCTTCCACAACAAAACGCAGGAAGAGATGGAACTGCCCGTGGACGCCGTGATACTCAATCTGGGCTTTGTGGCGAGCCTGGGACCCATCAAAAGCTGGGGGCTGGAGCTGGAGGGCAACGCCATCAAGGTGGATCACCTGATGCGCACGAACCTCCCGGGCGTCTACGCAGCGGGCGATGTGTGTACCTACGAGGGCAAGCTCAAACTGATTGCGACTGGCGTTGGTGAGGTGTGCATCGCCGTGAACCACGCGAAACACACCTTAGACCCCAGCGCGAAGATGTTCCCCGGTCACAGCAGCGACATGACCCTGCCCGCGCTGGAGTAAGGGACGGTTGCCCTTGCAATTCCAAACGGGGTTTAGGGTATAATAACCCCTGCGTGGGGCGGTAGCTCAGCTGGGAGAGCGCTTGCATGGCATGCAAGAGGTCGGCGG
>CAZQPV010000141.1:0-5838 GCA_964595265.1 uncultured Fimbriimonadales bacterium
GGGGCGCACACAGGTGCGCCCCCTTTTATTTTAGCGACGCTGTGCGTCCCCTGGCGCACCCGGAGTGGGCGCCTGAATCTCTTTGGCGTCTTTGGGGGGCGTGAACTTGAAACGACTTGCAGGCACGGGCTTGTCGAAGCTGTTGTATTTAATCGCGATGGTGACTTTCTGAGTTATACTCTGTCCCGGCTGCTGTCCTGGGCGTGTCTCCACCGATTCCACGCGGTGGATCAGCATATCCTTCGTGCTCACCATCAGGCGCACTCTGGCGCTGCCGCGTCCGCGGTTCTCGGTGATTTCCACCACGCGCACCTGCTTGCCCTGCAAATTCTGCGTACCCTTAAACGCAAACTTGCGGTTAGCGCCCCCTTTGTCCAGGTCTTCCTCCGCGAGTATGAACAACAGTCCTACGGGGCCCAAAATCCCTGCGCCCGGTCCCTTCAAGCTGGGCGGCGCCGCGCGCTTCATATACTGCTTGGTCGCCGGGCTATACATATACATCGTCTTGCCATCGGAATAGATTTCGGTCTCGCCCATCGTGCCGCCTTTGATTTCGGCATACACGCGGTTGGGGAACTGCACAATTGTGTGGGCGTCAATCACCTGGCGTCCACTGTTGCTCCCCATCTGGAACTCGATGGTCAGGTTTACATTCACATCCATCGTTTTGGCGTTGCGGTACTTTTGTTGCACCTGCTTGAGGAACGCTTTCGCATCCTGCTGGGCGAGCAGCGCACCCAGCAGTAAGACCCCTGCAATCGCAATAATCAGGTTTCGCATCGTTTCCCTCCGTGGGGAAGTATACCCGACAGGGGGCAAAAAACGGGTACAATACTCCTCGCAACGGAGGGCGAAACATGGCGATTGTTGAGGTCGTGGTTCCACAGTTAGGCGAAGGGTTGACCGAGGTGCGCGTCCTGCGGTTTCTGAAACAGCCGGGCGATCGCGTTCAGCGGGACGAGCATATCTATGAGATGGAGACCGACAAAGCGAATGTGGAAGTCGAAAGCCCCTACACGGGTGTGATTGTAGAGTGGCTGGCGAAGGAGGGCGACATTTTGCCGATTGGGGCGCCAATCGCCCGCATGGAGGTGGAGGGCGCGGTGGAGATGGCGCCCGCTCCGGCACACGGTGCAGGACACGCCACGCCAAGTGTGGAAATTCCCATCAGTGCGCCCGCGCCAGCGGTCGGCGAGCGGCTGGAGGTGATTATCCCGCCCCGCACGCGCGCCTACGCCCGCCAGAAAGGGATCTCTGAAGAGGAGCTGCGCCGTATTCCCCCGCGCAACGGCAACAAGCTCATGCCCGAAGATATTGACCACTATCTCAGCACCCGCACGGTCGCGCCCGGGGGTTATGTGGACTATCCACTTCCCCAGCAGCAGCGCACCTTTATCTATCGGCTCAAGCGCAGCAGCCAGCTGGTGGTGCCCGCCACCATGCGCCGCACTGCCCGCTGGGACAGCATTCAGAACACGGTCGCCCAGCTTAAAGCGCGCACCGATGTGCCCGTACAGCCCTCCGAGTTTCAGGTGTTCGCTTACTGTGTGGTACAAGCCACACGCAATCATCCCAAGTTCCGCTCCCAGCTGGTGGGCGAAGACACCCTGCGTGAATATCGGCATGTGAATCTGGGGATTGCCGTGGCGCGTCCAGGCGACGAGCTGGTCACGGCACTGGTGAAGGAAGCCTCCGCGCTGGATTTTGTGTCGTTCGTGCGTGCCGCGCAGGCGCAAATTCGCAAAGCGCGCGCAGGCGAAGATCAGGCGGACGCCAGCATGCAGCTCCTGCTTACCTACATGGGAGGGTATCAAATTGTGGACGCCATTCCCGTGCTGGTGGCGCCTGCGGTGGCGATTCTGTTCGCGGGCGACACCTTCCCCGTGGACGGCGTGCCCCATGTAAATCTGGTGCTGACCTTTGACCACCGCCTGATTAATGGCGTGGGCGCGGCGGAGTTTTTGAACGAGGTCGCCGACAAGGTGGCGAACGCCGAGTCGCTGGTGTTGGGGAGCCTCTAAGCGGCTTCGCGCTCCGCTTGCGCTGCGGGCAGTTGCAACACAAAGCACGCTCCGCGCTCCGTGGGTTCCAGTCGGAGCGTGCCTTTGTGTTTCTGGGCAATCTCCAGCGAGATGGCTAACCCCAGCCCTGTGCCCTTGTTGGGGTCTTTGGTGGTGAAGAAGGGATCAAAAATCTGGGAGCGGATGGCTTCGGGCACGCCAGGACCGTTATCGGAGACGCTCAGTTCCACCCAGAGCGCGCCGTCGCGCTCGACACTGCGCGTGGCAACCCGAATCTGGGCATCAAGAGTCCCTTCCAGCGCGTCGCGGGCGTTGGTGAGCAGGTTAATCACAATCTGCTCCAGCGCATTGGCTTCACCCATCACTTTCGGCAGCGCCTTGTCATATTCTTCTATGAGCGTGATTCCGCGCTGACGCAGTTGCTCCCGGAGCAGGATAAGCGCGTTCCGCGCCACATCGTTGAGGTTCACAGGCTCCAGTGTGTCGCTTGGCTTACGGGCAAAAGTGCGCAAGTGTAGAATAATCTGGCTCATGCGGGCGGTTTGACGCTCAATAATCTGGAGGTCTTCCTGTAGCAGAGCCTGCTCTTGCGGGGTCAGTTCGCCCTTCTGTAGAACCTCCAGATTCTGTTGCGCAATCGCGCGAATGATTGCCAGCGGCTGGTTGAGCTCGTGCGCCACACCCGACGCCAGCGTGCCCAGCGACGCCAGCTTGGAGGACTGAATCAGCTGCGCCTCCGCCTGACGCAGCGAGTCTATCATAAAATTCAGTGATTCCGCCAGATGGTTAAGGTCGGGACATCCCTGATACGGCAGCTGAACCCGCTGTGCGAGGTTGCCCTCGGCAATCGCGTGGCTGGCGTTGACAATCGCGCGCAGCGGGCGCACCAGCGTGCGGTGCAGGTACAGACCGCCCAGCAGAATAAATACCCCCACAGTGAAGAGGGCTATCAGGAAAGCGTTCTGCATCTGCTGGGTGATGTTTTCCACAATCTGCTGGCGGATGACTCCGAACTGCTGGCGCGTTTGCTCAAACACCTGACTCTGCACTTCCGCCAGCTGGTGATGGAGGTTCTCTTGCAAAAGTCGGAAGCTGTTCTGCAGGAGGGCGAGCCACCCGGCGCGCTGGCGCTGGCTGAGCGTGGTCAGGGCGGTGTTGAGCTGATGTTGCGAGCGGGTCTGCACCTGACTCAGGCTAGCACGAATCTGGGCGCGCGAGCGCTGGTGCTGAAACTCTAACTGTGCCTCTAAATCGCGCCGAATCTGATGTAGTGTCCCCTGAATAGCTCCCGTTTGAGCCTGATAGCTGTCTTGAAGTCGCTTCTGGAGCGCCTCCACCAGTTGGAACGCCTCTTCTGTGGGTTGAGTAACCACGAGGTAGGCGTCCAGCTGCGCGATGCGTGTGGTCGCCAGCAATAACTTCCCTTGTGGACCGTGTGCTTCCTGAACCGTGCCTGGTTCAGGCAAGGCGAGTCCGAAAGGGGAGCCAATCTGGGGCTGATTGGGATGAACCAGGAGCGTGCCATCCGCCGCCACCAGCGAAGCGACGCCGCGCTTACCAATCCGAAAAGTTTGCAGCAGCTGGCGCATCTCCTCCAGTGACGCAATCGCAAACACTGCCCCCACCAGCTCCGTTCCCCTCTGACGGATGGGAGCCATCAACGGCACGCACGGGGTCGCGCGCCCCCCGATTGCTACCAGTTCTGGCTTGCCCACCACGGGGTCATCGGTTCGCTGGAGCGCGTCCCACAAAGGCTGAATCAGCGGGTTCAGCACCGTTTCGGGGATTTCCTCGTCGCTGAGGATCAACTGCGGCTGCCCCTGAGCGTTCAGAATCGCAAGAAGCTGGTAAGCAGGCTCGCGGTTCTGCAGGCTTTGTAGAATCCAGCGGCTTTCGGTCTCGCGCCCTGACTGAATGGCGGGCTGCTGGGCAATCAGGGTGAGCTGCGTGATATAGCCACGGGCAATTGCTTCGACCTGGCGCGAGAGGCTCTCTGCCAGCAGGTGGAGCTGGGTTTTGATGAGCTCACTCAGGGCGTTCTGGGCGGCTTGCGACGATTCGGCAAGCAGCGTGGCCAGTGCCCGCTGCTGAGCGGTCTCGATTCGCTGGCTGGCTTGCGCTAGGATGTGCTGGGTATTGCGCTCGGTCTCTGTCTGCACCTGCCGCAGGTCATGCTGGAGTTGGGCAGAAAACTGGGCGAGGCTTTGTTTCAGTGCCTGACTCTGCTGGGCTTGCGCAGTTTGGCGAAACTCGTGGAGCTGGTGTTCCAGCGCTGGCTGGGTGGCACGAAGCGACTCCTCAAATGCCTGCTCTGCTGCTTGTGTGGTGGTGCGGTGGTAGCGACGGAGCTGATGCTCCGCCTGCGTCTGGAGGTGGGCGATGGATTGTGTGGTCTGGGCGCCCAGATAGACATAAAGCAGGTAGCCCGCCAGCAGAATGGGCGCCAGCGCCATCAGTCCGTAAAACAGCGTCAGCCTCGCGCGCAGCCCTAACCGCTTCATTGGTCAAACACCTTTTCGGCAAGATTCAAAAGCATATCGGGAATCGCAATTCCAATCCGCCGTGCCTGGGCAATATTGTAGTAGGAAAGCAGGCGTCGCGGGGTCAGTAGAGGCATGGTTTCTGCGGGCGCGCCGTTGAGGATTTGCTGCACCCGCTCGGCTGCCAGCACGCCCTGTTCCGCAAGGTCAGGACCCACCGCCATCAGGGCGCCGCGTCGCACATACGAGTCGGAAAACGCCACCAGCGGCAGCTTCTGCTCCGAGACGAACGCCTGAATCTGCTGAAACGGCTGGGGCGCGGCGCATACAGGGTCGGGAATCAGCCAGAAAGCGTCGATCTGATTTTTGAGAGTGTTGAGCGCCTGGGGCACCTCTTCGGGCTTGGCGGCACGGGCTTCCACAATCTGTAGCCCCAACTTCTCGGCATCTTCATGGGCTTGCTGAATTAGGCGCACCGAGGTTGTATCGTTGGGGTTGTAGACGACACCGATTCGCTTGACTGCTGGCGCGACATCCAGCAGGGCGCGAAACTGGCGCTGAGGGCGCACCGTAAGCGCCACCCCCACAAAGTGAGGCTCTGACTGCTCCGTGCTTGGCACTAACCCCAGCGCCACGGGGTCCAGCACCATCGTGAACACCACAATCGGGCGCTGCGATTCAGGGAGCGATTGGGTGTGTTGTTTCAGCTGGAGCGTGGCATCGGTTCCAACTGCCACAATCACGCGCGGTTTGCGTTCCAGCAGGTTACGCACGACTTCGGCGTCGGTTTTGCTGCCCGTCAGACTAAACACAGGAGGGTTGAGATCAGGCGCTTTGCGCTTTAGCTCAGCCAGCAGGCTTTGCACCACAGGCTCATAGAGCGCGCCTTCGCGGCTCTTGAGGATGAGAACAGGAGCGGTCTGGGCGCTTGCAGTGGCCCAGCAGAGAATCAGCCATGCTCCCCAAATCCAGCCTGTGATGCCCTGTCGCATTGCTCTCTCGAATCACCACTCGCGTTGGAGTGTGAGCCATACTGTGCGCCCTCCACCTGGCACCCATCGCGCCAGCTCGGTGCGCGTATTGAACAGGTTATCAATCCGCAGGTTCCACCGCGTGCGCGAATCGGAGCGATAAATCAGGGTGAAGAAGCTGTTCCATGCATAAGCATCGGTATAACCCAGGTGCGCCGCGGGGTAGACGAAAGCCAGTTGTCCGCTCCACCCCTTTTCGTTCCAGTGGGCGAGGCGAATCACGGCGCGGTCTTTGGCTGGGCGGTAGTCCTGATCCACGCGACCTCCGTAATCCAGCCGCATGTAAGCCAGTGTGAAGTCGGTTTG
>CAZQPV010000142.1:0-5835 GCA_964595265.1 uncultured Fimbriimonadales bacterium
GCACGCTCCCGAAACGCTACCGCAAACACCGCCGCCACCAGCACGGTAATCACCGTCGGGACGGCGAACACCATCGTGTAGTTCGTTGCGCCGTCGGTTGTGAAGAAGTCCTTCAGCCAGCCCGCGAAGAAAGTGCCCACCAGCATGCCAATCCCCAGCACCGCCACATTAATCAGCGCCTGCGCTGAAGAGCGCACATCTTCGGGCGCCACCATGTCGGTGTAGATGAACGCCACCACGAAGAAGAACACATAGCAGAACCCATGAAGCGCCAGCGCCGCCACTGCCAGCCACACGATTTGTGGGTTAGTCTCGTGCAGTGCCCATGCCAGCGCAAACACCGCATAGCGTATGGGCCATGCCAGAATGCCCAGCAGCATCGTTTTGCGAATGCCCCACACAGGCAGTACCGCAGGGAGCATGAATGCAATCGTGAAGATTTCGGCAATCTGAGCGATGGTCATCCAGGAGGGCAGATTCTTGGCAGTAATCCCGATTCCAGCACCTGCCGTCTGCAGAAACGGGAAGGTCAGCACATAGTAAATCGGCAGCTCGGTCGCCACAATCAGCGCGGTGATGAAAAACACCAGATAGTTCGGGTTGCGCAGCAAGCCAAAAGCACGCATAAACGCCAGCGGATCGGCGGCTTCGCGGGCAGGCGGCGTATGCGGTAGAGCGAGCGCCACCAGCGCCGCCAGAATAGAGATGGCGCCCGAAAGGACGAAAATGTCGATCACGCCCCACTCCAGCGACTGAAAAGCGGTGCGCGTGTAGCTCACAAACCAGTTCGCCACAATCCAGCCAATTGTGCCCCACACCCGAATCGGACCGAACTCAATCGCAGGGTTATCCAGATTGCGCATCGCGACCGAGTTGGAGAGCGCCAGAGTCGGCGCATAGGAGAAGGCGTATGCCAGCATCAGCGCCATCATCGGCGCCAGCTCGCGCTGAAACGCCAGCGCCAGAAGCAGCACGCCACTCAGAAAGTAAAAGATAGCCAGCGCCCGCTGGGCAGGCATAAACCGATCCGCCACCTGACCCGCCGTGAAAGGCACAATCAGGTTCATAATGGGCAGGGCATTATAAATCCACGCCAGCCCTGTGCCCGAAAAGCCCAGCTTGCTCTCCAGGTAGCCCGACAGAGGCACCGCCCATGTGCCCCAGATGGCGTACTGCAAAAACATCATCACCGCGAGCTGAGGCTTCTCAAACAGCACACGAAACGCTATCGCGAAAGTGCTTTCCCGTCGCTCCTGCATCGTTCCCTCCTTGGGGATGTATAGTTCGGGCGCGGCGCGCAGGTTCCTGCCGACTCAGTGCGCTTTGCCGTTCGCTTCGGCGGGATAGCCCCACTCCCTGACGCCGAGCAGGCTTTCTGCGACCCCGAGACACACGCCGATACATGCAACCATGAGCGTGCGCCGGCCATCGGGCAATAAAAAGAGCGCACTCAGCCCGCCCGCAAAGCATGCCAGCACGCCCCAGCGCATCGCCGTCGCCCGCGCCCAGAACCGCGCCACCTGACCCCGAAAGAGCCACGCGCCCAGCGCAACCGTCCCCACAAGCGCCAGCCCGTAGCCCGCGCTTACTGGGTTCCAGCCCAGCATCGGAACGCCCACGGCGCGCTTTTGCCACGCCTGCGAAGCGTCATAAACCTCCATCGCCCACGCGAGCCACCACCCCAGCGCCGCCAGCGCCAGCACCATCAGCAGGAGCATACGGACAGAAGGGTTTTCGGGCAGAACGCGCGCCTGGTAGAGCGCCACCAGCCCGAACCCTGCTCCCAGCACGCTCCATGCGGGGAAGTTCGCCCCCAGCAGGGGCAAACCGCTCATGAGCATCAGGCAACCGTAGAGCGCGCCCAGGCCCAGCAGCCCCCGACTCCCGAACCGCCCCTTCTGGCGACTCTCCAGATACGCCGACGGCGCCAGCACGCCCGCCGTTAGCACCACGCCCAGCCAGAAACCGTCCACCCCATATAGGCGCTCGCCCCCCACCAGCCCCGTCGCCATAAGCGAGCGGTTCACTCCATAGCTCCCCGCTATCAGCAAATCGGTCATCACCAGCGCCAGCGTGAGGAACCCCACCGCGCCCATCAGGGGCAACTCCAGCGCGCGTGCGAGACCCCATGCGCACATCGCCAGCGCCAGCCACACGCCCGTCAGCCAGCCCCCGATTGCTGCCGTGTCCACGCCGTAGTTTTCCTCCCACATCACGAAGGGGCAATAGGCAAGGCTAAGAAAGACCGCGGGCGCAAGCGCCCATAGCCCCAGCCCTGCCACAAAGAGGCGACGCAGGCGCCCGTGCAGCCCGCCCGCCCGCCAGAGCGCAAGCCCCATCACGAGCCAGCCAAGCCCCAGCCCCCCAATCGCGCCCTCCACCACAGGCGTTAGTTCGCGCTGCACCCACTCCAGCCCTAGAATGCGCCCCAGCGCGTCGCTCTGCCAACCATAGCCAATCTGCTCTGAAATCCGCCGCGACGCCGTGCGCACCAGCAAGCCGTTCCAGAATCGATGCCAATCGGAGCGGCTTACCTCAAAAGCGGGCGCGCCTGCACTCCGCGCTGGGTTCCATCGGCGCACAAGAGCGTATTCCAGACTCGGCGCAAAGTCCACATCGCGTATCAGCCCTGCCCAGCGCGTGGAGGGGCTGGTGAGCAAGCCGTTGCGCTCCCGCGCCGCGTAGCGCACAACGGCTGCAAGACGACTCCCCTGCGCCTCCGGCGGCGCGCGCGTACACACAACCCATGTCTCAATTCCCTCGCCAATGAGCAGTTCCCAGTCGCTGTAGCGCCAGCGAGAGACCTCTATTAACGCCCAATCCACCTGCTTCTGCAACAGCGCCACACGCAACAGCTCGGCGTCGGGGAAGGTCTGGGGCATGAAGTAGCCTTTCTCGCTTACGGCAAGCAGGGCGTAGGGTGTGGGAGAAGGCGAGTCCTGAAGGCGCATGTAAACGCCGCGTTTGCCCAGCGCGTTCATTCGACTGGCGAAGGTTTTGGTTAAGAGACCTTTGCGTGAGAGGGCGCCTGCCCCCAGCGCCACAACCGCGCCTGCAGGGGGCGTCTTGCCCGTGCGCCGCTGGAACGCCTCGCCTGCTGTGCCGTGTTCATAAGGCGATTCGGCGAACGCGAGCGCCACCTCGCTCGGCGAGGCATTCTGCGGTTCGCCTGTGGCGAGCGTGAGCGCGCGGGCAGGGGTTGCAGTGTCGGACCAGAGCATCCAAGCACGCTGATGGCGCACGGCGCCCCCCAGATCCTCGTGCGTATGCCCCTCATGCACCAGAATCACCACGACCCGCGGCTGTGCCAGCGCCACCCACCCCAGCAGCGTCAGCAACAGCGTTAGCTTAACGCGCAATCCGAAACTCCCGAAACTCGCCCGTACCCGCGTCCCAGTGAGTCTCCACCTCCCGCACCCACGCGCCCGGTGGGCCCACCCGAAGCACCTGTTCCAGCAGGGCACGGAGCGCCGTTTCTTCTCCTTCTGCCACCACCTCCACCGAGCCGTTGGGCAGGTTGCGCACATAGCCTGTCAGTCCCAATCGCGTGGCGTGTTCCTGCACGAACCAGCGAAAGCCCACGCCCTGCACGCGCCCGTAGACCTGTGCGTACAACCGCTTCATCGAAGCGAATTATACACGCCCGTCAATACTGCTGGAGCAGTTCGAGCATCGCCCGATCCAGCTGTTTGCCGCGCCACGATTCGTACTTCACATCGGCGCGCTGGCTGTTGAGGATACCGAAGCTCCCCTCGAAGTTCCAGAGCGCCCAGCCCCAGCCTGCCGCCTTCCAGAGTTCGAGCATATCGCGCATCCACGCCAGCACAACTTTATGGGGTGCCTTGTTGTACGCGCCGAACTCGCCCACCATCACCCCGACACCCCGTTGTTCAAAGGCTTTCCATCGCGCGTAGAAGGTCTCCCACAGGCGGTTTTTGTCCCACACGGTGTCGCCCTCTTTGAGGGGGTATTCGGCGGGCTTCGCCCACTTGTCAGCTCCCTGCACCCATTCCGCCTGATAGTGGGTCAATCGGAACGGCTGGTATCCGCGCGTCGCCTGCGCCACTTTCAGGGGGAGCAGCTCTTCGGCGGGGGTCAGTCCCCAGTCGCGCCCGTCGCACACAATCAGCCGCTGGGGATCTACCTTGCGAATGGCTTCCACCACGCGCTCCACCACCTGCCGATGGCGCTCGGCGTCTACCCCTGCAGGCTCGTTAAACAGATTGAAACTCAGCTGCCGCGCGGGTATGCCCTTGTAGCGTCGGGCGAACTGCTCCCAGTGGTAGGCGCAGAGGCGCTGCATCTCGGTATCGGTCCAGAGGCTGGCGGGTTCAGGCGGTGAGGCGACGGTGTAGCCCGGCGCACGGTGAAAGTTAATCTGCACATGGATTTTGTATTTCTCGCCCCAGCGCACGGCGCGGTCAATATCTTCCAGCACGCTCTGGTCGAGGTTGTAGGGATTGGCTTTGTCCGTCCAGATGCGGTAGTCCATCGGCAGGCGGACGAAGTTGAACCCCAGTTCAGCAATCCATTCGAACTCGCGCTCTTCAAAGGGGCGGTTGCTCCAGTCGAGATGAAATCGGTTCAGCAGGTTGAAGCCCCGCCAGCGCGGCAGTTTCGCGTGGCTCGCGTCGGGTAAGTCTCGCATGGCGATAGTATACCCTTGCAGGGTAGAATCGGAAACATGACCTGCGAAGTGATTGTGGTGGGCGCAGGGGTGATGGGGGCGAGCGTCGCCTATCATCTGAGCGTGCTGGGGCAAAAAAGAGTGCTGGTGCTGGAACGCGCGGAGTCGCTGGGAGCAGGCAGCACGGGCAAGGCGACAGGTGGGTTCCGATGCCAGTTCACAACTGAAATCAATGTGCGCCTCTCGCTTCTCTCGCGGGAGAAGCTGCTGCGTTTCCCCGACGAAATCGGCGTCGATTCGGGCTATCGCCCGCATGGCTATCTTTTCTGTGCCACAACCCAGGAGCAGATGAGCCTGTTGCGTCAAGCGCTGGCGGTACAGTGCGCTGCAGGCGTCCACGCCGTGCGTGAGGTGTCGGTAGACGAGATTCGCCAGATTAACCCCGCCCTCTACACGGATGATCTGGTGGGTGGCACTTTTTGCGACTGGGACGGGTTCACTCGCCCGATGCAGATTCTGGAGGGCTACTGGCGCGCCTCGCAGCGGCTGGGGGTGGAGTATCGGTTTGGCGTGCCGTCGGTACGCCTCTGGCGCGAAGGGGAGCGCATTCGGGGCGTGGAGGTTGGCTCCGAGCGCATCGAGGCGGGCGCCGTGGTGAACGCCTGCGGCGCCTGGGCTGCCGAACTGGCGCGCACGGCGGGAGTCCACCTGCCCGTAACGCCCGTCAAGCGCCAGGTAGCCCAGACCTACCCGTTCGACAAACTCCCCGAAACGATGCCCATGAGCATCGATGTGAGCGACGGGTTTCACCTGCGGGTGCGCGATGGGCGCGTGTTGTTGCTCTACCCGCACGGACTGAAGCAGGAGCATACCTTTGAGACCACTCTGGAGACCGAGTGGCTGGAAATTGTGTTCCAGCGCGCCTGCCAGCGGGTGCCGTGTCTTGCCGAAGCGCGCATAGACCCCCACACCAGCTGGGCAGGACTTTACGAGATGTCGCCCGACCGCCACGCGATTGTGGGCGAAGCACCCGAATGCAGGGGATTGTATCTGGTGAACGGCTCGTCGGGGCATGGAGTGATGCACGCGCCCGCGCTGGGCGAGATTGTGGCGCGACTCATTCTGGGCTTGCCTCTCCCTGTGGACATCACGCCCCTGCGCCCTACCCGCTTCGCCGAAAACGCGCTGAACCCCGAAACAGGCGTGCT
>CAZQPV010000143.1:0-5825 GCA_964595265.1 uncultured Fimbriimonadales bacterium
GACAGGCGCAGATGCCACAGCCCCAGCAGCCCCGCAATCAGCAGGTAGAGCCATGGCTTTTGCACATAGAGCGTGAAGGTCAGGCTAAACAGCGCCAGCGCCAGCGTGTACCAGAGAGTCAGCCGCGCCGTCGCCTTGCCATCGGCGCCTGCATAGGGAAGCATCCGGAACCCTGCCGCCGCGTAGTCGTCACGATACATCCATGCAATCGCCCAGAAATGGGGAAACTGCCAGAGGTATTGTATGGTGAACAGCAGGAGCGCTTCGGGCGTGATGACCCCCTGCGCCGCAGCCCAGCCTGCCAGCGGCGGAATGGCACCCGGAATGCCCCCAATCGCCGTGCAGAGGTGCGTGCGACGCTTGAGCGGCGTGTACGCAAAAGCATACAGCCCAATAGAAATCGCCCCCAGCCACGCCACCAGAGGGTTGACCCAGAGCGCCAGAACTGCCACGCCTGCAATGCCCCCGAGAATTGCCACCATCCAGCCTTCCAGGACGCTGACATGCCCCGCAGGGATGGGACGCGAGGCAGTGCGGCTCATCCGCGCGTCATACTCCCACTCAATCACCTGATTGAAGGCGTTCGCCGACGCCACCACCAGCCACGAGCCTATCAGGGTCGCTGCCATCAGCCCCGGCGGCAGCGATTGACCCCAACCTCCCAGCACCAGCCCCGCCAGCGTGGTCAACCAGACCAGAACCGTGACGCGGGGCTTGCTCAGGAGCCAGTACGCGCGCAGCTTTTGACCCAATGTCTCTACCCCAGCCAGAGCAGCTGGGCGAACCGCTGTTTTCATCTGCCCACAGTATACCCGATTGGACCGCGCGAATCGGCAGGAATCCCCCCAGCCCTCGTGAAATTGTTCACAAGGAGGCTACGATGAAAACACTCTGGCTGATGATTGGGGCACTCGCGATTGCATGTGTGCTGGGCACACAGATGCTGGCGCAACAGAAACCGCCCAAAGAGATTCCGCTCTTCAACGGCAAAGACCTCACGGGCTGGAAGGCGTTTCTCGCCGACCCGAATGTGAAACCCGAAGCGGTGTGGAGCGTTCAGGACGGGATTCTCATCTGTAAAGGCACGCCGCTGGGTTATATCTACACCGAGAAGGTGTATCGCGATTTTATCCTCAAACTGGAGTGGCGCTGGGCGCCCGACAAAAAGCCGGGCAACAGCGGCGTGCTGCTGCGCCTTCACGGCGAACATAAAATCTGGCCCCGCTCTATCGAGGCGCAGTTGATGTATATGAATTCAGGCGACTTCTGGCTGATTGACGAGTATCGCATGGACACTGACCCCCAGTATGTGGACAAAAATGCCCCGCGCCACCGCTGGCGTCATAAATCCGCCGAGAAGCCCCAGCCCGAATGGAACGAGTACGAGATTACCGTCAAAGGCGACCGCGTTACGCTGAAGGTCAACGGCGAGGTGGTTAATGAGGGCTGGAACGCAGAAGTGCGCTCCGGGCATATCGCGCTCCAGTCGGAAGGGGGCGAGATTCATTTTCGTAACATTCGGCTCATCCCGCTGGAGTAGGGGCTGGGGTATACTCTTGCCGTTATGGGACGCTTGAGCGTGGATTTTCCTTTAATTTTTGAGCGGAGCGTGCCCGGTCGTTGGGGCGTGCGCCCGCCTGTGTGTGATGTGCCCCGTCGCCCGCTTGCCGAACTGCTTGGCGCCGAGAACCTGCGCGCCGAGCCGCCCCAGCTGCCTGAAGTGAGCGAACTGGACACAGTGCGCCATTACACCCGCCTCTCGCAACGCAACTACGGCATCGATATCGGCTTTTACCCGCTCGGCTCCTGCACGATGAAATATAATCCTCGCATCAACGAGAAGGTCGCCAGCCTGCCCGGATTCACGCATGCACACCCCTTTCTGCCCGAATCGCTTTCACAGGGGGCGCTCCAGCTCATCTACGAGCTGCAGGAAGACCTCAAGGCGATTACGGGGTTTGACGCAATTAGCCTGCAGAATGTGGCGGGAGCGCACGGCGAGCTGCTCTGCCTGATGCTGATTAAGGCGTATCACGAGTCGCGCGGAGAAGGGCACAAGCGCAGGGTGGTGCTGGTTCCCGACTCGGCGCACGGAACGAACCCTGCCTCCGCCGCGCTGTGTGGCTACACCGTGCGCCCCGTGCCGACCGATTCGCAGGGGAACACCGACCTTGCGGCGCTGGAAGCCGCGCTCAGCGACGAAGTGGCAGCGATGATGCTCACCAATCCCAGCACGCTGGGGCTGTTTGACCAGAATGCACCGCGCGCCTGTGAGATGCTCCACCAAGCCGGGGCGCTGGTGTTTCTGGACGGCGCGAACATGAACGCGCTGGTGGGTGTCGTGCGCCCCGCCGATATCGGCTTTGACTGCATGCACCTGAACCTGCACAAGACTTTTTCCACCCCCCACGGCGGCGGCGGTCCGGGGGCGGGCGCGGTCGGCGTCGCGAAGCATCTGGAGCCGTTTTTACCCGTGCCGCGCGTGGTGTATCAGGATGGGCGCTATCACCTGGATTACGATTATCCCCAATCCATCGGGCGCGTGCATGCGTTCTACGGGAACTTTCTGAATCTGGTGCGCGCCTACGCTTACATCCGCTCTTATGGGGGCAAACAGTTGCGTCATATTGCCGAGTTCGCCGTGCTGAACGCGAACTACCTGCTAACGCGGATTCGGCACGCCTTCCCGCCCGCTGTGGAGCGCTTCTGCATGCATGAGTGCGTCGTCACTGCCCAGCATTACAAGCAGCATTACGGCGTGCGCGCCTTCGATATCGCGAAGCGGCTGCTGGATTACGGTTTCCACCCGCCCACGATGTATTTCCCACTGATTGTGCCAGAGTGCCTGATGATCGAGCCGACGGAAACCGAAAGCAAACAGACTCTGGACATGTTCGCGAACGCGCTGCTGGAGATTGCCCGCGAGGCGATGGAGCAGCCCGATCTATTGAAAAACGCGCCCTACAGCACGCCTGTGCGCCGTCTGGACGAGGCGGGTGCGGCGAAGAATCTGGTGCTTCGATGGCAGGGGAAGGTGTTCTATCCCAGCGAGGTTCCCGCCTGCGCTTGTTGAGCGAGGGCGTTTGCCCTCCTGAGGGGAACATGGCGCGGGATGAGGCGCTGCTGAACGCTTTCCTGGAGGGCGCTATCCCGCCGACTTTGCGAGTCTATCAGTGGGCGTCGCCTGCCATCACTTACGGCGTTCACCAGCGCTTGCCTGAAGCCCTGATTCACGAGGCGGCGCGGCTGGGCACCCCCCTTTTCCGACGTCCAACAGGGGGTAAGGCGGTACTTCACGGGCACGACCTGACGCTGGCGTTGGTGTGGCGCCCCCCACTGGAGCGTCCCTATCCGTTCGTTATCTACCGCACGATTACGCCCGCGTTTGTGGAAGTGTTTGCGCGGCTGGGTGTGCCCGCAAGGGTAGGGAGCACACGCCCGGAATCCCCCCTTACCCATGCAGGGGACGGGGGGGACTGCTTTGCCAGCGCGACGCCCGCGGATATTGTGCATGCCGAAACGGGGGTCAAGCTGATGGGGTGCGCCCTGCGCGTGTTTCCAGAGGCGACTCTGCTTCAGGCGTCCATTCCCATAGAGGCGCCGCGCGTGCCTGTGGAACGGCTCTTTGGGCATCCGCATCCCACACCACCGCCCCTGAACCCCGACGCACTGACAATGGCACTCTTCGAGTGCCTTCAGGGAGTGCTGGGATAGCCCTTTGGCGCAAAAGTTGCTGTTGCATAGGGCAGTTCCTTGCATCTCCCTCTCTCCGTCGCGCTCTGGCAATCCCTCCCGCCAGAGCGCGATTTTCGTGAGTCTATAGGGTATAATTGCTTTTAGTGGACTGAATGAGGTGAACAGGCATGATACGGCTACTGGATTTCGGGGCGAAAACCGAATATGCTATCCGCTCCCTGGCGCGGCTGGCGCAGCGGGGCGACGGTGCAATCGCTACCGTCAAGGACCTCGCGGCGGAAACAGGGATTTCGGTGCATTTTCTCTATAACATTTTTGACGTTCTCACACGGGCAGGCATTGTGCGCCCTCATCGGGGTGTACAGAGGGGGTTCTCGCTGGCGCGCCCTGCAGACGAAATCAGTTTCTACGATATTCTCGTCGCGGTGGAGGGTTCCATCGAGAAGCATCACTGCTTGCTGGATCACCGCGTGGTGTGTAGAGCCGAAACGCCCTGTGCGGCGCACCACCTCTGGCAGAACCTGCGCGATCGTGCTGAACAGGCTCTGCGCTCCGTCAGCCTTGCCATGATTGCCAAACAGAACCCGCCGTGGGAGCGACTGAAAGAGTCGCTGCTGGTGGAGTAGAGGGAGTGCGAAAACCGCGCTTCCGCGTTGTGTCGTGGTTGAAAATCCGCCACTTAGTGGCGGATTTTCAACCACCTGCTGGGTATACTCTCTCTCGTAATGCTGGAGCGGTGGCTCACGGAGCGTATAGTGGGTTTGATGAGCGTGTTTCCTGTGGTGATGTTGCAGGGGGCGCGGCAGGTGGGGAGGACCACGCTGGCAAGCCAACTCATGACAAAAGGCTATTTGAAATATTATTATAGTTTTGACGACCACGCAACTCTGGAAGCTGCCAGTTCAGACCCTGCGGGCTTTATTGAGGCGTTGCCCGCAGGCAGTGTGCTGGACGAAGTTCAGCGTGTTCCGGAGATTTTACTTCCCCTCAAGGCGCGTATTGATCGGGAGCGTGCCGTGGGGCAGTTTATGCTGACGGGTTCGGCGAACCCTGTCGTGCGCTTTCGGATGGGGGAACCGCTGGTGGGACGAATGGGCGCGGTGACTCTGTACCCCCTTTCGCAAGGCGAGCTGGCTGGCAAGCGTGAGCGATGGCTGGAGCAAGCTCTGCAGGGGCAGCTCTCGCTTGTAGAAACAGAGGCAGGCGATCTCTGGGAGCGCGTGGTGAAGGGCGGGTATCCCAGCGCGGTGCTGGCGCCCACCCCCGCAGCTCGAGCCGAGTGGCTCCGCGGGTATCTGGACGCCCTGCTGACACGCGAAGTGCGCGAGCTGGCGGAAATTCAGCGGGTCAGCGAGCTGGTGTTGCTGGCGCGCCTGCTCGCTGCCAATAGCGCCCAGAGGCTCAATCATGCAGGCTTATCACACGAGTGCGGTATCCCCCAGACAACGCTCCGCCGCTACCTGAACCTTCTGGAATCGATGTTCATGCTGACACGCGTTCCCGCATGGTACACCAACATCAGCCAGCGCCTTCTGAAGACGCCCAAGATTTTGCTGAACGATACGGGCGTCGCCTGCGCCCTGCTGGATGTGGATAAGACCCGACTCGTGCAAGACCCCTTGCTACGAGGGCGCATGCTGAAAAGCTTCGTCGGAGTAGAGCTGCTTAAACAAATTGAGTTCAGCGGACAGCGCGTGCGTCTCTATCACCTTCGTACGGCTTCCGGGTATGAAGTGGACTTCGTGCTGGAAAAGGCTTCAGGGGAAATTGTGGGTGTGGAGGTCAAAGCAAGTAGCTGTGTTGATTCAGATGATTTTCGCGGCTTACGGTTTCTGCAATCGGTTGTGCGTGAGCGGTGGCAGGTAGGCGTCGTGTTCTACACGGGCACGAAGACGCTACCGTTCGGCGAGCGCCTCTGGGCGCAGCCCGTGAGTGCGCTATGGGAAACCGCATGAGGAGTGCGGTCTCGCCCAATGCATGCCAGCAGAATTACGATGCTGGAGCGGGCGTGGCAGATTCTCGAAGCCTCCCGACAGCAACGGGAACTGCAAAACCTGCGGGCGTACGAAGCGATTGCGAGAGCGTTGCGCCCTGAACAGCGCCCTATTTAGTGAGCAACATCTTCAGCG
>CAZQPV010000144.1:0-5817 GCA_964595265.1 uncultured Fimbriimonadales bacterium
GTGAAAAAGCGCCCGTCCTCCACCACGAGGTTGCGAATCTGCTCCAGTTCGGGCGAAACGCCCGAAATACTGGTGCGCATATTGCGGTTCAGATATTTCACCTGCTGGGTGGTCCAGACTTCGGGCGAGACGCGCGCCACATATTGCCCGCAGCTTTTGAGGATGGCTTCCCCGTCGCTGATTTTGAGGCTCTGCACGCTGCCGAACCCCAGGAACGCGCCGCCGCGGCGCGCCTGACCAGGGCGTACCGTCAACACATTCGCGCCGAGACGCTGAATCTGCTCCAGCGTCGCCTGACGGGCGCCCTGCGCAATACCAATCATGGCAATCACCGCCGCGACGCCGATAATCACGCCCAGCATCGTCAGCCCTGTGCGCATCTTATTCGCACGCAGGCTGTCCAGCGCCGCCAAAAAACTCTCAATAAGGCTCATGGTTTACCCCTTAAGACGCCTGGAACGGCTGGAAGTTCTCTCCAAAGTGTACCCGTCCACAGACCCTTGCAGGAACTTCTGACTCGCAAGCGAAAAATTTGAGCGTCTCATTATGGAACCGCGAGAAGGGCGTTCGGTGTACGGCGATTGGCGCACCGCCGCGATAGGGGAGGGTGGTCTTCAGCGCTCTGAGTTCGCATGGCTCACGCGCCCGATGTCGGCGTATGAGATGATCGACGACGGGGTGGCGCTCTATCGGGAGCATTTCCCTCTGCTGGCGCGACTCAGCGTTCTGATTTACATGATTCCAACCGTTATTACCGTACTGCTCCTGATCCCGATCGCCCTCACCGAATGGCGCACGGCAACGCCTTCGCCGATGCCCCTCTCCAGTCTTCTGGAGTGCGGCTCATGGTGCTTGCTCTTACCCTATTTGATGATTGCACCACCCCTGCAGGCAGTGATGACCTCGTGGACGGCGTATCGCTTTCTGCAGGGAGAGCCTGTGCGCTCTCTACGCGAAGTGTGGGACGCTGTCCGACCCCGCCTGGGGCAACTAATCGCCAATCAGTTGCTCACCTTCATGGTGCTGGGGCTAATCTATGTGGTGATTGGCGTGATAGCAGGGATTGGAATGGTCGCAGGCCCGATAGCGATTGGCGCGCTGGGGCTGGACCCCACGGTCTCCTTGATAATGCTGATACTCTACTACCTGCTGGAGGCGGTTGTTCTGCTCATCTTGACGGCGGTTGCAACGGTCTGGGTGATTACCCTGCCGCAGATTATTCTGTTTGAACCAGAAACCGACGCGCAGACCGCGTTTTCGCGGGCGTTCACTTTGATTGGGAAAAACTTTCGGCATGCGTTTATCAGCTGCCTGCTGTTCTGGGCGTTTCAGGGGGTTGTGTACTTGTCGGCATATATGTTTCTGGTGCTGGCTGTGTCGGTTGTGGCGGGGCTGCTCTACGCGTATGGTGTGGATTTGCAGGGTCTCTATATACGCTGGGCGAACACCTTCGGGAATCTGGTGGATATTGTGAGTTATATTGTGTTCGCGCTGGTCTACCCGGCAATGTATTTGACCAGTTTCTTTTTCTATTTTGACCTGCGTTATCGGGCGGAGGGGCTGGATATTGCGCAGGTGCTGGCACGGGGTGGGAAGGGATGAGAGCATGGCTGTTATGGGTGTGCGTGGGGCTATGGGTGTGTTGGGGATGGGCGTGGGGCGACACGGTTTCGGCGCTCCAGGAAGTTCAGGCGCTGCTGAACCGAGCCTCCACACAGCAGGGCGCCGTGCGGGAGCAGACCCTGCAGCATGCTGACCAGATTCTGGGTCGCTTGCCGCAGGAGGCTTTTCAGCCGCTCCGGGAGCAGCTGCGCAGGGCGCGCGAGTCGCTGAACAACGACGACCTCGCGCAGGCGCAGCAGGCGGTAGGGGTCTACCTCAAGTGGGCGCGTGCGCACGCCGTACCGCCCTCCAGCGAGGCGGTCAAGAAGCAGCTGGAGCGCATCTTCGCCGAACCCGATATGGAGATTATCGAGAAAACCTTCTGGGAGCGCGTGGCGGATGCCATCCGTGAGGGGTTCGTGCGCCTGCTGGAGGCGCTGAATCGGCTTTTCGGGCGGGTTGGGGGCGTGGGCGGGGCGAATCTGGGTCCTGTGCTTCAATGGCTGGTGATTGCGTTGCTGATTCTGGCGCTGGCGCTGTTCGCTTCCTATTTGATGAGCCGATTCGAGGCGCGTCGCCCTCTATCGAAAACGACCCTCACGGGCGCGGAAATTCCTGACGACGCCCGCGTGTTGAGCGCCGACGAATGGCATCGGCTGGCGCAGCTCAAGGCGCAATCGGGAGAGTACGCCTTGGCGGTGCGCGCGCTCTATCTGGGCGTGCTGCGCCTGCTCCACGAGAACCGGCTGCTTGCCTACGACCCCGCGCTGACGAACTGGGAGCATCTGGAGCGTTTGCGCAAGCCGCCCACGCCCGAAAATCTGGCGCTCCTCACTGAAGCCTACCGTCTGATGCTCGCGCCCACGATTGCGTTTGACCGTATCTGGTATGGCAATATCCCCGCCACAGAAGGCGACTTTCGCGCCCTCGAATCGGTTTTCCAGACGCTCCAGCAGAAGGTGAGGGGGCAAGTGCATGCGTAGGGGGGAACGCTGGCGCCTGATCGGGCTGGTGCTGCTGTTCGCCGCGCTGGTGACCTATATGTTTCGGCTGGCGGGCGAGGCGTATGACCGACGCTTCACGCCCCTGCCGTACAGTTATGGGCAGCACCAGTACGGCGCGAAGGGGCTGGCGCGCCTGCTGGAACGCAACGGCTACACCGTGCGCTCGCTGAAGCGCACCTTCGTGCATCTACCTGACGATGCCGACATGCTGATTGTCTTCCCGATGCCCGCCTCGCTGGAAGGGCTTTCCCTGATGCAGTTCTGGACAGAGGAAGACGCCGAGTATCTGGACAGCTGGGTTCAGGAAGGGAGCGTGCTGGTGCTGATGGCGAACGATGCGCGCCTGCCCGAAGCCCTGCGCACGGACAAGGGACGCCCCCCCTTCGCCGTGCCAGAGCGGCGCTTTATGAACGCCAAACCCCTCTGGACTCCCGACTGGATGGCGGGGATTCGTTCCGTTCGGATGGGCGACTTTAATCGCCTGAAGCCGAACCCAGAGTACCCCTGGGTGCCGTTGCTGGGCGACGCTGGCGGCGCGACCGTCGCGCTGATGCGCTATGGCGACGGCTATGTGTTGGAATGCGCCGACTGGCTCTGGCTCACCAACGGACAGATACGCGAGGCAGATAACGCGGCGTTCTTTCTGGCGTTTGTGAAGCAGGTGTTGCCTGATGGTGGCGTGATTTATTTTGACGACGCGGGGCTGGGCGATCTCATTCTGGACGAAGAGTCGGCTCCGCGCGGCTTCTGGGGACATGCGCCACCTGCCTTGCGTGTGGCGTTTGCGCATCTGGTGGTGCTGACAGCGATTGTGATGGTCTCGCTGGGGCGGCGGTTCGGCTTGCCGCTGCCAGAGCGCCCGCGCCATCCCCCGCTGGGCGAGTATGTGGACGCGCTAGCGAACCTGTACGCTTCAGCGCAAGCGGTTCAGCCCGCGTTTTCCACGATTATGGAAGACCTGCGCCGGCGCCTTTGCCGCCAGCTGGGGCTGCCCAGCGGTGCGACCCTGCTCCAGCTGATTCAGAGCCTGCCGCCCGAAACGCCCCTGCGCGAGGCTCTTACCGAAGCCCACCGCGCCCTGCAGAACCCCAACCTCGCCGAGGGCGAAGCTATCCGTATCCTCAAGCGGATTGCCGAAGCCCAGCAATCTCAGCGCCCCGCCTGACGGTCTAAATAGGCTTTGAGCGCATGCAACGCCAGCCGATAGCTGTCCGCCCCGAAGCCGCTAATCACCCCGATACACGCGGGCGCAATCATGGAGGCGTGGCGGAACGGCTCGCGGGCGTAAATATTGGTCAAATGCACCTCAATCGCGGGCAGCCCCACGGCACGCAGGGCGTCATGGAGCGCGATACTGGTGTGCGTGTACGCGCCTGCGTTCAGAATAATCCCATGCGCCCATTCGCGCGCCTCATGAATCGCGTCAATCAGCGCTCCCTCGTGATTGGACTGCACATGCCGGAGCGTCATCCCCAAGCTCTGCGCCTCCTGCATAAGTTGCTCCACCAGCGCGTCCAGCGAGAGCGTGCCGTACAGGTGCGGCTCGCGCACGCCCAGCAAGTTCAGGTTCGGTCCGTTCAACAGGAGTATCTGGTACATGCCTCTTCTCTCACGCTTCGGGCAGGTCGGCGCTGGTGGCAACTACCTTCATGTCGGCGTCGGCAATCTGCTCTGGCGGGTGCGACAGCACCATAAAGCGCGCCTGCATGCCGGGCGCGAGTATCCCGACTTCGTTGTCGAAAGTGGCATACGCCGCGCCGACGGTGAACAGTCGCAGGGCGGTCAGCGGGTCCAAGCCCTCTTCGGGCATGAGACATGTGCCGTCGCGACTGGTGCGGGTTACGGCGGCGCGCCAGCCCAGAATCGGGTCGCCCGGCACCACGGGCTGGTCGGAGCTGAACCCAACAGGAATGCCCCGTTGCACCCAGCTGCGGAACGGCATCAGCGCGTAAGCGCGCTCGCCCAGCCCTGCGAGGTAGGCGCTGGTGAGCCACCACAGAAACTCGGGCTGCGGCACCACCACCCCACCCAGCGCCTGCATCGTGTCCATCAGGTCGTCCGCCATCAGCATCGCGTGTTCGATACGGTGGCGGTGGTGCGGGCGCGGGACGGCTTCAAGGGCGCGGCGGTAGCCTTCTAGCACGAGTTCAATCGCGCGGTCGCCAATCGCATGCACGGCGCACTGCCACCCCGCGCGATGCACGGTCAGAATGCGCTCGATAAGTTCTTCGGGTTCGTACATCAGCACGCCGGCGGTGGGCGTGTCGGCGTAAGGCTGGCGCAGGGCGGCGGTGCGCGTGGTGAACGCGCCGTCGGCAAACAGCTTCACAGCGCCCCAACGCAGGTTCGGATGGGGCGAAGGCGGCTGGGGGCTGAAGCCAGTGGCTTCGCCTGCCTGCTCGCTGCGGTCTAACCAGCCTGCCCTTTTTGCGGCGTTAAAGAGGGGCATCAGCGTCATCCGCACGGGCGCGCCTTCGTCCAGCGCCTGCGCATAGGCGGCGACTTCCGCCTCCAGATCGTGCCAGCCTGTGCTGGCATCGGAAGCGCACAGAATGCCGCGTCGCGCCAAATCTTGCGCTGCCCGATGCACCGCCTGCACCAGCTCGGCGTGAGAGGGTTTGGGCATGTGCCTTGACACGAGGTTGGCAGCGCTTTCCAGCAGCACGCCCGTCGGCTCGCCCGATTCGTCGCGCACAATCACCCCATCGGGCGGGTCGGGCGTCTCGCGTGTGATGCCTGCAATCTGTAGGGCGCGTGTATTCACCAGCGCCCCGTGCTTGCTCACATGGTTGATATATACAGGGCGGTCGAGGCACACGGCGTCCATGTCGTGGCGGGTCATGTGGCGTCCGCCAGGCAGTAGGTTCTGGTCGTAGGCGCGTCCCAGCACCCACCCTGCATCGGGGTGGGCGTCCATCCACTCGCGCAGGCGTTGCTGAATCTCCTGTACGGAAGTGCAGCCGCGCAGGTCCGCCTTGCCCAGATCAATCCCCAGCGGCAGGATGTGCATGTGGCAATCGTTGAAGGCGGGGGTAATCGCCTGTCCGTCGGCGACCCATTTGCGGGCGTCGGGATAGCGCGCGCTTATCTCGGCGCGGGAACCCACCGCCACGACACGCCCCTCCTGCACCACCATCGCCTCGGCAATCGGGCATGCGTCCCAGAAAGTGTAAATCGGGGCGCCTTCCACACGAATCATAACCTTCGGTTT
>CAZQPV010000145.1:0-1689 GCA_964595265.1 uncultured Fimbriimonadales bacterium
TGTGTCGGGGTCTTCATAGACGCCCACGCCGCGGAAGTTGCCTGAGTCGTTGGCGTCATCGCAGATTGTGATGGCTTTCTGTCCGGGAGCCGCGAGACGCAGCCCGTTGCCCAGATCGGTTCCTGTGCATTTGAAGCAGGTCTCGCTGTAGAGCCAGTCGCGATAGGGTCCGCAGGCGTTTCCGTCATAGAACACATTCAACACGGGCATGCCGCCCCGACGCAGCACCAGGCGTCCATTATAATAGACATCCCGGACTTCCACGCCTGCGCCAAAGGTCTGATCACTCGTGGTGGCTGAGGGGCGTCGTACCAGCATCTGCCAGATGGGGCTGCTGGCGGGCCATGCCAGCGCCTGCCAGGCGCTGCCGCCCACATTGCTGCAGGTTCCTCCTGAAGCGGGCCCGTTACACGCGGCGGGGAAGAAGTCGCTCTCGCCCGTGCCGAGCGCGGCGACGCGCTGATCGACCATATCGATGGCGAACACGCCCACCTCGCCCTCACGCCCACTGCCGGGGCGGAAGTGCATCAGCACACTGACCGTGCGGTGATGAGGCGCAGGCTTGCCCACAGGGATGGGGTCAAACCGCTCCCAGACGCTAGGGAGGCTCTCCGTAATCACGGGAGGCATGCCAGGTGAGCAGAAGGCAACCCCGCGACGCAGCGGCTCGCCAAATTTCGGGTCGGAAGCCAGAATCTGCACTGCCTCCTGATACTCCGCCTCGCTGAAGAAGTAGGGCTGTTCTTTCAGCGGAGTGAGTTCCACACGCTTTGCATACGGGAAGTCCGCCTCCACCCGGTAGCCGAGGTTGTTGGTGTAGTCATAGAGGATCAGCACCGCCGTGTCGGGGCGGGGAACCGTGCCGGGTTCTGTGCGCCAGTTGTCTTTGAAGTGAGTATCCAGCACATTGTAGCGCACTTTCTCCAGGAAACGCATGCGTGGGTGGTTCGCCAGATTGCGAGCAAACTCCAGAGTCTCGCGCTCTGTAATGACATAAAACACGCCCGAGCGGATATTCGTCCCGCGTATCGGGACTGCCTGGCTCACATGCTTGATAACCGGCAGCCCCAGCGGGTTATCCGCCCTGAGTGCTTGCACTGCATCGAAAAGTTTTTGCATCATAAAAGTCCCTCCTCATGGCTGCGTGCGCACGGTGACGACGGTGCTGGGTTGGGAAGCGTTCCCAGCGGTGTCAATCGCGCGCACATAGTAAGAATATTCCGTGTCTGGGTGAAGCCCTGCATCGGTAAAGTGGGTTTCAGTGCTGAAGGTGGTCGCAATCTTGCGGAACTTGCTTTCAAACGCCGCTTTCCGCCAGATTTCGTAGTAGACCACCTTATCGTCATCCTCCGATGCGGTCCAGTGGAGTTGCACCCGATAAGAGGATACCCCATTACCTGCGAGGTTTATGGGGCGGGTGGGTGGGTTTTTGTCGGGCGGATAAACGGCGGTTGCAATCGTGATGGGGGGTGCTTTGTCGGTGGCAAGCCACGCCTGATAGAGCCGCTCGCCCCAGTCGTCAGTGGTGTTGGCGTCGCGCAAGAACTCCACATACTCCCGGGTCATCGCCTGGAAATAGAGCGTGGCGCGCACTTTCACGGTACCAGGTGGCAGGTTATAGGCAGTGTCATCCCAGAACTGCCCATCGCGGTAGGTGTAGCCCACGGGCGCAATCAGGAACTGCTGGAA
>CAZQPV010000145.1:1789-5733 GCA_964595265.1 uncultured Fimbriimonadales bacterium
ATGAAACTCCGAGTAGAGCCAGCTGTGATTGGCATAGGAGTCCTGGCGTGGACCGCGTTTCGCGGTATTGTCGCTTATCACATACATTCCGTTGCCGATGCCCGGCACAGGTCGGTCGGAAAGCGACCGCCCTTCTTCGCTCAGCGGGTTTACCATGCGATGGCACACATCGCACTGAACCCCCTTGAGGTCGTCGTCGGTCATATTGGAACCGTCGTAAGGGAGGGAGCGCCCTTCCAGCCAAGCGGTGGGCGAGTGGCAGCGCCAGCAGAACTGCCCTGCGCCTGGCACATCCTGCTCGGCAATCGTCAGCGCGGCGCGGAAAATCGGATCGCGCGCCGACTGCGCCATCAGGTTGCCCATCCACTGGAAATGCGGCTCCTGCTCGCTGGTAAAGTAACGGTCTGCACCGCCTGTGTTCGGGTCGTAGGCATATTGGCTGTTTCCGTGGCAGTATGAGCAAAGCTCTGCCGACTGAAACTGATAGCCTGCCGAATTGGATTGCGAGCCTGGCAGGTGGAAGCCACCGCCGCCCAAGCCCATCAATGCGGCAGCAGGAATCAGGTAAAGCCCTGCCAAGCCTATCCGTTTCCATCGAACCATTGTCAAAGCCCTCCAGACTATATTATAGCCTATTTTTCTCGGAAGGCGCACTCCATAGCAACTCCATCAAAATCGGTTCCAGCATCTGGCGTAGCGGGCGGTTCGCGTAGCCAATCCAGCCGACGGGAGCGCGGATATCCAGCGGCGTGCGGAGCGGCTCCCCGTAGAGGTTGGTGATTTCCACGCCCAGCTCCTGCGCAATCAGGGCAGTGCAGATATCGTAGGGATGGCATGTAAGGGGCGACTGCTCGTAGCCTAACTTGTGGAACGCCCACGGACGCAGGTCGGCAACGAAACGGTCGTGCCCTGCCATCAGCTCAAACAGTTGCCCGCCCGTGCTGGTGTACTGGTCTTCAAAAGCGAGCGGGTTTGTGGCAGGGAGCGCGCCGAACACGCGCTCCCAGAAGCGCGCCTCCAGCTCCGCAATCAGCGCCTTGCCTTCCGGGAAGAACTTTACGAAAGAGGCAAACCCGTGCTGAAGCGTTTCCGCCCGACTGGGTTGCAGGCGAACGCTTTGCACTGCGCCCGTAAGCATATCGTGGCGTTCGGCGTGTGCGCCCTGCCCTTTCACCGCCCAGAGCTGATACGCCAGATACTGGCGCGTGGTGGGCATCTCGGTTTGCACCGCAATCCCGATATGCTCCAGCGTGGTCTCTTTGCCAAAATTCGGGGCGATCCCGCTGAGAATCCATGCGCTTCGTTTATCATACATCAGCGGGCGCGTGCCATCGATGGGGTCGATGATGAGCAAAAACTCGGCGTCTTCGATTGGCGAGCCTTCAGGCAGGGGATACCAGCCATCTTCCGTCAGCCCTTCGGCAATCAACACGAAAGGTACTTCCCGCGCCCATTCGCGGCACAAATCCAGCAGCAGGCGCTCCATCTCGGCATCAATGCGATACTGTGTGTCGCCTCCAGCACCGCGCTGAACCGCCGAGAGAACCGATGGCTCCTGTGTGCGCAGATAACGATATAGATGGTCGCGCAGGCGCGTGTGAATCGCACGCAAGCGGTTCAGATAATAACTCACATCCCGACTGAGCAGCAGAGTCATCGTATGAAGTGTACCTGCTGGGGATGGTATAATTGGGCTAAGATGGACATGCAGACCCACACTCGTGATTTTGTTGTGATTGACGGTTCTTATGGCGAAGGCGGCGGGCAGATTGTGAGGGTGAGCTTAGCCCTCTCGATGCTGACAGGCAAACCGTTTGAGATTCGCAATATTCGGGCGCGTCGCCCCAATCCGGGGTTGCAGCCGCAGCATCTCACCGCGGTGTATGCCGCAGCGACCCTGGCGCAGGCGCGTGTGGAGGGTGCATATCTGGGTTCCTCGACACTGCGCTTTATCCCTAGCGCAATCGAGGGCGGCGAGTTTTTGTTCAATGTGGAAGAGATTTCAGGAGTCGGTTCCGCAGGCTCTGTGCTGTTGGTGGCGCAAACGGTGCTGGTGCCCCTCGCGCTGAGCGGACAATCGGCGACTTTGCGCCTGCTGGGCGGCACGCATGTGGGCTGGAGTCCAGGCGCGGACTATGTGAAATATGTCTACCTGCCCGCCCTGCGTGAAATGGGCATTGAGGCGGATTTGCACATCGAGTATGCTGGGTTTTACCCCAAGGGCGGCGGGATGTGTACCCTGCGCGTGAGGCCGACGGAAGCGCCGCCGCAGCCGATCGAGTGGCTGGATCGCGGCACTATCCAGAGCATGAAGGTCATTACCACCATCTCCAACCTGCCCGACCATATCGTGCGCCGCGGGGACGAAACCGCAGAGACCTTTATCGGCTTGACCGGGTTACGCCCGGAGTTTATTCACCACTTCCTGCCTTCGCGCGGGTATGGGGTGTCGCTGACGCTGGCAGTAAAGGCGGAGCGTGGGTATGCCGGCTTTATCCGTCTGGGGCGACGCGGTGTCGCCATCGAGCAGGTCGTGGAAGAGGCATGGAACGAGTTCGTTGCGTGGGCAAAAACACGCACGGCGGTTGACCACTTCCTCGCCGACCAGCTCCTGGTACCCGCGGTGTTCGCCACAGGACCCAGCACATGGACCACACCAAAAGCCTCCAGCCACCTGCGTACGGTGCTATGGCTGCTGCCGAAGTTTGTGCAGGTGGGGCTGGAGCTGACCCCATGGGGCGAGCAGGGCGTGCAGGTCAAGGTGATTCCGGGCGGTGAAGGCGTCGTCGGCTTGAACGGTCTCGACTCGAATCACACATCCACATAGAAGCGCAGGAACCAGCCCTCAGGGGTCGGCTCCAGCTTCAGCCCGTGATAGGTAACGGATTTGACGGGCGCGCCGTCCCACTCCAGTTCCGCAGGCTGGATGGGGCGATAATGGGCGACGCTTTCTACATACCAGCGCCCGTCGCGCTCCTCTACTTTCACGGGGTCAAAATCGCTGAACAGGCGATGGTACACCTCAAACTGATAGAGCAACTCGTTCAGCCAGCGCACAATCAGCATTTCCAGGTCAGGAGCCTCGCGCTGGACGGCAACCTGCTCTGTGGGGGGATAACGCTGCACATCGATCATGAGCGCGAATAATCCCTGCCCTGCCAGCCGAAAGAGTTCGGGCAGGTCGCTGGCATGCACTTCCAGCCCCTTATCTGCTGTGTGCTCCAGAATCTCGTAGTATCCCATCGCTGTACTGGCGGCAAGGATACCCTTAAGACGGATTCTCCTGCGCGATGGGGACGGTCTCCGCGGGAACGGCTTCTTCCACCAGCAGCACGGGAATCCCGTCGCGGATGGGGTAAGCGCGTCGGCAGGCGTCGCAGATTAAGTAATCGCCCTGCAGGCGCAGCGGCGGGCGATGCTCACACGCAGGGCACGCCAGCTTCTCCAGCAGCTCAGACGACAGAACCGCCATCTCACACCACCTCCAGCATGCGCTCGATCGCTTTGCGCGCACGCTGTGCAATCTCCTCAGGCACGCGCACCTCGTAAACGCCGTCCCGCAAAGAGCGATAAAGTTTCGGCAAGGTAATGGTCTTCATATATTCACAGATGGCGTCTGCTTTGACCGCGATAAACTGCTTGTGCGGCGCCTCTTTGCGCAGACGGTGCATCATGCCCACCTCGGTCGCCACCAGGTGAATAGGCGCTGGCGATTGCTTCACATGGCGTACCATGCCGCCCGTGCTATACACGAAAGTGCGCTCGGCAGGCAGCTCGCCTTCCGCCAACGCGTACATACACTGGCTCACACAGCCACATTCGGGATGCAACAGCAAATCCGCCTCCGGATACTGTTTCAGCGCGTTCGCGATATCCTCCGCGCGGAAGCCCGCATGCACATGGCACTCGCCCATCCAGAGGTGCATCTTGCGCCCCGTCATGCG
>CAZQPV010000146.1:0-5564 GCA_964595265.1 uncultured Fimbriimonadales bacterium
TCGCGCCGATGCACCACATAGACCTTCTCGCAGTGATTGGTAAGGTAGAGCGCTTCTTCCATCGCAGTGTCACCCCCGCCGACCACGATCACCTTCTTGCCGCGGAAGAAGAAACCGTCGCAAGTGGCGCAAGCAGAGACTCCGCGCCCCTGCAGTTTCTGTTCCGACTCCAGTCCCAGCCATTTAGCGGAAGCGCCCGTCGCCACAATCACCGCATGCGCCCGATATTCCTGACCCGAATCGCTCCAGAGGCGGAAGGGACGCTCCGAAAAGTCCACACGCATAATCGTTTCATACAGGATCCGTGTGCCGAACCGCTCCGCCTGACGACGGAACAGATCCATCAATTCGGGTCCCTGAATGCCTTCGGGAAAGCCGGGGTAGTTCTCCACATCCGTAGTAATCATCAGCTGACCGCCGGGCTGAATCCCAGCAAACAGCAACGGCTCCAGATTTGCACGGGCGGCATAAATCGCAGCAGTATAGCCTGCCGGTCCAGAACCGATAATCACCAGTTTCTCAATCCGTTCCATATGTAGGTCAATTGTACCCAAGCGCAGGGGATGGGATATAATAAGTTCATGCGAACCCTTCTTTCAGGTTTGTTGGGAGTGGCGTTGCTTAGCGCGAGCCTCGCCTCAAGCGAGAAATCGGAACTGTGCGCTCATGCGTCAGTAAGCGCATGGCTAGAGTGGTATGTGCCCGTCATGGGCGCGTGGCTTCAAGACCCCACCCTGACCGATGTGCAACACTATGACCTGACTTTAGAGGTGCGCCCCAGTACGCGAGAGCTGATAGGCTCCTGTGTAATGACAGTGAAAGTGGAGCAGCCGAATTTGAACGCCTTCCGGTTCCGCCTGCGCGATAATTTTCTGATTACGAATCTGCAACTGGATGGGCGTCCCATCAGCTTTGTGCGGGAAAGCATCACCACCGTGCGCGCCCAGTTTGACCGCCCTTATCAGCAGGGCGAGGTGTTTCAGCTGCGTGTGGACTATCAGGGTGTTCCCGTGTCGCGCGGGTTCGGCTCGATAGAGTTCACGACGCGCTCGTCGGGAGCGATTATCGTGGCAACCCTGAGCCAGCCGTATTATGCCTACACATGGTGGCCCGCCAAAGATGAAAACACCGACAAAGCCACGCTCACTTTCAGTCTGATTGTGCCCGACACAATGGTCGCCGTTGCCAACGGCATGCTTCAGGGCGTGGACACACTCTCGGGTAACCGCCTCCGCTATCGCTATCAGCATAACTATCCGATAGCGCCCTATCTGGTCGCGTTCGCCGCCACGAACTACAATCACTGGTCGCAAACTTTCACCTATGGCGAACACACGATGCCCGTGGACTTTTACATCTACCCCGAAAGCGACACGACTGCCAATCGTCAGGCATGGGAGAAGTGCTTGCCCATGTTGCGCGTGTTCAGTGATATTTTCGGGCTGTACCCGTTCATCAACGAGCGGTATGGCATCTATCAGTTCCAATTCAGCGGCGGGATGGAGCATCAGACGATGACGGGGCAGGGCGGCTTCTGGGAGTCGGTAACGGCGCACGAGCTAGGACACCAGTGGTGGGGCGACATGGTGACCTGTGCCACATGGAACGACATCTGGCTCAACGAGGGGTTCGCCACCTACTCGGAAGCGCTGTGGGAGGAGCGCAAGCCGGGCAGCAGCGGCTTCCCCGCGTTGCGTACCGCGATGCTGAACCGCCGCCCCTCCAGCCTGGACGGCAGCGTCTACCGCTACGACACCAGCAGCATCAATGCGATTTTCAGCTCCAATTTCGCCTATCGCAAAGGCGCGTGGGTACTCCATCAGCTGCGCTGGGTGCTGGGCGACGAGCGCTTTTTCGACCTGCTCGCCCGCTACCGCCAGCGATTTGCCTACCGCCATGCCACCACAGAAGATTTCGTCTCAGTTGCCGAAGAGGTGTGGGGCGGCTCAATGCGCTGGTTCTTTGACCCCTGGGTTTATGGCATCGGCGCGCCCACCTACAACTGGGGCTGGACAACCACCACAGTCAACGGCAAGCCGTATCTGCTGCTCTCGGTGCGTCAGACCCAGCCTTCCAACTACGGACTCTACACGATGCCCATCGGCTTACGGCTCACGACGGGCAGCCAGACTCAAAATATCCGCATCTGGAACTCGGCACAGACGCAGTATTATGTGATTCCCACGCCCGCTTCTGTGAGCAATCTGGCGTTTGACCCCGACGATTGGATTCTCAAGGGCGCCAGCAACAACGAGGCGTATCGCCCTGGTCCGCCCGTGATTGTGGAGATGAACCCGGCGCCGGGAGCGCAAACCACGCCACCCAGCCAGATAGACCTCTATTTCCAGACGCCCGTTGCCATCAATGCGAGCCATGTGTCGCTGGAGGGAGCAACGACGGGCGCGGTGGCGTTCAGCTTTGCCTACGACAGCGCCGTCCAGCGCGCCCGACTGACATTCACCACACCGCTGAAGCCTGACCAGTATACACTCCGACTCTCTCCCAGCATTACGGCGCTCAATTCGGGGCTGGCGCTGGACGGCGAGTTCTTCGGCGACCTGCCTTCGGGCGATGGCGTGCCGGGCGGGGAGGCAGTCATCCCGCTGCGCGTGCTGGCAACGACAGGCGATGTAGACGGCAACGGATGCGTGAACGACGCCGATCTGCTGCAGGTGCTGTTCGCCTTCGGACAAACAGGCGCCCTGCCTGCTGACACGAACGGCGACGGCATTGTGAACGACGCCGACCTGCTGACTGTGCTGTTCCACTTCGGACAGGGGTGTTGAGGCTCTGCCTCACCCCCTGTTCCCCCTTGACAGAAGCAGGGGGACATCGGGTATACTCCTTTAGCACTCGGAAGGTGAGAGTGCTAAAATCAGGTACAAAATCCGCATAAGGAGGTGTTAGGAATGACCTTCAAACCGCTGAACGACAAGGTGGTTATCGAGCTGCTGGAAGATGAGGAGAAGACCGAAGCGGGCATCATTCTGCCCGATACTGCCAAAAAACGCCCACAAGAGGGCAAGGTTGTGGCGGTTGGACCTGGACGCCTGCTGAACAACGGACAGCGCGCGCCGATGAGCGTTCAGGTCGGTCAGCGCGTCGTGTTCTCCAAATACGCTGGTAGCGAGTTCGAGTACGACGGCAAGAAGTATCTCATTCTGGACGAGGATCAAATCTACGCCATTCGTGAATAGGAGGTGAGCGACTATGCCTGCGAAAATGCTGAAGTTTAATGAAGAAGCTCGACGCGCCTTAGAGCGCGGTGTGAATAAAGTTGCCGATGCAGTCAAAGTAACGCTTGGTCCCCGCGGACGCAATGTGGTGCTGGATCGCAAGTGGGGCAATCCCATCATTACCAAGGACGGCGTCACCGTCGCGAAAGAGATTGAGCTTTCCGACCCGTGGGAAAACATGGGAGCGCAGCTCTGCCGCGAGGTGGCTTCCAAGACCAACGATGTGGCTGGCGACGGTACCACCACGGCTACGGTGCTGGCGCAAGCTCTGGTACGTGAGGGCATGCGCTATGTCGCGGCAGGCGGCAACCCGATTGCTCTCAAACGCGGGATCGACCTCGCTGTGCAGAAGGCTGTCGAAGCCATCAAAGCGCACGCCGTACCCATCAGCGATCAGTCGCAGGTGGAGTATGTCGCTACAATCGCGGGTAACGACCCCGAAATCGGCAAGATTATCGCCGAAGCGATGGATAAAGTGGGCAAGGATGGCGTGATCACCATCGAGGAATCCAAGGGCACCCAGACCACCCTGGAAGTCGTGGAGGGCATGCAGTTTGACCGCGGCTACATCTCGCCCTACTTCATTACCGACCCCGAACGCATGGAGGCGGTGCTGGAGAATCCGCTGATTCTGATTCACGAGAAGAAGATTAGCTCCGCCCAGGACCTCCTGCCTGTGCTGGAGCGCGTGGCTCAGGCGCGTCGTGCGCTGCTGATTATCGCCGAGGATGTGGACGGCGACGCGCTGGCGACGCTCGTGGTGAACAAACTGCGCGGCGTGCTGCAGGTCGCGGCGGTCAAAGCGCCGGGCTTCGGTGAACGACGCAAGGCGATGCTCGAGGATATCGCTATCCTCACTGGCGGACGCTTCATCTCTGAAGACCTCGGCATCAAGCTGGAGAATGTTACCCTCGACATGCTTGGTCAGGCGAAGAAGGTGGTCGTGACCAAAGAGGACACCACGATTATCGAGGGGGCTGGCTCGCAGGAGGCAGTGCTGGGGCGCATTAACCAGATTAAGCGCCTGATTGAAACCACCGAGAGCAGCTACGACCGCGAGAAACTGCAGGAGCGCCTGGCGAAGCTGTCGGGTGGTGTGGCGGTCATCAAAGTGGGCGCCGCGACCGAGACCGAGCTGAAGGAGAAGAAGCACCGCTTCGAGGACGCCCTCTCGGCAACGCGCGCCGCGGTGGAGGAGGGTATCGTGCCCGGCGGCGGCAAAATCTTCCTGCTGGCACAAGCCGCCCTGGAGGGTCTCGGCAGCGACGAAGATGAGCGCACCGGCGTGAAAATCGTCCAGCGCGCCCTCGAGGAGCCGCTGCGCCAGATTGCCGAAAACGCCGGGCTGGAAGGCTCCGTGATTGTGGAGAAGGTCAAAACGCTCGGCAAAGAGGAAGGGCTGGACGCGCGCACAGGCGAATTCGTTAACCTGATGCAAGCGGGTATAATTGACCCCGCAAAGGTCAGCCGTGCCGCACTGGAGAACGCCGCCTCGATTGCCGGGCTGGTGCTGACCACCGAAGCGATGGTCGCCGAGAAACCCGAAAAGAAACCCGAAACCACACCGGGTGGCGGCAACGACTTCGACGACTTCTAAGCCCTACCCCCACCCACCCCAAGGACCGGGTGCTGCCCCCCTCGCACCCGGTCCGCCCTATTTTATCCCCCCTGAATTACTGGCAGGAACTTGCGATACATTGGATGAATCTAATTTGTTACTATGGGCAAGCAGCGAGGCTTCACTCTGATTGAGCTGTTGGTCGTTATCGCGATTATCGCCATTCTGGCGGCGATACTGTTCCCGGTCTTTGCGCAGGCGCGTGAGAAAGCACGCCAGACCCAGTGTGTGAACAACATGAAGCAAATCGCGCTCGGGGTCCTGCAGTATGTGCAGGACTATGACGAACGCTTCCCCTTCAGCATCTACCTGAGCGCTCAGAACAACCAGCCTTGTATTTTCACCCTGTTTAATGCGATGTACCCCTACATCAAAAATGTGGACATTGTTCTGTGCCCCTCAGACCGACAGGCATTTGATGTAACAGGGAGCTTTGGGCAATTCGGCATACCCGTTTGCACCATTCCAGGCTTCCGGTATTCGGGCTACATCTTCAACTGGTGCGTGTTTGAGAACGGGAATGTGCCGGGATTGCTCCAACAAAGCCCGCCTGTCTCGATGGCGCAGATAGAGTTTCCGGTGAACACCTCCATGCTCTACGACGGCACGTTGGGACCACCGACGACCATTCAGTCGTATCTGCAGGCGCGGCATAACCAGCTGGCGCCTGCCAACTTCGTCGATGGGCACGCGCGCACAGTCAAGGGGCG
>CAZQPV010000147.1:0-5493 GCA_964595265.1 uncultured Fimbriimonadales bacterium
CGCAGGGTGGTTTCGCTGACTTCCACCACGAGCAGGGCGCGGGAGGGATGAGCGTGTGCGAAATCGCGGATTGTGCCTTCCACCACCGCCACATCAGGCAACGGCTGATCGCGCTCGCTGAGCGCCAGCGGCAACTGCGTATCCACAAGATAGCCTTCCGATTCGGGAAACACTTTCTGCAACACGCGAACACAGAGCCGAATTGCAGTCGCGTGGGCGCTTTTCATGGGGAGCTCCTTTGCGATGAGTTCGCCGCCAATCAGTTCAATCTTCTCATCGGGCTGGAGGATGCCCGCGTCGTACATGCGCTCCAGTTCAGCGCGGGTGAACTTGCGCCGATGCCCCGCCCGATATGCAGGCGCAACGCGCGATAACACTTTCGCCATACTCAGAGTATACCACGAGGGGTATAATCCATGCGGAGGTCGCTATGGGCGAATACCGATTATTGCTTAAGCATGTGGATGTACCGGGCTATGATACGCTGGAGGTCTATCGTCAATACGGCGGCTATCAGGCGTTAGAGAAGGCGCTCCAGATGGAGCGTCAGGCGGTGATAGACGAAGTAAAGAAATCGGGACTGCGCGGGCGCGGCGGCGCTGGGTTCCCCGCATGGATCAAGTGGAACGGTATCCCCAAAGACGACACAAAACCCCACTATGTCATCTGCAATTCCGACGAGGGCGAACCGGGCACTTTCAAAGATTTTGAGCTGATGTATAAAGCGCCCCACCAGCTGATTGAGGGCATGATTATTGCGGGGTATGCGGTGCGGGCGAAGTGTGGCTATATCTACATTCGTGGGGAGTATGTGGAGTGCGCCCGCAAGGTACGCCGCGCGATTGATGAGGCGTACAGAGCGGGCTACCTCGGCAAAAACATCCTCGGCAGCGGCTTTGACTACGATATCTACATTCACATGGGGGCGGGTTCCTATGAGTGCGGCGAGGAGTCGGCGCTGATGTCCAGCCTGATGGGCGAGCGCGGCATGCCGCGCCTGAAGTTCCCTCACGCGCCCCTGCCCACGATTGCAGGCGTGTGGGACTGTCCTACGCTGATTAACAACTGCGAGTCGCTCAGCTGCGTGCCCCACATCATTCGGAACGGGGGCGAGTGGTACGCCCAACTCGGCGCCAGCACCAAAAACTCGCGGGGCACGAAAATCTTCTCTGTCAGCGGACATGTGAACCGTCCCGGCAACTACGAGATAGAGTTCGGCACGCCTCTGATGGAACTGATTGAGATGGCAGGGGGCGTGGCAGGCGGTAAGCTCAAGGGAATTATCCCTGGAGGATCTTCGATGCCCATTTTGCCTGCTGAAAAGTGCGAAAACGCGATTATCGGCTACGAGGAGCTGATGGAAGCGGGGAGTATGGTTGGCTCTGGCGGGTGCATGGTGCTGAACGAGCATACCTGCATCGTGCATTTCGCGTGGCGCACGGCGGAGTTTTATGCCCACGAGTCGTGCGGCAAATGTACCCCCTGCCGCGAGGGCACGCGCTGGATGGTGCAGATTCTGGAGCGCATTCTGCAGGGCAAGGGGCGGATGGAAGATATCGACCTGCTGCTGGAGATTTGCGACCAGATTGACGGGCGCAGTTTCTGCGCGTTGGGGGACGCGGCGGCGTGGCCCGTGCGGGCGTTCATCAAGAACTTCCGCCACGAGTTTGAGTATTACATCCAGCACGGGCGGAGCATGTACGCCGACAACCCCGAATCGCAGAAGATGTTCCCGCCGAAGGGGTATCAGCGCTATAACCCGATGCGCTACGAATACACCTTTGGCTATGCGCCGCGCAAGTAGCGCAGGCTACACCACAATATTGACCAGCTTGCCCGGCACCACAATCACCTTGCGGGGCTGACCGCCGTTCAGGTATTGTTGCACACGCGGACTGGCGAGCGCGATCTGGCGCATCTCTTCCTCGCTGATGGCAGCGGGCACGCGGATTTTATCGCGCACCTTGCCGTTCACCTGGATCACCATCTCAATCTCTTCTGCTTGCGCCAGCGTCTCGTCGTATTGCGGGAAGGATTGCTGGAGCGTGAAGCCCTCGAAGCCGTACTGCTCCCACAGCTCATCGGCGATATGGGGCGCGAAGGGCGAAAGCGCCAGAATGAAACACTCCGCCGCCTCGCTCACCACCGCCATCGCCTCCGCGCAGCAGGGCGAGTTCGGCGTATTGACCACGCGCCAGTAGTCTTCCAAGGTGTTGAACCACTCCATCAGTGTAGCGACCGCCGTGTTGAACTTGAAGTCGGGGATGTCGGCGGCAATCTTTTTCAGCGCGGAGTGGGTGCGCTGGCGCATCGCGCGCGACTCTTTGTCCAGATTCGACTGGCTCATCTGGAGCGACTCGCGCCAGTGCGGTACAAAGCAAGGGCGAATTTCCATAAACAGCCGCCACACGCGGTTCAAAAATCGGTGCATCCCCTTGACGCCCTTGTCTTCCCACTGGATGGCGACATCGAAAGGCGCCACGAACAGCTCGTACAGGCGGAGCGTGTCGGCGCTGTATTGCTCCACAATCTCGTCGGGCGTAATCACATTGTAGCGCGATTTGGACATCTTCTCCCAGACCCAGATGAGCTGCGCCTTCTCCTCTTCGGACATCTTTTCCAGCTCGTCGCGGCGCACCAGGATGCCCACCTCACCAGGGCGGAGATGCTCATCGGGTTTGGGCGGGCGGTAGGGCGTGAGCGCCAGCACCATGCCCTGATTGCGCAGGCGATAAAACGGCTCCTTAACAGGCACAATGCCTGCGTCATAGCCCACTTTCGTCCAGAAGCGGGCATACAGCAGATGCATCACCGCATGCTCCGCGCCGCCCACATAGTAGTCCACTGGCATCCAGTAGGCGACTTTTTCATAGTCGAACGGTTTCTGGTCGTTGTGGGGGTCGCAGAAGCGCAGGAAGTACCAGCTGCTGCATGCGAAGCCGCCCATTGTGTCGGTTTCGCGTCTGGCGGGTTGACCGCACTGCGGGCAGGTCGTGTTCACGAACTCTGGAATGGTCGCCAGCGGCGATTCGCCCGTGCCCGATGGCTGATACGCCTCCACATCGGGCAGTAGCACGGGTAGCTGGTCTTCGGGGACGGGCACTTCGCCGCACTGCGGGCAGTGAATAATCGGGATGGGCGCGCCCCAGTAGCGCTGGCGACTGATGAGCCAATCGCGCAGGCGGTAGTTCACCTTGCGCTCGCCGATGCCGCGCGCTTCGAACCATTCCGCCAGCCGCTGCATGCCCTCGCGGTTCCGCAGACCCGAAAACTCGCCGCTGTTGACCATAATACCGTCGCCTGTGTAGCATTCTGGCTCTTCAGGAATCGGCTGGCTGGAGTCGGGCACAATTACCACTTTGATGGGCAAGCCGTAGCGTTTGGCGAAGTCGTAGTCGCGCTCGTCGTGGGCGGGTACTGCCATAATCGCGCCCGTGCCGTAGGTCATCAGCACATAGTCGGCGATGAAGATGGGCACAGGCTCGCCGTTCACAGGGTTGATAGCATAGGCGCCTGTGAAGACGCCCGTGCGCTCGCGCTCGGTGGAGAGGCGGGTCATCTCGTCCAGTCGCCGCGCCGATTCGCGATACGCCTCCACCTCTGCGCGACGGTCGGGCGTCGTGATGGCGTCCACCAGCGGATGTTCTGGCGCCAGCACCGCAAAGGTCATACCAAACACGGTGTCGATGCGCGTGGTGAAGACCCGAAACTTCAGGTCGGGGCGCCCCTGCACTTGCATTTCGAACTCGACGCCCTCACTGCGCCCGATCCATGTGCGTTGCATCTGCTTGATGCCCTCGGGCCAGTCCAGTTCCTCTAAATCTTCCAGCAGGCGGTCGGCGTACGCCGTGATTCGGAAAAACCACTGGGGCAGGTCGCGCTTTTCCACGAGGCTGCCGCAACGCCAGCATTTACCCCCCTCCACCTCCTCGTTCGCCAGCACGGTTCGACACGAAGGGCACCAGTTCACAGGCGCGTTCGCGCGATACGCCAGCCCGCGCTTATAGAGCAACAGGAACCACCACTGCGTCCACTTGTAATAGTCGGGCTGGCTGGAGTTGATTTCGCGCTCCCAGTCATAAGATAGCCCGATGAGATTCATCTGGCGCTTATAGTTCGCCACATAGCGCGGCACAGTGATTTTGGGGTGCGAGCCTTTGTTGATGGCTTCATTCTCGGCGGGCAGCCCGAAGGCGTCCCAGCCCATTGGATGGAGCACATTGTAGCCGCGCATACGCATAAAGCGCGCCAGCGCGTCGCACGGGATGTAGTTCCGACAGTGCCCTACCGATAGCCCATCGCCCGAGGGGTACGGGAAAAACTCCAGCACATAGCATTTCGGCTTGTCGGGCGTCTCTTCCGTACGAAACAGCTTCGCCTCCTGCCAGCGCTGTTGCCACTTCGGCTCGATCACTTTCGGGTTATACTCGCTCATGCGCATCTCCACCGAGAGAGAATTATACCGAACGAGCCGTATGCGTTTTGCCCTGAGCATTCGGTTAGAAAGTCAAGAGCAGGAAGCAACCCCTTGCATTCGGGGGCAGGAATGTGATAAAATTCACAAGCCATGCCCAGAGCCAAAAACGCGCAACCGAAACTGGTGAACATCGAGATTAACGGAATCCCTCTGCAAGTGCCCGAAGGCGAACTGCTGGTGGAAGCCGCCAGGCGTATTGGAGAAGATATTCCCATCTTTTGCTACCACAAGTATATGAAGCCTGTCGGGATGTGTCGCATGTGCCTGGTGGAGGTCGGCTACAAGCAACCCGACGGCTCCGTGCGCAAAATGCCCAAGCCCCAGGCGTCCTGCACACTCCCCTGCACGGAAGGGCTGGTGGCGTGGACGCAAAGCGAGCAGATTATCAAAGACCGTCGCGCTGTGCTGGAGTTTTTGCTGCTCAATCACCCGCTGGACTGCCCGATTTGCGACCGCGGGGGTGAGTGCCCGCTTCAAAACAACACGCAGTTTTACGGACCGCCCATCAGCCGTTATATCGAGATTAAGCGCCACCTGCCCAAAGCGTTCCCGCTCTCAAAGTATGTAGTGCTGGATCTGGAGCGGTGCATCCACTGCGGGCGGTGTGTGCGTTTCACGGAAGAGATTTCGGGCGATGCGCAGCTGGCGTTGCTGTTTCGCGGCGCCCAGATGCAGCCACATACCTTCCAGCTGACCGAGTTCACCAGTCGATTTAGCGGGAATGTGATTGAAATCTGTCCTGTGGGCGCGCTGACCAGCCGTACCTACCGCTTCCGCGCCCGACCCTGGGACATCGTGACGCAAAAGAGCCTCTGCACGATGTGTTCCAATGGGTGCAACCTCTACTTTGACAGCCGCGCGGGCAAGGTGGTGCGCATCAATGCCCGCGAGAACCCCGAAGTGAACGAGACATGGACATGCGACAAGGGCAAGTTCGAGCAGGTGGCGTTTCTGAACGCGCCCAATCGGCTGACCCAGCCGATGCGCCGCAACGGCACGGCGTGGGAACCCATCTC
>CAZQPV010000148.1:0-5328 GCA_964595265.1 uncultured Fimbriimonadales bacterium
GTCGCCAGCTATTGTTGCGGTGCCACAGGGCGCGCACATGGGTGATTTTGCCAATAGCGCCTTCCCGGATGAGGGTGTAGGCTTGCTCGTAGATGGGGTTATAGTGGCGCTGGTGTCCAATTTGCAGGATTTTACGGGTTTCGCGGGCGCGGCGCGCCATCTGGTGCGCTTCGTCGAGGCTATAGGCAATCGCCTTTTCGCAAAACACATGCTTGCCAGCGTCCAGCGCGTCCAGCGTCATGGGCGCATGCAGGTGGAGCGGGGTCGCAATCATCACCGCTTCAATCTCTTTTTGCTCCAGCAGGGCGCGATAGTCGCTGAAGGCGCGCGCTTGCCCACCCGTCAGTTCCAGCCCGCGAAGGCGGTTGGGGGGATAGATGTCGCATACAGCAACAACTTCCGCGCTGGGCAGGCTCATCAGCTGGCGCAGGAGGTTCTGTCCCTGAGCGCCAGTGCCAATCACCCCGATTTTGACCTTCTCTTGCTGGTTGGCGCGTGCGGTCAACACGCCGAAGCTGAGCGTCGCCGCGCCAATTAGCGACTGACGCAGGAACTCACGACGGCTGAGGGCGCTCATGTTCCTATTATACCACGCAAGTAATCAGCGTAGCGATACAGTCCACTGCGGGCGCGCTCGATGCGTCCGATCAGATGCCCCTCGTCCTTTTCCAGCAGTGTGTGGAGTTGCTCTGCGCAGAAGAGCGCCTCCATCGCGTCGGTGGCGTAGCCAGCGACGCTCAGCCCGAACTCAGCGTCGCTGGGGTCGTAGGAGAGGTGCGCGCTCATATAGGGTTTCAGCAGGGGATAGGCGCGCATCAGCCATGCGCGAACCTCCTGATAGCGCACCTGATAGGGAGTCGCATCGGCATCAAACCCTGCGTCGCAAATCAGTTCCACGAGGTCTTCAAACTTCTGGTAGAATTCCGCCAGCAGCTGGCGCTGTTCGTCGATGGGCATTGCGAGGGTTTGCCCGCGCCATGTACGAATCTGCTCCGCCACGGTTTCGGGCAGGGCGCGCACCGTCGAGAGGAGCTGAAGCCCTGTTGTGCGAAGCGTCAGCTGGGTTTTCCACAGGAGGCGTCCTGCGCCGTCTGCAATCGCCCTTGCGAAAGTTGTCAACCCCATGTTATGCCTCCTTGCCCGCCTCCGCGCTTCGGGAAACATAGTTCAACTTCAGGTCGCGGAGAACGCGCTCCACTTCCTTTCGCACTTCAGGTTCCACATGAGCGCCCAATTTTCCTGCCAGAAAATCGGCGCAATCGATGGCAATTTTCGCCTCTTCGAGGTTGACCTCCGTTTTGCCGGTGGCGGGGTTCACCACATAGCCCATCGCCTGCCATGCGTAGCCTGTGAGTAGGTTGAAAGCGTACAGAATCAGCTCATAAACTGTTGCCTGCGCTTCCTGTTTGGGGGTGTCCTCTGCCATCGCAGCCGCACCTCCATTGGAGGGGATTATACTATGAGGGTTTCTCACAACGCTGGGAACCCTCTGCTTAACGCCTGACGGCTCCGTCGCTTGCTCGTTTTTCCGAGACAGCCTCTCACCACACAGTCTCAATCAGTCCGCTGGCAACAATCTTTGCGTCTTGAGTCAAGACGGCAGTTCGCTCTTGAAGCAGGTCGCGCAGTACCAGTCCCGTAGCTACTATAATCGCGTCATGAATCCGTAACTGGGTGGGTAAGCGTTCAGCCACCAATACATCCAGAGGATAGAGTGTAACATTTGGCGTATTCGTGATGTATTCCAGAATGCTTGGTAACTCTGTACTGACACGACCGCGCGAATAAAGGAAGTGAATCTCTGCCGGAACAATCTCCAAAAACCAGACGAGGGCGTGAGTATCCACAACATAGCCACAACATAGGTCATGCTTCCGAAGTCTCCTCCGACTGCCAATCCCATCTGATTTCAGCGTCTCGAATTGGTTGTTCCGCTGTGCGCACCTTGCCCTTGAAAATACCTTTCAATTCGCTCAAGGTTCGCTCGGGCTTTGCAGACGGGGGTTCCCCTCCTGCTGTACCAGCACACGCAGTGTTTTCAGCTGCGCTTCTATGGCACGAATCTGACACTCCAGCGAGGATCGTTTCATCTCGGTTTCACCCTGATAAGATTGTACCTCACTGCATGGTCCGAGGCGTCTGAGGTACAATATATCTGTATGAACCCGACAACAGGCGTCGCGGAGGCGGTGCAGGAGCGCGACCCTGCCGTGTTCGCCACGGTGGAAGAGGCGATAGAGATTATTCGTCAGGGGGGCATGCTCATCGTCGTGGACGATGAGGACCGCGAGAACGAGGGCGATTTTCTGATGGCTGCCGAGAAAGTAACGCCTGAAGCGGTCAACTTTATGCTCCTGCATGGGCGAGGCTTGCTCTGCCTGCCCACCGACGGTAAGCGGCTGGACGAGCTGCAAATTCCCATGATGACCAAAGCCATCACGGCGCAGTTCGGCACGCCGATGGCAGAGGCGATTGACGCCCGCGAGGGGATTACCACAGGCATCTCGGCGTTTGATCGGGCGCACACAATCCGCCTGTTCTGCGACCCCAACGCCAAGCCCGAAGATTTCGTGCGTCCGGGGCATGTGTTTCCCCTGCGTGCGGCGCCGGGGGGCGTTCTCAAGCGGGCGGGGCACACCGAAGCGGCGGTAGACCTCGCGCGGCTGGCAGGGCTGTTCCCCGCGGGGGTCATCTGCGAGATTCTGAACGAAGACGGCTCGATGGCGCGCATGCCCCAGCTGATCGAAATTGCTCGCAAGCACGGCTTGAAGATTCTCACAATTGCCGACCTGATTGCCTACCGCCGACGCACGGAGAAGCTGATTCGCCGTGTCGCGCCGCCGGTGCATCTGCCCACGCGCTACGGAACCTTCTATGTGCATGCCTACGAGAGCGAGGTAGATCCCAACCCGTATCTGGCGCTCACGATGGGCGCAGTGGACGATGGGGAGCCAGTGCTGGTGCGCGTGCATTCCAGCTGCGTTACGGGCGACCTGCTGGAGTCGCTTCGCTGCGATTGCGGCTCCCAGCTCCAGCTGGCGCTCTCGCGGATAGCCGAAGAGGGGCGCGGCGTGCTGGTGTATATCCTGCAGGAAGGGCGGGGTATCGGCATCCTGAACAAGCTGCGAGCGTATCACCTGCAGGAGCAGGGGCTGGACACCGTAGAAGCGAACCGCGCGCTGGGGTTCAAACCCGACCTGCGCGACTACGGCATCGGCGCCCAGATTCTGGTGGATCTGGGCGTGCGCAAACTGCGCCTGATGACCAACAACCCCAAAAAGATTGCTGGCCTGGAGGGCTACGGGCTGGAGATAGTGGAGCATGTACCTCTGATTGCACGCCCGAACCCACACAATATCGTCTACCTGCGCACTAAAGCGGAAAAACTGGGGCACATGCTCCACCTCGAAGAGGAGCCAGCCGATTAGTCCAGCAGGGCGTGGAGATTCGTAATCACGGGCACTTCGATGCGGTAGGGTTCGGGGTGGGGCAGGTTCTCGCGGTTGAGCCAGACGGCGTTCCAGCCCGCTTGAAGCGCGCCCAGCACATCATGCTCCCACGAGTTGCCCACAAACAGCAGCGATTGAGGCGGTAAGTTCAATGCCCGCTCTACGGCGCGAAAAATTTCAGGATGGGGCTTGCCCACGCCCACCTCACCCTCGATCGCCACCACCTCAAAGAACGGTTCCAGTTGCAAAATCGCCAGTTCGCGACGCTGTTCACGCGCGGGACCGTTCGTAATCACAAAAAGTGGGTAGCGCTCTTTAAGAGCATTCAGCACAGGGAGCGTATCCTCATGCAGTTTCAGGCGTTTTTCGCGCTCCTGCAGATAGTGCCAGCTCAGCGCTTCCGCCAGCGAGTCGTCGCGTAGCCCGATACGCTCCAGCAGGCGGCGCATCGCCTCGGTGCGTGTGGGGTGTCCTTCCTGCTTATAGAGACTGTACCATGGCTCGGTGTGAATCTGCTCCAGCACTTCGCGGAAAGCGTGGCGATAGTTCTGGTCAATCGCCTCAAGGCTCAGGTTCACGCGCGGCAGCAAGAGCTGTTCAAAAGTGCGCAGTCGGGCTTCTCGCGCGATGGGCATGTAAATACAGAGAGTGTCGTCGAGGTCAAACCCAACGGCGCGAATATGTGAGGCAATCATATGACGAAATTATACCCCCCCGCCAGGTGCGGCGGGGGATAGTCTTCTTAGAAAAGCCGGAACGGCGTGAACGCGATGTAGATGCCGAACAGGTCGGCGTCGCGGGTCTTCTCATGGCGCGAGTAGTAGGTGTAGAGATAGACGCTCTGAGTCAGAGCGCGCCCTACGCCGAAGCTGGTGTAGGCATCGCCAGAAGGCAGTTGGAAATACTCCACCGCGCCGTCAAAACCCGCCACCGAGAATTGATACGCGCCACTCCAGCCAGTGCGCCCCTCCGAGGTGTAGCCCCCCACATGGAAGCGCCCAAACGAAGTGGTGCGCGTGCTGACCACATAGTAGGTTGGTCGGGTCTGGTCGGAGACATTCAGCACACCGAACGCAACCCCCGGCGTGCGCTCGGTTTCGGGAGTTAGCACCAGCCGTGCGTTCAGAAGCGTCTGGCGCGTCTGGGGCTGGTCAAACCCCACGAAGTCGACGCCGAAGTCGAAGCGGTCGGTCAAGAGCGCCTGGGTGTAGAAGCATCGGGTCCGGGTCTGGTCGTAGTAGCGTGGAACGGCGAACTGTTCTGTTGCCAGATAGAGCGATCGGGGCTGGTTTCGGTTGGCTGTGGGTGTCAGCACCACCGTTTCAGGAATCGCATGGGCTGAAAGCCACCAGAGCCCCGCCACAAGTGCTATCATCCATCGCATAAACTCCACCTCGTGGGGGAGTTATTCCACTGAGGGGGCGTTTTTTCACAGGACAATCGCACTATTCGCGGAGATGGTCCAGCACCTGCTCGGCAAGGCGACGGGTCATGGTAGGCACGGAAGCGAGTTCTTCCACGCTCGCCTGACGGATGCGTTCGATGGAGCCGAACAGGCGCAGGAGCATCTTTTTGCGGCGCGGTCCGATACCCGGGATTTCATCCAGCGGGGAGCGGTGGGCGCGCTCCTCGCGCAGTTTGCGGTGGTAGGTGAGCGCGAAGCGGTGCGCCTCGTCGCGGATGCGCTGAAGCAGGTGCAGCGCACGCGAGTGGCGGGGCAGCTCTACGGGGTTGGGTTCATCGGGGAGAATCACCAGTTCGTGCCGTTTTGCCAGCCCTGCGGCGGGAATTTGAAACCCGAGCGCCCGAATCGCTTCCAGCGCGGCGTTCAGTTGACCACGACCGCCGTCGATGAGAATCAAGTCGGGGAGCACGCGCC
>CAZQPV010000149.1:0-5324 GCA_964595265.1 uncultured Fimbriimonadales bacterium
AGAGGTCGTTCAGGTCGGAGGTTGCAAAGCGCCCCCCGTCCAGCTGCACCATCGGTCGCAGCTCAGGAGGCAGCACGGGGATAACCTCCAGAATCATCCATTCGGGGCGCGTCTTGCTGTTTTTGAACGCTTCCACGATTTCGAGGCGCTTGATGACGCGGGCGCGGCGTGTGCCTGTGGTCTTGCTAATCTCTTCCTTCAGCTCGCGCTCCAGTTTTTCCAGGTCAATCTTTTCGAGAAGTTCTTTGATGGCTGCGGCGCCCTGCCCCACGCGCACCAGCGGACGCAGGTCGCGCTGAAGTCGTCGGCTGGCAGCCAGCAGGAGTTGCTCCACCCCTTGCCAGGTTACCTCGTCGATCAGCTGATATTGCTGGAGTTTGGCGAGCGTGTCGATTGCTTTTTCCATGTCGGCGATTCGGGAGGCGCGTTCACGGCGCTCGCTCTCCTTGCGGCTCTCGTGCTGTTTGACACGCTCGATAATCTGTTGCTCGGTCAGTTCCTCGCGACGCGCCTCCAGCTCCTGCTCCAGTCGGGCGTCCAGCTCCTGAAACAGGCGCTCTATCTCCGAGTCGAAGTTGTGCTTCTCCTCTTCCACAAAGCGCTGGTTGTCGCCCAGATTCTGCTCGATAGCGGCGCGGTCGATGTCGATGACCATGTAGTTCGTAAAGTAGATAACTTTCTCCAGCTGGCGCGGGGGGATGTCCAGCAGCAATCCAAGCGGGCTGGGCGGCTGCCCCTTGAGGTACCAGATATGGCATACGGGCGCCGCCAGCTCAATATGCCCCATGCGTTCGCGGCGCACCTTCGCCCGGGTTACTTCCACCCCACACCGCTCGCAGCGAATCCCCTTATTTTTGACGCGCTTATAGCGCCCGCAGGCGCATTCCCAGTCGCGCAGGGGACCGAAGATGCGCTCGCAAAACAGCCCGTCGCGTTCAGGTTTAAAGGTACGGTAGTTAATCGTTTCTGGCTTTTTGACCTCGCCATACGACCAGTTGAGAATATCTTGGGGCGACGCCAGCCCGATTTTCAATGCACGGATATGCGAAATGTCTGCCATATTCTCTTCACCTCACTTCACAGCCCTTCCACGATGCTTGTCAGGCTGGGTTTGGGTTTTTTCTCATCCAGCGAGTCGAGTTCTTCTAAGCTGCGGAAGTCGTGGGCTTCCCCGTCCTGGTCGATGATTTGCACCTTGAGTGCCAGGGCGCGCAGTTCGTTCACGAGGATTTTGAACGATTCGGGCACGGAGGGCTGGATCACAGGCAAGCCTTTGATAATCACCTCGAAGCTCTGCACGCGCCCTGTGATGTCGTCCGACTTGATGGTGAGCATCTCCTGCAGGGTGTGCGCGGCGCCATAGGCTTCGAGTGCCCAGACCTCCATCTCGCCCAGCCGCTGTCCCCCGAACTGCGCTTTCCCGCCAAGGGGCTGCTGGGTGATGAGCGAGTAGGGTCCGATGCTTCGGGCGTGGATTTTCTCCTCGGCGAGGTGTTCCAGTTTTAGGATGTAGAGGTAGCCCACTGCCACCTTGTTGTCGAACGGCTCGCCGGTGCGTCCATCGCGCAGGATGACCTTGCCCGTTTCAGGGTCAAAGCCGCTGCGCTCAATGGCGCGCTGGCGGATTGCCTCCATGAGCTCGTTCAGTTTGGCTTTTTTCGGCAGCGCGAAGCGCGTTCGCAGCTCCGCAAGGCGCTCCTCAGGCAGGCTCTTGAGCACCGATTCCACCTGGCTCAGCGCCTCCTCGAAAGTGATGCGATAATGCCAGTGGATATGGATGCCCAGCTCGTCTTCCAGCATGGTGCGGAGCGCGTGTGTGCGCAGCCGATCCGCCAGCAGGCGCATCTCCTGCTTAATCTCTTCGGAGGTACTCCCCTGAAAGACGGGCACGCGGAAGCGGACGCCCAGATGTTTGGCAACCAGCCCCAGGTGGAACTCCAGAATCTGCCCGATGTTCATTCGGGAAGGCACGCCAAGCGGGTTCAGCACGATATCGATAGGCGTGCCATCCATCAGGAAGGGCATATCCTCCACAGGCTGGATTTTGGAGATGACGCCCTTGTTGCCGTGGCGCCCTGCCATCTTGTCGCCCTCGGTGAGCGGGCGTCGGGTCGCGACGGTTACGCGCACACGATGGTTCACGCTGGGTGGCAGCTCATCTTCAGGCAGTTGCTCCATGTTGCCGCCACAGCGCGGACAGGCGCGCGACTCAGGCGGACGCGAGCGGTAGAAGGTGGTCTTGCAGTCGCGGCAGTAGTATTTATACCGGGCGAACTGCGACACGCGCACCACATAACCGCGCTCGCCGTGCGGCAAGCGGAGCGACACATCGCGCACCTCTTCCGACTTGCCACCGAAGATGATGCGCACCAGCTTCTGCTCGGTGGAGCCTTCGGTCTGACCCTTCGGCTGAATCTTGCCCACCAGCAGGTCGTCGGGCTTCACTTCGGCGCCGATTCGAATGATGCCGTTCTCGTCGAGGTCGCGCCGCGCCTCCTCGCTGATGTTGGGAATATCGTTGGTAATCTCTTCGGGACCGAGCTTGGTCTCGGTTGCATCGGTCTGATAGCTTTCGAGGTGGATGCTGGTGTAGGTGTCGTCGTAGAGCAGGCGCTGCGAGACGAACACGGCGTCCTCGTAGTTATAGCCGCCGGCAGGCAGGAACGCGACCAGCACATTGCGCCCCAGTGCGAGTTCCCCATTTTCGGTGGAGGGTCCATCTGCCAGCACATCACCCTTGCGCACGCGCTGTCCCAGCGTTACACGCGGCAGGAAGGTGAAACAAGTGCCCTTGTTGGACTCCACCAGGTGGGGCAGCTTATAGATATCCAGCTCGCCATCGGGGCGCTCGACGCGGATTTCGGTCGCGCTGACATAGTGCACGCGCCCGTCGGCTTTCGCACGGATAACGCTTCGTGCGTACTCCGCGGCGTGGCTCTCGACGCCTGTATGCACAAAGGGCGCTTCGGGGTTGATCAGGGGCACGCCCTGACGCTGCATGTTGCTTCCCATCAACGCCCGCCCCGCGTCATCATGCTCCAGGAACGGGATCATGCTCGCCGAGACACTGAACGCCTGTGCCGGGTTGACATCCATATACTGCACTTGCTCCCGCGGCACGGTGGGATACTCGTCACCAAGACGCACCTGAACCATTTCGGGGAGGGCGCCGTCTTTGCCAAGGGGAGTGTCAGCAGGCGCAATACACTTATCCTCCTCTTCGTCGGCAGGCAGATAGACAATCTCGTTGGTAATTTTGCCTTCCTTCACCACACGGTAGGGCGTGCGAATGAAGCCAAACTCGTCCACCTGTGCATAGAGGGTGAGCTGGGTCACGAGTCCGATGTTCTGTCCTTCGGGCGTTTCGATAGGACAGATGCGCCCGTACTGGCTGGGCGTGATGTTGCGCACCTGGGGCGGGATGTTCTGACGGTTCAAGCCGCCAGGTCCCAGCACCGACAGGCGCCGCTTGTTTGCCAGCTCCGAGAGCGGGTTCGTCTGGTCCATGAAGGTGGAGAGTGGGTTCGTGGCGAAGAACGATTCGAGCGCCGCCGACACTGGTTTTACACTCAACACCACATTCGGCAGGATCTGGGACACATCTTCGGCGTTAATCATCTTTTCGCGCGCGGTTTTCTCGAGCTTGAGAAAGGCGGCGCGCAGGTGTGCCTGTAGCAGTTCGCCGACCGAGCGCACGCGCTTGTTGCCGAGGTGGTCGGTGTCTTCATATTCGTGCCGATCTTCTGCCAGTTCCACCAGATGGCGCAAAATAAGCAGCAAGTCGGGTACGGTCAAGCGGCGCGCCTCCATCGGGATGTTGTGGCGCAGCTTGCGGTTGATCTGATAGCGCCCCACGCGCCCAAGGTCATAGCGGCGCGGGTTCAGTACCAGACCGTAGAAGAGATTGCGTATATTCTCTTCGGTGGCGGGGTCGCCCGGTCGCGCACGCCGATAGAAGTCCAGCAGCGCTTCGCGCGAATCGGTGGTGGGGTCGGCGTCCAGGGTATTGTGCAGCAGCGGATGCAGTTCAACCTCCTGCTTGCGCACGGCGAGCGTTTCCAGTTTAAGCCGCGCCAGCTTCTTTGCCAGTGTGGTATCAATCGGCGTGCCCGCGCTGGCGACGAGCTGGTCGGGCTTTTTGGGGTCGTACACATCCTGCGCGAGGGTCTTACCTTCCAGCTGGTCATAGGTGGGGTAGGAGAGGATCTCCTCTTTTTCCACCTTGCGCCCGAAGATTGCCTGTAGCGCCTCGTTGGTTAGACCCCGATCGGGGTCGTAGGGCGGCTCCACCAGCGCGCGAATCTGGCGTACCGACTCGGACTGCGCCTCAAGCCATTCATGGGTGATGACCTCGCCCTGTTCCAGCAGGGTGTTGCCAGACTTGTCTTTAACGGGGCTTAGCACGCGCCAGCCGACTGCGCGCTCCAGTTCCAGCTCCGCAGGCACGCGCGCCTCTTCATACGCGGCAAACGCTTTGATAATTTGCGTGATGGGCAACTGTTTGGACTGATGAATCTTGAGACGCAACACGCCTTGCGGGTCGTTGCCTCCATCCAGCCACGGACCTTCCGCGGGGATAATTTGCACCTGAAGCACCTTGTCAAAAGTGCGCGCCAGCATTTCGCGCCCAGCGCCCGACAGGTATGGCGACGGGAAGTGAACGCCCGGTGTGCGGTTAATCTGGTTAATAATCACGCGCTCACGCCCGTTCACGATGAAGGTGCCGCCGTCGGTCATTAGCGGCAGGTCGCCCAGATAAATTTCGCTTTCCTGAACTTCGCCGTCGCGGACGCCAAAGCGCACTTTCACGCGCAGCGGCGCCTTGAAAGTGATTTCGCGCTCGCGACACTCCTCGACCGAGTACTTCGGCTCGCCCAGACAGTAGTCGCCAAACTCTAAGAAGTAGCGTCCCGTCGGATCATAAATCGGCGAAAAGGTCTGGAACAGCTCTTTGAGTCCTTCTTCTAAAAACCAGCGGTAAGAATTGTATTGGATTTCAATCAGGTTAGGCGGCGGTAAAATGCTCTCGATTCGCTTGGCTTTGTGGCGAACAATACGCATACTTTGCCCTCCGAACGCGCGGTTAGCGCAGTATACTAATATACCCCCTGCGAGTCAGGAAAGTCAAGGGGGGGCAGCAGCATTTGGCGCAGGCGAGGAAGCAGAGGGCGCCGATTCTCGAATCGGCTCAGGCGCCTCCAGAAACTCCGCCTCGCCATAAAAGAAGTGGAGCAGGCGCTCGATAATAATCTTGAGCGTGGTCGCGACGGGCACGGCGAGCATCATACCCCAGATGCCCCATTTCGCGCCCACCACAATTACAA
>CAZQPV010000150.1:0-5269 GCA_964595265.1 uncultured Fimbriimonadales bacterium
TAGTAACTGTCGGCGCCAAAGCGTTCCGTATCGATCATCCCCTCTATCCCGCTACGCACTACCTCAACCACTTCTGCACCGAGGGACCCGATCCTTACAACGCTTACAGCGGCATCGTTGTCCTCGACAGCAACGGCGAGGCATGGGTTCAGTTACCCGACTATTTCGAAGCGGCGAATCGGGATCCGCGCTACACCCTGACGCCCATCGGTGCGCCGATGCCGAATCTGCATGTCGCCGTCGAGGTGCAGAATAACCGCTTCAAGATCGCGGGTGGCGTGTCAGGCAAGAAGGTCTCGTGGCGGATTGAAGCGATTCGCGACGACCCGATTATTCGCTGGTGTGGCTATCAGACTGAGCAAGAGAAACCGTCCCATGAAATAGGCAAATACCTGCGCCCGGAGGCGTATGGATTGCCGCCAGAGATGGGGATCAGCCCCTCCCACCCCAGCCATCTCACTCCAGGAACCCCTCCCGTCTGGAGGGCGCCCGATAGCAGTTAAGGCAACACCTCCCTTCCTGCTGGCTGGCAGGAGGGGAGGCAACCCAATCTCACATCTTGAGGAGGAAAACCATGAAAGTAATAATGATAAGTGCTACCCTCACAATGCTAATGGGCGTCGCCTGCGCCCAGTCGGGCGGCGGCTACGACCTCAGCTGGTGGACAATAGACGGCGGCGGAGTCACTTTCGCCACCGGCGGCAGCTTCACCATGGGCGGCACCATCGGTCAGCCCGATGCGAGCAACACCCTCACAGGCGGCACTTACAGCCTCACGGGCGGCTTCTGGTTCGCGCCTGCCTGCATCGCGACCAACGGCGATGTGGACGGCAGCGGCTGCGTGGACGACGCGGATCTGCTCGCCGTGCTGTTCGCCTTCGGCGCGACAGGGCTGAACCCCGCCGATGTGAACTGCGACGCTGTTGTGGACGACGCCGACCTGCTGATTGTACTATTCAACTTCGGCAGCGGGTGTTGAAAAGCGTCCCAGTACGCGCTGCCACCAGAGCGTCGTGTGCGGCGCTCGCGCGTTGCTGAACTGCTGGAGGCGCAAGCGCCAGACTTGCGCCTCCGACTCCATGCCACACTGGCACAGCACGCGTACCCATACCAGCGATTTGTTAATGGATTGCTGGATTCGTTGCTCTTCGGGGTCTGCCAGTATCGGATTGTCCTGCAGTAAGCGCAGCGCCCGCTCCCCGTGCCCTAGGTTCGCCAGCACCAGCGCTTCGGAGAGGAGAATATTGGGGTCTTCCTCGCGCCAGGCATTACTTTTTTGCTGGGCGAAGGTATGGACGGCGTGCGCCTCTTTGCGGCGGCGCGAGAAGCTCAGATACTCGGCGATATTGCGCCAGAACCACGCGGCGTGTTCGGGGGCATAGCGCTCCGCATGGGGGAGCCAGCGGCGCAAAATATCCACCCCCTCCATTGGCGCGAGGCGCGCACCGCATTCGGAGGCGTTTTTCGCCTGCGCATGGATGATGTAAAACCAGTGGGGGCGCATCGGGTCTGCAGGGGTGATCAACCGCAACGCGCGATAGATTGACATCTGCGCCTCATGAACCCGCGCGTGTGCCACCAGATAACGACAGTGATAGGCGAGGGCGTCAATCAGCAGGCTCATGGGCGCACGGTTCACGCTAACCATCTGCCACAGGCGCCCCTGAAGACAACGATAGAGCAAATCGGTTATCTCAGGGTTTACCGGAGCTATCTCACGGTCGAGCGCGGTCAGCAGCTCGGCGATGTCGTCAGGCGACGAGGCTTCGATGGGCAGCCACACCAGCACGCCCTGCCCGCCTTGAAGCGCCTGATGCTCTTCTGGAGTCGCGCCTAACGCCTCACAGAGTCGCGCCAGATGCTCAGCGGAGGGCCAGCTCTCCGAACGCTCCCAGCGACTCACCGTGCTGATCGTTACTCCCAGGTGCAGGGCGACCTGCTCCAGTGTCCAGCCGCGGCGTGTGCGCATGGCGCGTAAGAGTTCGCCCCCTATGGGCGCGTCGCCTTCAAGGGGGGAGTCGCCTCTTTCCGCTCCTGCGGCGAGGGGCGCGGCGCGTGGCGCCTGGAGCAACTGCCATGCCTGCAAGCGCTCATGCTCCTTAGTCTGCAGAGCGTTTAAAACCGCCTCTAATTCATAGACGCGCGGTGTGGTCGTTCCTGACTCCCAGCGGCTCAGCGTGGAAGCGTTCACTTTCGAGGCGCGCGCTAACTGGCGAAGCGACATCCCCCGCGAAGCACGCAGACAACGCAAATGCTCTGCCAAAGACAAAACCCAACACCTCGTAGAGATTATACTCTATTTTTCCACAAAACACCGCTTGTCAAAAACCCATTGGACCCATTTCGCCGCTCCTCCTTGCAGAAACAGGGGAAAGGGATGGGGGGATTCGTCCCCGTCCCTCCCTCACAAATGGGCTTTCCACCACGCCAGATACTGTTCCAGTCGGTGTCGGCGCAAATCGGGTGGGCCGCTGCGCGATAGCCCGTGGCTGCTCTCTTGCGGGTAGCGGATATATAGCACCTCGCGCCCCAGCCGTTTGAGCGCCGAAAAGAGCTGATCCGCCTCGCTGATGGGACAGCGCAGGTCGCCCTCGCTATGCACAATCAGCAGCGGCGTGCGGATACGCCCCGCATACGCCAGCGGCGAGCATTCCCAGAGCTTCTCTGGCGAATCCCACCAGTTGCCCTGCCAGTAGCGGTCGGGAATCTGGGGAAAATCCGAAGTGCCCGCCATGCTGACGAGGTTCACCACACTGCGGTCGGTAATCGCGGCGCGGAATCGGTCGGTATGCCCCACAATCCAGTTGGTCATATAGCCGCCGTAGCTGCCCCCTGCGACGCCCATACGGTCGGCGTCCACAAACGGCAGGCTGGCAAGGTAGTCGGCGACGGTCATGAGGTCCTTGAAGTCACGATTGCCCCAGTCGCCCTTGATGGCGCGCGCGAACGCCTCGCCGTAGCCCACGCTCCCGCGCGGGTTGGTGTACGCCACCACATAGCCCTCGCTGGCGTGCAGCTGGAACTCATGGAAAAACACGCGCCCGTACATCGCGTGCGGACCGCCGTGAATCATCAGAATGGTCGGGTAGCGCTTGCCGGGGTCAAAATCGGGCGGTTTCAGCAGCCAGCCGTGAACTTTGACGCCATCATCGGCTTCCACCTCAAACTCTTCGGGCGCGACAATCGCCACCTCGTCCAGCAGGGGCTGGTTGAAGGCGGTCAGGGCGCGTGTCGTGAGCGTGTTGCCGACGCGCTCGCCTGCGAACACCTCGTGGGGCGCTGTCGCCGAGCCAATAAGGAGCGCAAAGCGATGGTCATCCCGCGCCACCGACATATCTGCTACCTCAAAATCGCCGTCGAGCAGTTTCTCCATGTGCGTGCCGTCCACCCGCACCCGATAGGGGTAGACCCCGCCGCGCTCACTGACCAGAAAATAGAGCGTGCTGCTGTCGGCGCTCCATATCAGGGGCGCGCCGCCCCCAAACTCGCGCACATCGGTCAGCGTGCCCACGCCCACCGTGTTGTCCAGCGTCGGAATCAGGTCTACGCCCTCGCCTCCTTCGGCAGGGATCCGCCACACATGGTCGTTTCGGGGGTAGGGGTCATCGGGGTAGGGATTACCGATGTAGGCGAGCCACTTGCCGTCGGGCGACCAGCGGAGCGTGCTTTTGGGTCCGTCGGGCGCGGCAATACGCTCTGGCTCGCCGCCCTCCACCGACACACGCCAGATTTCCATCCAGCCCCAGTCGTCCTGACGCTCCGGGTTGCGGTTGCTCAAAAACGCAACCCACTTGCCATCGGGCGACCATGTGGGACTGAATTCGTTGAACTCGCTGTTTGGCGTCAGCTGGCGCGTCTCGCCCGTGCGCACATCCACCACATAAAGGTGGTATCGCTGGTTCAGAAACACGCCATCGCCGTCCAGTCGCCAGTAGGCGCGGGTAATCACCAGCGGCGGGTTGGAAAGCCCCTTCTCCTTACGCTCTTTGACCGCCTCCTCGCGCCATTCGGGCGCCTTCTCGCGAAACACAAACGCGATTTTCGTGCCGTCGGGCGACCACGCGAACTCGCCGATAGTGCCTTCTTCCAGCTTCGTCAGCGGGCGCGCCTCGCCCCCGTCCACGGGAATCAGGTAAATCTGGCTTTTCGGCTTCTGGCGGCTGCTTACAAACGCAATCCACTTGCCATCGGGCGACCAGCGAGGCTGCGAATCGCTCCATTCGCCCACCGTGAACGGCTCTGGCTCGCCCCCGTCAAACCGCACACGCCACAGGTTGGAAAAATACTTGTTCTTCTCCACATCGATCCACTTGTGAACGAACACCACCTGCGAACCGTCGGGCGCAATCTGCGGGCTACCCACCAGCCGAATCCGAAAGAGGTCGTCAATGGTGATACGCCGTTTCATAGCGTTCGTAAGTGTACCCCAAGATTTGCCAGCGGCGAGAGGTATTCCGTGCCTCAGAGCGGGTTCGCTGCCGCACTCCATAGACCGCTTCGGAAACCCGATAATCAATTGCGCGGTATACTATAAACGGGGGATAACCGTGAACGAACGCACGCAGGGATACTGGCTCTCCACCGACTCGTGGGATTTGTATCGGCGCGCCGAGAAAGACCGCCTGCGCCATAACGAGAAGGTCAAGGAGGTCATCAAAGAGAACCTCGGCGAGATTATCAGCCAGCAGGACATCATCACTGCCGAGGATGGGAAGATTATCAAAATCCCCATTCGGGGACTGGAGCTGCCCCACATCCGCTACGACCCGCACGGCAAAAAGGGTGTCGGACAGGGCGATGGCAACAGCCAGCCAGGCGATGTGATTGGGCGCTCTGGTCAGCAGGGTCAGGGTGCAGGTAAACAGGCGGGCACCGAGCCAGGAGCGGACTTCTACGAGGCGGAGTTCACTATCGAAGAGCTGGTGCAGATGGTGTTTGAGGACCTGCACCTGCCCAACCTGCGCGAGAAAGGCACTAAAGACATCCTCGCTGACCAGGTGCGGTTTGATACCATCTCGCGGCGCGGCGCCCAGTCGAATCTGGACAAAAAGCGCACGCTGATCGCCGCGTGGAAACGCAACGCCGCCGAGGGCAACCCTGGCTGGGAAATTCGCGAGGAAGACAAGCGATTCAAAAGCTGGGAGATTGTGCCCGAAAAGCAGCGCAACGCCGTCGTGATTGCCATGCGCGATGTGTCGGGCAGTATGGGCGAGTTTGAGGCGTATATCGCCCGCAGCTTCTACTACTGGATGGTGCGGTTCCTGCGCAC
>CAZQPV010000151.1:0-5230 GCA_964595265.1 uncultured Fimbriimonadales bacterium
CTGGTGGGGGATAAGGTGTACGGGTATCGGGCGCGGTGGTTGGAGCAGGTGGAGCGGGTGGGGTGGGTGCCGGTGGTGCAGGTGGAGCCGAGTGTGCGTAGGGGGTGCGGGCGTTGGCGCGTTTGGGGCGGTATGGATGGGCGTTGCGGGCGCGGTACCCGACGGGGATTTGCACGCGACGCCGTGGGCGGTGTTGCGCGACTCGCGGGGGCGCTATCTGCTGGAGCGCGTCGCAATTGCCAGTTGCCCGTCGGCGTCGGCGTGGGCGTCAGCAGAGCGACTGGCGCGTCCCCCGCGTGCGCCGCAACGCCTGCTGGCGGCGGCGGTGTCCGAGTTTCCTGGCGCGGGGGGCGAGACCCGCGCACGGCTCAGCCCGCTGCCGGGCGCAGCGCAGGAAGCCCACACTATTCAGCGCGTGTGGGGGGCGCGCCCAGCTCCTGCGCAGCCAGCGCGCCCTTCCACACGCCGACGCGCTCCACTCGCCACGCACGCCACGCCCAACCTGCGTATGCCGATGCTTAGCGCGATTGCGCTCTGAGGCGAATCGCAACCGCAGTGGCTCTATGCGCACGAGGTGCTGCAGATGCGATTGAAGGCGCGCCTGACGACGCTCTCGGCGTGTCAAACGGTGGTGGGCGTCCAGAGTGCGGACGGCGCGCTCGGATTGCGCTGGGCGTTTCTTGCGGCGGGCTGCCCCACCGTGCTGGCGATGCTGTGGCGGTTGCCCGACGCTGTCGCGCCTCTGTGGAGCGAGCAGTCCTATACCCGCTAGAGGCGCGGCGCGCCGCCTACCTGCACATCCGCCGCGACCCGCGCTTCCAGCACCCCCGCTACTGGGGCGCATGGCAACACTTCGGGGCTATCTCCTGAAAAAACTGCCCGATTCTCCCCTGACCGCCGCCAGAGGTGCAACACTTTCCGACAGCGGCGAGTCTTAACCTACGCAGGGAGAAAGGAGAACACACATTCCCTGCAAGGAGGAAGAACCATGAAGCGATACTCTGTGCCTGTTGCGCTCGCACTTGCGTGCTTGAGCGTGAACATCGCTACGGCGCAGTTTACAGGAATGTCGGGTACCATCGGGATTGCCCATGGCGTGTATCAAGTCGGCGCCAATCAGCCTAACCCAGTCTACGATGCGAATGGGTTTATGTACTCACCAGGCGCAGGCTATCCCCTGGCTCAGAACCCTGCGCTTGTCAATGGCTCCACATTTAGCTTCGCGACTGGCTCGCCTGGAATCGCCTTTCTGGACCAGGCGACCGCGCCCGTTGGTAATTTTGGCGGGGCAAGCACCCGAATGTATTCCGTGGTAGGACCAGCTCTGGGAGCGCTCTGGTGGACCGACTACACCGTTCGCGATGTGCCCTCTAACAACGGTGTGGGTACCTACAACGTCTCTGGAGGCAATGTCGTCTTCCAAAATGGCGCAATTGCCTGGGCGACGCGAGCCGGCATCTACTTCCCGTTCGCGGGGTTTGCTGCGGGCGCCAACGCCTATGTCGCGGGCGCGATGCTGTTTCAAATGACCATCCTGAACGCCGCGAATGTGATTGTGGATCAGTTCATCATGGGCGTCCACTTCGGCTTCGATGGGCTTGGAGCGCGTCCGAACGGAGTGTATGTGTACGGTACGACGCCCGCGTTCTGGGGCTGGGCGTTCCAGGACTTCGGTACCTCGTTCCGTGGCTATGGACTGGCGTGGAAAGATGTCGTCATCCCCGCAGGCGGACAGGTTATTCTGCAAGGCAGGCTCACAATGCTGGCAGACCCCGATGCAGGGTTCGACTTCGACAACAGCTTCGATAACGATATCGATGTGATCGCGAACCTGCCCAGTCTGGGGTACACCACAGTGCCTGAACCCGCCAGTATGACAGCGCTGGGCGTTGGGCTACTGGCGTTGCTGGCGCGTCGCCGACGCTCTGCCTGATACCCCTCGGCGGCTCCCCCGATATGGGGGAGCCGCCGCGCTTTTATACCAGTCAGTGCATCATAGTTCGCGGAGCAGCGATTTATGGAGTGCGGAATCTCCCACTTCAGCACTCCAAAGTAGCCCACTGCGGGCAACAGGATGTCTCTGCAGGTAGGCGCGAGGCAATCAGCGAACTCTGATTGCGAAGTTGGTATTACCCCCCACCCACTCCTCCATAGCAGAGGGGAGGTCCTGATAGCAGCCCGCTGCGAAACTGATCAGCGCAATCCCTGTGGCGATGAGGCTAATCAAGACCATCAGACGGATAAAGGCGCGGGGGAGCTGACGCTGGCTTTCAGCGGCGTGCTGGGTGTACCACGCGGCAAGCGTCTGCAGCATCTGGGGCAGCTCGCCCGTCTGCACGCCCGTGCGCGCAAGCATCACCTCCTCGATGGGGAACAGCCCCGACTACCCACCTGCGTAGGGGCGCGGTCGCCGCGCCCCACGCGGCGAAATCTGCCGTGCCCTTAGGGGAATGAACATCCTTGCAACAGAGCAGCTTTAGCCGCCCTGCCTCTCCAACGGAGCCGACCTGCGTCGGCTCAAGTAGCACGCGCATCCTGCGCGTGGAGAGGGGCAGGATGCCCCTGCTACGGGGAGCCACCGCAGGCTGGCTTTGTTTATGAGGAGCGGCTCCAGCCGTCGCTCTTTCAGGGAAGCATGAAAAAACCTACCCCTTCGAGGAACCTGCTGGAGGGGGTCTCGAAACGCATACGCCCCCGTCCTTGCAGCATAGCTGATTCACCCATCTGGATTCAAGCAAGAAATTCCTATACAGTCTTTCAGTGCCCCCTTGACAAAACCCTTTTAATATGAGGTATAATCGCACAGAGGTGAAACCATGCAACGCCGCGGATTCACTTTGATAGAGCTGCTGGTTGTGATTGCGATTATCGCCATTCTGGCGGCAATCCTGTTCCCCGTGTTTGCTCAGGCGCGCGAGTCAGCGCGTAAAACCCAGTGTCTCAGCAACACACGCCAGATTGGGCTGGCGGTGATGCAATATGTCCAGGATTATGACGAAACCCTGTTTCCCAATCCGTGGCCTGGGGGTTGTGCCGAGACGGGCTACTTTACCAACAACCCTAATCAGCCACGCCAGCACTGGGCGACGGTAATCTACCCGTATGTGCGCAATGGTGGCGTGTTCGACTGCCCCAGCTACGCAGGTACGACCTACATCGCGGCGTATGCGCTCTGGGAGTGCGGACGCGGCATGAACAGCCCCCGTATTGTGCCATTTGTGGAGTACGGCATCAATGAGGTCATTTTTGGAGGCGCCGATGCGAATGGGCGTCCCATCCCGACCGCCTTGGCGAAGCTTCAGGAAGCGGCGAACATTGGCATTATTGCTGACAACAACTACATCTTCAGCTGGCGGGTCTGCCTGATTGGTCCTGGCGACCCGCAAAACTTCCGCAAATACTGGCCCGAAGGGCGTAACGGCTGGGAGTTCTACCAGGGCAACCCGCGCCATCAGGGCGGGATGAACTTCGTCTATGCTGATGGGCACTCCAAGTGGGCGCGAGCAACCAACACGCCCGGCAATCGCCCTGACTATGAGAAGGGCTACTACCCTGTGTTGATGAGCGATGGTCGGTTCGCCACGCAAGCTGCGTGCGAACAATCCCCCGATTAAAGGAGGAACTCATGAAGCAGGAGTTGCCCGGCTGGATAGTGGCGGTGATTATCGCAGGGGTTTTGCTGGTTGCGGGGTTCTTCCTGTATCGTACTTTCACCGCAGGTGGCGTGCAGGGGACAGGAAAGCCTGGCGAAGTGCAGGCGGCGCCGCCTGTGCCCACGCAGGGTGCTCCGCCAGTCGCCCCGCGCTGAGAGAGCCGCGTCACTGGGAGCTTCTGGCAACCCAGAGGCTCCCAGCAGAGCCGCTTATCGCGGGTCAGCCCCTTCAAACGCGCCTGCGAGCCTGACCCGTTTCAGGGCAGGGTTCGCGTTGGGCTGGCGCCCCACTTTCGCCATCGGCACCCACTGATTGCCAATTTTGACTTCCACCACATCGGCGGTGAAGTCGGTGTTCGTGCCTTCGGCGAAGCTGTTGCTGAAAAAGGCGGAGCCGACGCCGTAGATATCGACGGGCGCGCCTGACTCTTCAAAGGCGCGCAGGCGCTCTTCCGAGAAGCCGCCCGTGGCGACAATCTGAATCGAGCGACACCATGCACGGGCGCGCTCGCGCCACTCAGGAGGCAGGTTCCACGACTCCCAGGCATGATCCAGCCCTTCGCGCAGGGCGCGGACGAGAGCGGGGGTGACGCCATATAGATCGGGCGAATCGGGCAGGTGCTGGAGGCTTTTGTCGCGCAGGTTGCCTGCTGTGTCGGGGCGTACGCCGTGCAGGATATAGCGGCGTGCGGTGGTTTCGTCGCCGCGTTCTATCGCCTCGCGGTAGCGCTCGAAAAAGGCGCGCGCCACCGCCCGCGCCGTGCCCACGCAATCGTTGTCGAAATCCACCAGCGCCACGCGCCGCACTTCGGGCGGCATGATTCGGGCAAAATGGAGCATCAACTCCACCGTGTCGCCGAGAAAACAGGCAATCATCGCGTGCGCCACCGTGCCCACCGCCTGACCGCCCCACAGGCGCGTTTGAGCGGGCGTGGAAACCAGCGCAGGAACCTGCTTGCCTGTATCTGCGTTATAGCGCTGGACGCCAATCCAGTAGGCGTAGCCGTCCATCATCTGGGTTTGGGGCAGGTCATAGCGGGCGGGGAAAAACAGAATCGGCTTGCCCCCTGACGCATGGAGCATGCGATAGGTATTGGTGGCGATTCGGCTCATGCGGGTCAGCACGCCCAGGATTACGGTTTCCAGCATGGCGAAGTCGCGATAGCGCCCCCGAATGCGCATCGCGGGTACAACCTGCATCGGGTCGCCCTCGTAGGGGGTGCATTCGCCGTCCTCCACCGATTCCACTTTTAGCAGGTGCGACGTGTTGACAAAGCGGTTGCCATGCCAGTAGCCCGTACACTGTTGCAGGATGGCAAGCGCCAGATCGGTGCCCGCCACGACGGTGAAAGGCGCCCGCCTTGCAAAAATCTGCATCGTGACCTCCATATCCCCTATTGCAATCGGGGGGCGCGGCGACAGCCCCTGCGCACGCAACCGCTCCGAAACACCCTGAAACCGATACCCCTCCTCCGTCAAACGGCTCAGCAGGACAACCCCGTTATAAAAGTAGCGGTCGGAATATTCGCCCCGCCGAATGCCGTCCCAATCCATCTGCCAGCGCGAAGGCGCAATCCG
>CAZQPV010000152.1:0-5174 GCA_964595265.1 uncultured Fimbriimonadales bacterium
AGCGAAACGGCAGGCAGGGTAAACTCAGCGCAGGCGATACCCCCCATCAGCCCCAGACACGCTTGAAGCGCGGGGCGCGGGCGCAGGATTGCGCCTACGGCTCGCCACGACACAGGAAACAGAGCGGTTCGGGGTCCTGATGATAACATCCACACCCCCGACACAGGCGCCAGCCCTGCTCAGCGCACCACTTTTCGTAGCGTTTAGCAGCCAGCCGGGCGCGAATCAGTGCGTTCCGCAGGCGCGCGTCCTCCACCTGAGTGAACTGCGCCTCAATTGCCTCCTGTTCTTCGCGGGTGAGTTCCATCTCGTCGGGCTTACGCGGAGGGGTTTCTGGCTCTGCGCTCGGCAGGGCAGGCTCTGCGGGGAGCTGGGTGCGTACGGTAAAGCGCAGGTTGTGAAACCGCTCGCGCCCGATTCGCTCGTTGAGCCGCTGCAAAATCACCCCCTTCTGGAAGTTCAGCTCCTGCGCCCACGCCTGCGATTTCACGGCAACCCAGAGCGTATCGCCCTCAATACGCAGGGGGCGCGCGACCTGCGCTATCGCCGCGCCGACAAGCGTGCGCCAGTCCCTTAACGCCGCCGCGACCCGAAACGACTCAGCAAGCCCCCACTCTTCCAGCAGGCGCGCCAGCCCAGAGCCAATCGGGCGCAAGTCAGCCATCGCGTCTCACCCTGCCCTGCTCCACCACAAAAAGCGCACTCGCCTCCAGCACTTGCGGTTCGAACATGCCCAGGTCTGTGCAGGTGATAAAAGTCTGCACGCGGGGGTGCAGGAACGCAATCAGCCGCGCTCGACGGGAGGGGTCCAGGTCGGAAAACACATCGTCCAGCAGCGCAATCGGCGGCTCCTCGCGCAGGTTCTCCAGCAGGGGCACTTCGGAGAGCCGTAAACTCAGAGCGCAGGTGCGTTGCTGACCCTGCGAGGCGAACTGGCGCGCCTCCACCCCACCCACCCGAATCAGGAAGTCGTCCCGATGCGGTCCCACGAGCGTCGTGCCGCGCTGAATCTCTTCCGCCTCGCGCTCGCGAAGGGCGCTTGCAAACGCCGACGCCCAATCCTCCTCTTTTTCGGGCATATAACCCCGTACGGCGAGCGGGATGCCGGGCAGGTAGGTGAGTTCGACACTCTCGCTGCCCCCTGTGAGCGCCTGATGCACCTCCTGGGCGGCAAGGTTCAGGCGCTCAAGGAACTGCCGGCGCATCTGGCACAGGCGTGCGCCGTACTTAACCAGCTGGGTGTTCCATTCGGGCAGGCTGTCCAGCGTTGCCGTGCCTTCGGCGTAGGCACGGAGCAGGTTGTTGCGCTGTTCCAGCACGCGCCGATACTGCGCCAGCGAGTAGAGGTAGCGGTGGCTCAGCAGGCTCAGCTCGGTATCCAGAAAGCGGCGGCGGTCGGCAGGTTCGCCGCGCACAATCTGCAGGTCCTGACTGGAGAAGCAGATCGCCATCAGCGTGCCCACGAACGCGCTCTGACGGGTGAGAGGCTGCTCGTTCAGCACAATAGTGCGCTTCCCCCCCGCAATCAGACGGATGTGAACCGCGTCTTCGAATTCGTCGCGTGTGAATCGGGCAAAAAGGCGCGCCTCCGAAGCTCCCCAGCGAATCAGGTCGCTCTCTTTTACCGGTCGCAGCGGTTTCAGGGTGCTGAGGTAATAGATAGCTTCCAGCAGGTTCGTTTTGCCCTGCGCGTTCGCCCCGACCAGCACATTCATGTGGGGGTCGGGGTCTAACTCCGCTTCCGCGAAGTTGCGAAAGTTCCACAGGCGCAGAGCGTTCAGGCGCATCGCTTTATATCAGCGGCGTTTTACCGGGCACGGGCACGGGGTCCTGGTAGGCAGGCGTGTCGTAGGTCAGATTGAAGGTGCGCTCCACGAGGTTCAGTTTCGAGTTGAGCGCCTGTTCCCAGGTAACGACCTTGCCCGTGTAGGCAGCCATGCGTCCCATAATCGCGGCGAGCGTGCTTTCGGCAATCTGGCGGGTTTCGTTACGCGGCTCGCCCTTACGAATGCTCTGAATCAGGGCGCGATGCTCCAGCACATAGGGATTGGGCCACTGCGAACCTGGCTCCCACCGCTCTTTCCCACGCACATAGAAACGGGTGAACTGCTCCAGAACTGCCTCGCCTTCGGAGCCGACCACCGTGTTGGAGACGCGGAACGCCGTGTTATCCCATTGGCGGCACATCGCTAGCACACGCACACCGTTGGGATACTCGTACTCAATCGCGAAATGGTCGTACACATCGCCATATTCGGGCGCGGTGCGTACCTGACGCCCGCCGACCGCCATCGCGCTCTTCGGCGGACCGCCCATCACCCAGGTCATCACATCGATGTTATGCACGAACTGCTCGACAGGCTGGTCACCCGCCAGCCATGTGTAAAACATCCAGTTGCGGAGCTGGTAGACCATCTCGCTCCAGTCGTGCTGGCGCGGCTTCACGCCCGGGCTGCCCGCGTTATAGTAGGCGTACAAGGCGCGGATTTCGCCGATCTGTCCCTCGTGAATGCGCTGGATAGTCTCGATGTAGCCAGGGTGATGGCGATACTGCGTGCCCGCCACGACGCCGAGCCGCTTCTGGCGCACAATTTCATCGCCCCGAAGCATCATCCGTACGCCTTCCGAGCATACCGCCACGGGCTTTTCCATAAACACATGCTTGCCCGCCTCCACCGCATACAGAAAGTGCAGGGGGCGGAAAGCAGGGGGAGTGCAGAGCAGCACGAGGTCAATACCACTGTCGATAACACGCTTGTAGGCGTCGAATCCGATAAAACAGCGTTCGGGAGGTACATCGGCGCGGTCTTTGAACTCCTCGCGCAAGCCGTTGCGGCTGGCTTCCAGTCGGTCCTGAAAGATGTCGCCCAGCGCGTGAATCACCACTCCTTCGTCGGCGCGGAGGCAGTCCATCGCGGCGCCTGTGCCACGCCCGCCACAGCCCACAAGCCCTACCTTAATACGGTCGGAACCCTGTGCATGGGCAAAAAGCGCGACGGGAAGACTCCCCAGAGTTGCCGTCGCCGCCACACCCGCAGCGCCCCTGAGAAATTCGCGGCGTGTGAGACCCTCAGTTGATTTTGGCTGGCTCATGCTTTATAAGATACCGCATCGCTATTTGTGTTCCTGCGAAGCGGGAGAGTCCCCCTCGCTGGAGGTGCTGCCCCACAGCCCAATGGCTCCCATAATAGTGATGAAAACCACCCCCAGCAGCACACCAATCGCCCAGAACTCCATGATTATGGCTTCGACCAGATTGTCAATCAAGAACCAGGGCGCAGGTCTGGGCTTGCGCTCTAACGCCGCTCGACGGCTGGGTTTTCGCACCGCCTGTTCACCTCTACCCTATGCATGATACCTGCGCTGTCGCAAGGATTTGCATTCCACCTCATGGCACGATGAATTTCGCGCGTGGGGCGCGGCGATCGCCCCCCTACGGATGCCCGTACGGACGCGGTTCCCGCGTGCTGTTTACCCAATGCCCCGTTCTTTGCGACAGAGCGGCTGAAGCCGTTCCTGCCCAGTTCAGTCAGTTGAGGCAGACCCTCAGAAAGACACTCGATAAAGTGGAGCGATCAGACGCGCTAGTTTGGGGATGCGGTGCGCGCGTTTTTCCGCCTGACGGAAGCCGAGGCGTTGCCAGCGCTGCTGGATCCTGCCCGCACGGAGCCGCTCACGCTCGTCCCCTCCGATTTGCTACTGACCTATGCTCAGCACCAGAAGAAAAATTTCGTCGCGCTGGTGAGCGAGTCGTTGGCAGACACGATACGATATTACCTCGATGGGCAGTCTTCCCTTAGTCTGTATATGCGCACGCTTTTATCGACCTACGAAGAACGCGAAACGGAAAAGAGTGTGTCCCTCAGACCGAAGTGGTCTTCCTACCAATGGTCTCCGCGCGTGGATCGGAGCGCCCTGAGCCGCCTGATGCACCAGATTCTGAAAGACAAACACGCGCGCCTGCGACACCTTCTGGAGTTCGACGCAATAGCCCAGAAGCACCAGCATAGCGTGGCGGATGCCTGGATTCAACTTCTCGATGAGGAAACTGCCGCGATGGGGTCGCAAGTGCCCGCCTTTTTGCTGAGTCTGACGCCTGCACAGCGTCAGGCGCTGCTGGAGGGCGAAAGCCTCGTACTCAACCAGCTTCCACGCCCATTGCGAGACCAGCTGCTCAGCGAATTGTATTCTGTTTACGACTCCGTCTTTGTAAGAACAAGGCAAGAGTCCGACGAAGATCCCCTGTCGGACGCCAGCAGCTTCCTGCACGGCTGGCTTCATTATTTCCTTCCGAATGGCGTTCCAGACGATGCCCAAATCTCGCTGCCAGCAACGACGAAGCTGGGCGTCTTCACCCAGCGCCGTGCTGGAGTGTGGACATCGTTTCACGATGCTCTGAGACTCGCGACGGCAGAACATTTCGCAAAAAACGAATCGCTCTCCCAGTTATTTGGCGACTCCTCTCGGCAGAAATATGAACAGCTTCGCTCCACGCTGATGCCCCTGATAAGTTAGAAGCGATACGCGCTCACGGTGCGCTTCGGCGCCGTTGAGATTGTTGTATACGAGACAGACACAGGGCTGGCAGATTTTGAGCGGGTGGAGGGCGTCGAGCCGTTCACGCTGGAGAACATGCCCGAAGAGCTGCGGAAGCAAGTGGAAGACTACAAGAAACATTTCTTCAAGGACGCTTCGGAGGACTCCTGATACCAATTTGGCGCAGCGGGGTTCATCAATCCGAGTCAGTGTGGCGACTGGCGGAGCATATTGGCGTGGAGGAGCGCATGGAGGCGGCTTTGCAAAAACGCAATACGCCTTCGTTCAGGAAATATCCCCCTGCCATCCGCAAACCGTGGGCAAGCGTCAGCAGAGTGGTATAACCTGGGCTATGCCTTTGCGAGTTCGCCGTGTTGTGCGCCCAGTGGGCATACTGATTGGCGTCGTGGATGTTTTACTGTTGGGTTTGTGGGCGCTCTGGAATTTGCCTTTCTGGTTAGGCGAACCGCCGCATAGGGTCTATTCGTTTGAATACTGGCGTCTCCGCCTGCGGGGCGAGCACCTGATGAGTTCCGAAGGGGTGTTATGGCGCGGCAACCCTATGCTCCACGAAATTGCGCTTACCTTTGACGACGGTCCCGACCCCATCACAACCCCAATTGTATTGGACGCCCTGC
>CAZQPV010000153.1:0-5173 GCA_964595265.1 uncultured Fimbriimonadales bacterium
CCAAAACACGGAATACATGGTATCATGCAAGCGTCTAACCAACTGGAGGTGGCTCTTATGGCACAGTGTGTGCAGTGTGGTCAGGTGTTGCCCGATGGGGCGCGGTTCTGTTCGGGGTGTGGTCGTCCTGTAGGGCAAACCAGCACGCCGCAAGCTGCGTCGGGGAATGCCCGCATGAAGTGGGTTGGGCTGACTCTGGGCGTGCTGGCGCTGGCGTTGCTGGCGTTCGTGGTGGGCACGCAAGCAGAATGGTTCACACAGGCACGGGTGAAAAAGCCCGAAGCGCCCAGCGTGCTGGAAGCCGAAGCCCCCAAAGTGGAAGGTCCCAGCGTGCTGCAGGCACAACCGCCCAAAGTGGAAGGTCCCAGCATGCTCGAAACGCAGGCGCCTAAACCCCAGCAGCCACCTCAGCATATCCTGAACTGGCTGGAACATCTCAAACGCATCGAGATGCGTCGCCAGGCGATGGAACGCAACTTCAATCCCGCCCTCCAGATGCTCAAGGACGCGCTCGCCCTCAAGTTTGAGATGGAAGAAGAGGGGCAACAGCAGAAGATGCAGAACCTCGAAAAAGGCTACCAGACCTATCGTCAGGACTGGGCAGGGCTGCTTCGGGACTATCAATCGGTGCCGCCACCCCCTGAGTGCCGCGTGCTGGCGGACACCTACTTCGTCGCACTCAGCAACTATGTGAACCTGATGACCCAGATCGAACATGCGATGGAAACTCAGGACCTCAACGCCCTGATGAATATGCGCGGCACAGCGCAAGCGCAGGTAGACCAGAAGCTGATCGAATCGGATGTGGAGCTGGCGCGGGTGTGCCAGCAGTATGGCATCCGCAAAGATTTCCGTATCGGCACGTCCGTGCCCGAAACACTGTTCGGGTTCTGAGGTGATGGGACTCTATCATCCCTGGCTGGTTGCACCCGCCCCCCGTGAGCGGGTGTGGATTGAAACGACAACACGCTCTGGCATGGCGCTATCTTTGACCCGTTGCACCCGCCCGTGGGGGCGGGTGTGGGTTGAAACGACTGCAGTCTCGTGCCCCTGCGCGACGGCGTGCTGGTAGCGCGTTTGAAGGAGCAAGGTATACTTTGAACCGAGGAGGCAACGATGAGAATAGCCAAAGCAGTGGGATTCCTTCTGGCGATTGGTTGCGTTGTGGGCGCACTGGCGCTTCAGGAGCGCGGCTTGTCGAAAGGCACTCAGGCGCCCGACTTCGAACTGCAGACGCTGGACGGCAAAACCGTCACGCTCAGCAAGCTGCAGGGCAAACCCGTGCTGCTCGACTTCTGGGCGACATGGTGCGGACCCTGCCGACGCGCGCTGCCACACACACAGGAACTTGCCAAAAAATACAAAGACCAGGCGTATGTGCTGACCGTCAACCTGCGCGAAGACCCTGAAAAAGTGCGGGCATTTCTGGAGGAGAACAACTACACCTTCCCCGTGCTGCTGGATCGTGACGGCTCAGTGGCGCGCAAGTACGGCGTCACGGGCATTCCCCACTTCGTGATTATTGACGCGCAGGGCAGAATCTTCCACAATCAGGTCGGCTACGGTCCCGGCGTGGAGAAGGAGCTGGAACGAAAGCTGAAAGAGGCGCTTTCCAAAACGACTGCGCGGCAATAATGGACGAATCGGTTCTTCAGCGCACGATTCTGGCGTTAGACACTCTGGAGATAGAGGAAGCGTGTACCTGGGTCGCGCAATATCGCGGGCGGGCACACGCTTTTAAAGTGGGCGCAGGGCTGGTGCTGCGCTACGGACTGGCAGGGCTGGAGCCACTCCGGGCGCAGGGCGCAGAGCGACTGTTTCTGGATATGAAATTCCATGACATCCCCCACGCTGTGGGGCTGGCAGTTCGTCAGGCGAGCCAGTTCGGCGTGTGGATGCTGACGGTGCATGCGTCTGGGGGCGAGGCGATGCTTCGCGCGAGTGTGGAGGCAGTGCAGTCGCTCAGCCCGCGCCCGCGGATTATGGGCGTGACGGTACTGACCAGCATGGATGACGAGTCGTTGAGGGCGGTCGGCGTGCCCCGCTCGCCCCGAGCGCAGGTTCTGCGGCTGGCGCGGCTGGCATATGAATGCGGTCTGGACGGCGTGATTGCCTCGCCCCACGAAGCGAAGCTGCTCCGGCGCCATTTTCCGTCTCCATTCCTCATCGTAACGCCGGGAGTGCGCCCTGCTGGCGCTGGTTCCACCGACGACCAGCGCCGCGTGGCAACCCCAGAGCAGGCGCTCCGCTGGGGCGCCGATTATGTGGTAATGGGCAGAGCGCTGACCCGTGCAGGAGCCAGTTTATGAGATGGCTTTTCCGTGAGCCTCCCGTGCATGTGGCTCTCGTTCCGCGCGAAGAGGAAGAGGCATTCCTGCATATCATCTGCCAGAGTTTCAATGTAGACCTGCCGACGGCACGCCCTTACTTTTACGATGACCCCTACTATCCCCACAATCAGCGCTGGGGGCTGTGGGTGGAGGAGGGGGGCAAGCACAGGCTGGTGTCGGTGTTGACCGCTGTGCCTCTGCAAATGTGGATTGGCGAGCATGCCATGCCGTTTATGGGGATTGCAGGGGTCGCAACCCACCCCGCCTACCGACGCCGTGGCTATGCGACTCATCTGCTAAAACAGGTGGCAGAAACGCTCAGGGAACAGGCAGTGCCAGGGGCGGTGCTTCAGGCGTTTGACCATAACTTTTATCGCCGTCTGGGCTGGGAAACGGTGGGCACGCTGGCGCGCCTGCGAATCGAGCCGAGCCGATTGCCTGCCTATCCTATCACAGGCGTGCGCCGCGCTGATTTCGGCGATTACGAGCCGCTAATTGCACTCCATCGGCAGCTGGCGCCCCGTAAAACGGGCATGCTGGTGCGCGACGCCCTGCGCTGGGACTATCTGCTGTGGAACTTCCGCAATAAGTGGGTTTTTGAATACGACGGCGCGATAGAAGGCTATCTCGTTCACGACTATCTGGAGGGCGGCTGGGTGTTGCGTGTGCGCGAGTTTTTATGGCGCACGGAGCGGGCGCGTCGGGCGCTCGTGGGGTGGCTCGCACGCAACGGCGACCATGTGCGCCAGATTGAGTTCGCAGGCACGCTGAGCGAGCTCCATGCGCTGGGAATTATCCCCCTGAGCGAACGGCACTCCCAGCCTGAAGAGCCGCTCGCGCGCTACGAGTTGATGGCAGGCTTTATGGCGCGGCTACTCCATACAGAACGGCTCTTACAAAGGCTCCTGCACGACCAGCCAGCCCCTGAGGGTTTCCAGCCGTTCTGCTTGAAGGTCCAGGATCGGTTTCGGGGCGTGAGCGAAATCTTTGAGTTGAGCGAGTCTGAGGGGCGCCTGCGGGTCTCGCGCGCCGAATCGGCTCCAGAGAGTGTTCGCCTGCCGATTGAGGCGCTCACGCAGATGGTGTTTGGCGCCCTGCCTGCTACCGAAGTCGCCCTGCGCCGCAGGCTGGCAATCCCCGATGCGATATTGGCGCAGCTGGAGACGCTGTTTCCCCCCAGAGAACCATGCCTGCGCCCCATGGACTTTTTCTGAGGCTACTTACTCTCTGAACCGCTCTTCTCTGAGGGGTTCCCCTGCAAAAGCGTCTCCACTGCTCTTTTAACCCGTTGCACATCGGCGCCCACCACCACTTCACGCACAACGCCCTGCGGGTCAATTACAAAAGTGGTGGGCACGCTGCTAACCCCATATTGCTCGGCGACTTTGTTTTCGGAATCTACCAGCACGGGGAAGGTGAGTTTAAACTCTCTGGCGAACTCCTGGGCGCGTTTGGTGGGGTTATCCTGCGCCCATGTTGCCACGCCCAGCACCACCACGCCTTTGTCCTTGTAGGCTTGCCAGAGGTCTTTTTCCAGTTCGGGCGCTTCGGCGCGGCACGGGCCGCACCAGTGCGCGAAGATGTTCAGCACCACCACTTTGCCCTTATAGTCGGCAAGGCGCACGGGTCTGCCCTGCAAGTCGTTCAGCGTGAAGTCGCCCGCAGGTTGCCCCTTGAGCTTGCCCGTTTCTTCAGTGAAGTCGGGCATCTCAAACTGCTGTACCATCTTAAACCCTTCGGGCAAGCGGTAGGCGAACGCCGTGGGATTAATGGGCGGGTTCACCTCCTGGCGCGTAAACACTTCGGTGAAGCGCATCGCCATGCGTGTGCCTGCCTGCGCGAAGTTTATCACAATTTCCGACTTCCAGATGAGCGAGTCTTTCACGCCAATCCAGAGGGTCTGGGTGGTCTGCCCCTGCGCGAGGGACATCAAGGATTCGTCCTTCAGCTGTATCTGCACTTTGTAGGTTTGCCGGTTGCCGACTCGCCCGCGCCCTATAAGTTTGGGGGAAGTCGCCAACGCGCGCCAGTTGGAATCTATCATGAGGCGTATTGGGTCAAGCCCGATCAGCATAAGCCCCACCATACTCAGATTGTCTGCAGTGTAGATTTCGCGGAGGGTTTTGGGGGCAGGCTGGGATTGGGTCTGGCGCAGGGCGGCGCTTTCAATATACAGCACCTCGCCGTCGCAGCGGAGTTTGCCTGCGGACAGGGCAGGGTCATCAGCCTGAAGCGTGTCGATTCGCAGCTTGTTGGGGCGCATAGCCATCATCAGCATATTCACACGGTTGGCGAAGGTCATTTCTCCCTGATTGCTCAGAACCGTTCCCGAAGAGGTGGCACGGCTCTCCACTCGCAGGGAACGCATCTGGGCGTAGGTACGCGCGGTCTTATCCAGAATTTGGGCGGCGTTCTGGGCGCTCAATACCCCTATACTTAGGGTAAAGCTCATCAGCCATGCTGTTATGCGCATTCTGGCACCTCCGCCGCGTATTATACCAGCGTGTTGCTGGGGAATATCCCTCCGGCTTTGGCTGGACGATAGGGTTCCAGTTTTTTGCTGGCGTTTACGGCTCTGGCAGTCCGAAGGCGCGGAGCCATTCAATCAGTTTGGCACGGCGTTCGGCGTCGCTTTGTGGGAGTTGCGGAGGGCGCCCGCGCGTGTCCACAATCAGCCCCACGACGCCGCCTTCCACCACCGCTTCCATCGCGCGCCCTTTGCCAGCGCCCACATCGAACCCGCGCGCAGGCTTGAGCATCACGCGCATCGTCTCGCCGACGCCCATCGGCAGCACGCGAATCTCGCCGTAGCGGAAGGTCTCGCTCTTGCCGTTGTATTCCAT
>CAZQPV010000154.1:0-5130 GCA_964595265.1 uncultured Fimbriimonadales bacterium
AGCATGCCCTCCATGACGCGCTTGGTCTCGCCGTAGGCGTTGGTGGGCTGCAGGGGATGCGTTTCGGGGATGGGGAGTTGCTGGGGTTCGCCGTAAACGGCGGCGGTCGAAGAGAAGATAATCTGCGACACGCCGCAGGTGCGCATCGCTTCCTGCAGGCGGAGACAGCCCAGCACATTGTTATCGTAATACTTCGCGGGATGGCGCATCGACTCGCCAGCGAAAATGAACGCCGCGAAGTGCATCACGCACTCGATAGGGTATTGTGTGAAGACGCGCTGAAGGGTTTCTATATCGCGGATATCGCCTTCCACGACGGTTGCCCCGCGCACTGCCGCGCGATGCCCCGTCGAGAAATTATCCAGCACAACGACCGATTCGCCGCGCTGGAGCAGATATTTAACCATATGCGAGCCAATATAGCCCGCGCCGCCGATAACGAGTATCATCGCTGGATATTTTCGGTTTTGGAAAGCCATCCCCTGCACACTCCCACTCAGGGATACCAGACGCCTTCCACAAATCTCCGATGCCCCGCCAGATCGTTGTCAGTTCGCACCTGACGATAGCCCATATGTTCCAGCAGCGCCTGTACCTCGGGGGCGAGGCGCGGGCTGGTTTCCACGAGCAGCAAGCCGCCTGCCTCCAGCACCTGAGCTGACTGCGTTGCCAGCGCGCGGTAGGGGCGCAGGGGGTCTTTGGCAGGAACCAGCAGGGCAGTGCGCGGCTCCCAGTATTGAATCTCTGGCTCTAGCGTGTCCCATTCGTCAGGTAGCACATAAGGTGGGTTGCTCAGCACAGCGTGTGCCGATTGGGGGCGCAGTCCCGAAAGCCAGTGCATGCGCGCCAGCAGCAGGCGTCCTTCCAGCCTGAATCGGGCGCGGTTCCGCTGGGCGACTCGTAACGCTTTGATGCTGTCATCTGTGCCGATGCCCCGCCAGTGCGGCAGGTGAACGAGGCATGCGACGGCAATCGCTCCGGAACCGATGCCTGCGTCAATCAGCACGCCGCCATGATTGCGCGGTAGGGGGCACTCGATGGAGGTCGCCCACTGCACGAATCGCTCCACCAGCAGCTCGGTTTCGGGGCGCGGCACCAGCACGCCGCGCCGTATTTCCAGCTCCAGCCCATAGAACCAGCGTCGGTGGGTGATATATGCCAGAGGCTCGCGTCGGGCGCGACGCCGAAGCCAGCACGTAAGCTGACGCTGGTGGGTAGGGGACAGCACAAACTCGGAGTGCGCCATCACCCATGCGCGGGGCTGATTGAGAAGAGCGCCGAGCAGAATCCAAGCCTCACGCTCGGCGTTGGGGATCCCTGCCGCAGACAGCTGATCGCAGGCGAGCCTGAGTGCTTGCTCTATATTCATTCAAACAGAGTGGCAGGCTGGATGGAGGTCTCGCCCAGCACTTCAGAGCGGATAGGCTGGTCGTTAGTGAACACCCCCAGCGAGCGCCAGCCAGCCTCGCTCCAGCCCAGCACCTCCGCCGACGCCGACCGAGGGTCTACGACCCAACGCGCACCAATCTGGTGACAATCGCGCAGTTTTTCCAGCCATTCGGAGGCGGTATCGGAGGGCGAGAGGACTTCGATTACGAGGTCGGGGGCAATCTCCAGACGCAGCTGTTCAGACAGGTTTGGGATGGCTTGAGCGCGTTCGCGGGAGATAAAGAGCAGGTCGGGCTGGCGCGTGCGCAACGGCGAGCGTCGGATGACCACATCGTAGGGTGCTGGTAAGAGATAGCCCTTGCGCTCGCTGCGAATCTGCGCTCCTAGGCGCAACATAAGCTCTGAGACAATCATCTGATGCTTGAAGAGAGGTGTCGGTAACTCTTTCATCTCACCGTCAATAATCTCGTAGCGCGTTAGTGGCAGCTGCAGATACTCTTCCCACCTAATCCCGCGCGTCGCTGTACTGGTCATCGTCTCACCTGGTGAGAGTATACCTCTTGCGCAACAGGAACCTTCTCGAGGCGAAGGGGTAGAATACGCTGCTTACATCTCTTGAGGTACAATAGAGTAGGGTGAGACCCGTGCCGAAGCTCGAACTGACGGATGAGCAGGTTGTGGAACTGATTTTACAGCTGCCGCCAGAGCGCCTCAAAGCGGTGCTGCAGATATTGAACGCTAAGCGCGACGAGTGGTGGGCACGCATCGTGGCGGAAGGTGAGCAGCAGATGCGCCGCCTCTGCGCCGAACGCGGACTGGACTGGGACCTGATGACCGAGGAAGAGCGCAAAGCGTTTATTGACGACCTGATTCACGAGGATCGCGCGTGCGCCCAGTAGCGGTATTTGACACTAATGTTCTCTTTTCTGGCTTAGGGTGGTCAGGAACAGCGAACCACTGCCTCCAGCTTGCCCGTCAAGGAATGGTGGAGTCCGTAACTTGCCGCGAAATACTGGATGAGCTACAATGCGTGCTTCGAACAAAGCGAAAAATGTCTGAAGAAGATATTGTTAGAGCCATAGGCGAGATCGTGGCTTTTTCAAGAGTCGTTCGCATATCGAACACCCTTTCAGGTATTGTGGCAGATACTGATGACCACAAAGTGCTGGAATGCGCGGTAGTAGGGGGCGCAACGCATATTGTAACAGGCGACCGTCGCCACCTGTTGCCGCTAAAGAGTTATTAGGGAATTGCTATCGTCAGCGCTGCCGATTTTGTGCGCCTCGTCGCCTCACCATAACAGGAACCCTGTTCTATTGTGGCGAAAAGGGGGTTTATGCGAAGCGTTCTCAGAATCGGGTTTATCGGATGGCTGGTTGGAGCAATTGTTTGTGGCTATGCACAGGCGGCGATTAAGTTCGCGCGGTTCCCTGCGCCCTCGCCTGATGGAAAGCAGGTAGCGTTTTCGTGGCAGGGCGATTTGTGGATAGCGCCGATTGAAGGCGGGCTGGCGCGACGGCTCACAGTTCACCCGGGCTACGATTTTGGTCCCATCTGGTCGCCGGACGGCACGAAGATTGCGTTCACTTCAGACCGCTACGGCAACGACGATGTGTTCGTGTTGCACCTCGATTCGGGCACGATTCAGCGCCTGACCTATTTTTCAGGGCGCGACCGGGCGCTTGGGTGGCTGCCCGACGGGTCGGGAGTGGTGTTTGAATCGCGGCGTGATTGGGAACCCTACAGCGTGCAGTGGGTGGCGTATGTCGCTTTGCTCAAGGGGGGCACGCCCTATCGGCTCTGGGATGTGGGGGGCACGCCCGTGGCGATTGCGCCTGATAGCAAGCGCGTGGCGTTCGTGCGCCGCGACGGCGTATGGTGGCGGAAGGGCTACAAAGGCAGTGCGCAGGGCGATCTGTGGCTTGGCGTGCTGGGCACAAAGCAGTTCACGCGCCTGACACAGACCGATACGCCCGACACCTGGCCGATGTGGTCCGCCGATGGGCGCACGCTCTATTTCGTGTCGGAGCGCGACGGCACTTTTAATCTCTATGCGATGGAGGTGGACTCCAGGCGCGTGCGCCAGCTGACCCATTTCAAAGACGACGGCGTGCGCTTCCCCCAGATTAACGCGAAGGGCACGGTCATCACTTTCGAGCAGGGAATGGAGGTCTGGCGTCTGGACTTGAAGAGTGGGGCGCAGCGCCCTATCTCCCTGTTCGTGCCTGCACGTGACGCGCGACTCAATCCGGAAGTCGTGCGTACCTTTTCGGGCAATGTTTCGGAGTTTGAGATAGCGCCAGAAGGCAAGGAGGTTGCATTTGTTGTGCGGGGCGAGGTGTTTGCGACGCGCTTCCCGGAAGGAGGCGTAACGCAAAACCTCACCAACACGGTGGTTCAGGAGACAGGTTTGAGCTGGAGCAAGGACGGCAAGCGACTTTACTTCGCGCGGGAGGTGGATGGGCAGTTTGATCTGTTCTGCGTCTATTCGGAAGACGAGAATGAGCCGCGCTTGCGACGCACAACGCGCCTCAAAACCGAGCGCCTGACCCAGACACCCGAAAGCGAGAGTAGCCCGAAGGTGTCGCCCGACGGCAAATGGCTCGCCTTCCAGCGCGGGAACGGGAATCTGGTGGTGCGCCATCTGGAGACAGGCGAAGAGCGCACGCTGGTGGAGTCGTGGAACCTCGGCACCTTCGTGTGGTCGCCTGATAGCAAGTGGCTGGCGTTTGACATGAGCGATGAAAACTACAACTCGGACATCTACATCGTGTCGGTGGAAGGCGGCGCGCCTGTGAATGTGAGCCGACATCCGCGAAACGACTATGCCCCCTCGTGGTCGGCGGACGGGCGCGTGCTGGTGTTCCTTTCGGAGCGTGAGATGGATGTGCTGAATATCTGCCATCTCTACCTGCGGCGCGAAGATTACGAGAAGACTCGCGCGGATCGCGACGACGAGGAAGATGAGCGCTACGATGCCCCCAAAAAGCCAGAGGAGAAGAAAGACGAACCCAGCGTGCAGATAGATTTTGACGACATTCACTTGCGGGTTCGGCTCGTTACGCGCTATCCTGCGGGCGTGCAGGAGGCGGTGGTCTCTCCAGATGGCGAGCAGATAGTGTTTCGCTCGGCATATCAGGGGCAGTCGGACCTGTATGTGATTAAGTGGGATGGCACCGACGAGCGTCGCCTGACGACGGGTGGAGTCGCCCCGACGGCAATCCGCTGGAGCAAGGATGGCAAAACGCTCTACTTCCTCAGTCGGGGACGAATCCAGCGGGTGGCCGCAACGGGAGGCACACCGCAGGCAACCCGAACCGAAGTCCGCATCACGATTAACGAGCCTGCGGAGCGCACTTACATCTATGAATCGGCATGGCGCGTGCTGAACGAAACCTTCTACGACCCCAAGTTTCACGGCGTGGACTGGCAGGCGATGCGCGAAAAATACCGCGCTTACCTGCCCTACGCGCAGAGCGATCGCGACTTTACGACAGTGGTGCTGTTGATGCTGGGTGAACTGCGTTCGTCGCATGTGAGTTTCTCCAAAGCGGGTATCGAGGAGGGCGATGCGCCTGCCGCCAACACGGGCTTGCTGGGGGTCGTGTTCAGCAACCAGCGCGACGGCGAGGGTTTGCTAATTGAGCGGGTTATCCCCAACACGCCTGCAGCGCGCAAGGATGTAAACCTACAACCTGGCGAGCGCATTCTGGCGGTCAACGGCACGCGCCTGACCCCCAC
>CAZQPV010000155.1:0-5115 GCA_964595265.1 uncultured Fimbriimonadales bacterium
GCCAAAGTGGCGGGATGGCTTCGTGCGCCTGACACCCATGCGTTTTCTGAAAAACCCATCTCCGCCCAACGCGCGAGTTCAGGTCTGGTACCGGAAGAATCGCGACTCCAGCAGCGAAGCCCAGCAGGTCGCCGCCACGATTCAAGAGTGGGTACAACGCCAGTCGCTGCAGGTTCACGACCCCGAAACGGGCGAAGTGCGCCCTGCGGAATATCGCGATTTCGCGCTCCTGTTCCGGCAGTTTACCCGCGTGCAGGACTATGAAACACAGTTCCATGAGATGGGCGTTCCCTACTTTGTGGTGGGAGGTGGGCGCGGCTACTGGCTCCAGTACGAAGTGCGCGATATTGCCAACCTCATGCGAATCCTGAGCGACAGTCAGGACGAGGTGGCGCTGCTGAGCGTGTTGCGCTCGCCGCTCGTGGGGCTGAGCCTGGACGGGCTGATGACTCTGGCACTGGAGTCTCAGACTCGCGACGAGCCGCTGCTCTCGGTGGTGTTGAATGCGTCCCAGCTCGCTTTAGACCCCGACGACGCCGAAAAGCTGGCGCGGTTCGCGGGCTGGTTCACGCCTTTGATGAATGCGGTGGGGCGCGAGTCGGTCGGCTGGCTGATGGCGCGGGCGCTGGAATATTCCGCCTACGAGGCGAAACTGCTTGGATTGCCGCGCGGCAGGCAGATGGTTGCAAATGTGCGCAAACTGCTGGCGCTCGCATTAGAACAGCCGACCCTCACGCCCGCCCAGTTCGCCGAGCAGCTCGATATGATGCACCGCACCGAGCAGCAGGAGGGGCACGCCCCCACTTACGAGGAGAACGCGAATGTCGTGCGTTTTTATACCGTGCATGGCGCAAAAGGGCTGGAGTTCCCCGCGGTGTTTCTGGTGGATACTGCCTATCGCCCGCGCCAGCGGGAGAGCGCAGTGTTGACCGAGCCGCGCGAGCAACAGCTGGGCATGCGCGTTCGCACTCCCGACTCTGCCCAACCTTACGAGAGCCTGCTTTACACTCTGCTCGAGGAAGAGCGCAAGAAGCGGGAAGAGGCGGAGGAGCTGCGTGCGCTCTATGTGGCGCTCACACGTGCCCGCGATTACCTGATAGTCTGCCTCACCCACAGCCAGAGCAACGAATGGTGTCGGGCGCTGGCGGGCGCGCTGGCAGAAACGCTCAACAAGCGTCAGACACGCTTCACACTCCCGAATGGAAGCTGGGGACAGATGGTCTACTGCGAAGAGTGAAGCGATTCGCGCCCCGCTATCAACGCCGCCTGCCACACCTGCTGAAACGGCACCCCCTGCTCGCGAGCCATGCGCGCACAGTCCTCATACTCAGGAGTGAAGTGCAGTACCTGTTCGCCGTCCCGCGCGAGTTTGACCCGTACCGTGCCGTAGGGGGTTTTGACCTCGTGAATTTCTCGCTGGAGACACCGGCGCTGGAGCAGGCTGTAGCGTACACCCAGCGTTGGCGTTTCGGCGAGCAAGAAACTGATCAGGGCGTCCGCACGCTCCGGCGGCGCGAGCAGAGTCATCAGCACGCCGGGACGGTTCTTTTTCATCTGCACAGGCGTCAGGAAGGCATCCAGTGCGCCATGCGCCAGCGCCTGCTCCAGCACATAGCCCATCAGCTGGGGCGTGGCATCGTCGAGATGGGTCTCAATCTGCACGATACTCTGCCAGTTGCCCTGAACATCTTGCACACCATACGATTCGCCCAGAAACAGGCGCAACAGGTTGGGCAGGGGGCGTATTGCCTGACCCGTGCCATAACCGACCGCTTCCCAGCGCATGGGCGGCTGCACCCCGAACTCGCTGGCGAGCGTGACGGCGAGCGCCGCGCCTGTGGGCGTTACGGTCTCGCCCATGATGGGGATGCCGTAGGTGGGCACGCCCCGTAGCAGTTCCACGACGGCAGGCGCAGGCAGAGGCAGGTTGCCATGCGCCGCATTTACAAAACCGCGCCCCATCGGCAACGGCGAGCAGACCACCCGCTCTACGCCCAGCCGCTCCAGCGCCCAGCATGCGCCCACCACATCCAGAATCGCATCCACCGCGCCCACCTCATGGAAATGCACGCGGTCGGGCGTCGCGCCATGCACCCGCGCCTCCGCTTCCGCCAGGCGCATGAAGACCGCCATCGCACGCGATCTGACCGTATCGCTCAGAGGAGCGTTCTGGATGATTTCCACCACATCGCTGAGATGGCGATGGGGCTGGTCTTCGGTAACGCGAATCTGCACGCGCCGTGCGAAAATCGCGCCCACCTCCACGCGCTCAGAGAACCACTCCCAGCCTGAAACAGACAGCTCGTGCAAGGTGGCTACCAGCTCCGATTCAGGCACGCCAATCTCAATCAGCGCGGCGAGCATCATGTCGCCCGCAATGCCGCCGATGCTGTCTATGTAAAGCGTTCGCACGCCTCCTCTATTTCGTGTTGCCCAACGCCTCTCCTGCATGGGAGGTTCTCTGAGAGGACAGGCATATGTTTCGAAAAACAGGTACACTATCCGCGGAGGTAAAACCATGAAACGAGTTCTGTTGTTGATGAGCGCGTTTGCAGTGCTGGCGCTAACCGTTCCCAGCGACGCCCAGACCCTCAAGGAAGGGGATACACCACCCCCCCTCAAGGTCGCGAAGTGGATCAAAGGCAACCCCGTCACCGAGTTCCGCAAAGACCATGTGTATGTCGTTGAGTTCTGGGCGACATGGTGCGGACCATGCCGCCAGAGCATTCCCCATCTGACCGAGCTTGCTAAGAAGTATAAGGACAAGGTTACGATTATCGGCGTGAGCGTGTGGGAGCGCGTGCCCGTGGAAGAGGTGGAAAAGTTCGTGCGCAACATGGGCGAGAAGATGGACTATACCGTGGCGGTGGACGATTCTGAGCGCACGATGGCGAAAACATGGATGGAAGCCGCCCAGCAACGAGGCATTCCCACTGCCTTCGTAATTGCTGGAGGACGTATCGTCTGGATTGGGCATCCGATGGCGATGGACGAACCGCTGGAGCAGATCGTCAAAGGCACTTTCAACTGGCAGGAGGCAGCGCGTAAGCGTCAGGAGGCAGAGAAACGCGAAGCGCTGATTGAAGAGGCGTTACAAGGTATTCAGAAACTGGTTCAGCAGCGCAAGTTTGGCGAGGCAGTTGCTGAGCTGGATAAGTTCCTCGAGAAACATCCTGACCTGCGTACCGAAATGGCGTTCCTCCGCTTCAATCTGCTGATTCGCCACGATGAGTCGCAGGGCTACACCTACGCACGCCAGCTGCTGGAAAACGAAGCCAAAGATAACCCCTTCCTGCTAAACGGAATTGCGTGGACGATTGTCGCGGGGGGTGCGGACCTCCAGCTGAAACAGCCGGACTACAACCTGGCGGTGCAAATTGCCGAGCGTGCCGCCCAGCTCAGCAAAGACGACCCGAACATCCTCGACACGCTCGCCTATACCTACTTCAAGAAGGGCGAAGTCGCGAAAGCGGTTGAAACCCAGCGCAAGGCGATCGCCCTCGCCGAGAAAGAGCCACAGTTTGATAAGGCAACCCTGGACGAGATGCGCGAGCGCCTCGCCCAGTTCGAAAAAGCCAGCCAGCAACCGAAGTAATCCGAATCTTTCGGGTACAATACGCTTCCGGAGGTGAACGAAGCGTGCCAGACACGCTGGCGCACCCGAATTGGGAGGAGTGGCTGAATGCGCTGGGGCGGGCGACTCCTCCCGACAGGGTGATCGAAAACGCGCTGCACTGGCTCTTGGAGCGAACAGGCGCACAGACCGCCTTTTTGATCCTGCCCGATGCCAGAGGGGAGTGGATCGACATCGCCTACGCCGCCGGTGTCGAAGCAGAAACCCTAAAGGGACTCCGCCTGCGCCCCACTGAAACCCTGCTCGAGCCAACCCTCACCCTCGGTACAACATGGTGGTACGAAACAGCCACCTCCCAAACAACATCCATTACCCTGAGGAAGCCTCTTGGCGGCATCCGCACAGGTCTCGCCGTGCCCCTGCCAGGCATCCCACTCAGTGCGCTCGGCGTGCTGAACCGCGCGGAACCCTTTGCCGAAACGGAGCGACAGGTTCTGGAATTGCTTGCCCCTCTGCTTAGCGTGCTGGCGCGCTATCAGGATTCCTACGCGCACGAGCAGACTCAGGCGCGAATGCTCACCTGGTTCACGCAGCTCCCCCATCTGATTGGGGCAGACCCCAGCCTGCAGAACGCGCTGAACACGGTCGCCTCCGCGATGCGGGCGCTCGGCAGCGCAGGGGGCGGAATCTGGATCTATAACGACGAGCGTACCGTCTTGCTGAACGCCATCCGATTCGGAGCTAGTCCACTCCCCGATGTCCTGCTGGATCTGGAACTCCCTCAGGGGTGGGACGCGCGACCCTGTGAAATGGTGCGCGACGGGCGTGCGCTTGTCGTGGCGCCGTTGCGCCTTGCAGAACAGAAGGTACTGGGGTTCGCCTCGCTCACTCTCCCCCTGGAGGAGCCGACGCCCGCCGAATGGCTGGAAGCCATCGGGGGACATTTCGCGCTGGCGCTTCACCATGCCCTGCTTTATGAGCAGACCACACGCCGCGCACGCCAGCTGAGCCAGCTCTACGAACTCTCCCTCAAACTGGGCGAGACCTACACGCCGCTGGAAGTGCTGAACGAGGTGGTGGTTGCCGCTCGGGAACTGGTGCCTCACGATGTGGCGGTCATCTATGTACCTGACCCGCAGGATGCCGAACGCCTGTTGCCCACCCTCGTGATGCCTGCGAACGATGCGCTCTGGAACCATTTTCCCCACCGCCAGCACAGCCTGCCCGGGTATGTCTACAGTTTCGCAACGCCCCTCAGCGCGCCCGACCTCAGCGAGAACCCTCACAACCGCAAGGAGCCATTGCCCAGCCAGTTTATTTCCGCGCTGGCGGTGCCGCTGCAGGTGGCGGATCGCATCTACGGCGTGTTGATGTTGCTGACCGAAACGCCCCGCGATTTTGCGCTGGCGGAAGCCGAGCTACTGTTCACGCTCGCCAATACGGGCGCCCTCCGCCTGCACGACCTTCGGCAACGAATCCATGCGTAAGCCCAGCCTCAGCCCCACCAAAATCACCACCTACCTCACCTGCAAGGTGAAATA
>CAZQPV010000156.1:0-5095 GCA_964595265.1 uncultured Fimbriimonadales bacterium
CTCTGGAACGGTCAGACTCCGGGCAAGCGGGCGCTGGGGTTGCGCGTGATGATGCTGGACGGCACGCCCGTAACACCCTATGCGATTTTCATTCGCGAGCTGGTGCGGATTGTAGACGCGCTCCCCTTCTGCATTCTGGGCTACAATGTGGCGGGGGTGCTGGCGTTTTTCAGTCCGTATGGTCAGCGGCTGGGCGATATGCTGGCGGGTACTTTCGTGGTGAAGGAGCGCCGCGCGACGCTTCCTGAACTGAGTCGCATAAGCCAGATTCGCACCGAGCCGCACCCGCTGGAGAGCCACCTGCCCCTGCTGCTGGAGGTCAGCCCGAACGAGTACGCCGCGCTCCGGGCGTTTCTGGATCGGCGCGAATGGCTCATGCCCGAATTCCGCCAGCAGCGCGCCTGGGAGCTCTATCAGCACTTCGCCCAGAAGCTGGGGCTGAACCTGCCGGGCGAAGTTCCCATAGAGGGGATTCTGGAAGCCATCGCAACGCGCTACGCCCGCGAACACGGGCGACTGGAGTGAGCCGATGCGGTTCCTGCTCGCGCCAACCGCCTACAAAGGCACACTCAGCCCCATAGAGGCGACCGAAGCGATGGCAGAAGGGATTGCCTCCGTGATCCCCGATGCGGAGTTAGACCGTTGCCCGATTGCGGACGGCGGCACGGGCTGGCTGAAAGTGTGGGCGTTCCACTCTCACAGGCGCGCCGAACGCCACAGAGTGCAAACCCTCGACGCGCTGAACCGCCTGATTGAAGCAGAATGGCTGCTTGTGGAGCCGCATTTCGCGATTGTGGAGTCGGCGCAGGCGTGTGGGCTGCACCTCCTGCAACCTGATGAGCTGGCACCGCTGGAGGCGACCAGCGCAGGCGTGGGCGTTTTGCTCCGTGAAGCGGCAGCGCACCCCCGCGTGCAGGAAATCTGGCTGGGGCTGGGAGGCGTCGCCAGCACCGACGGCGGTCTGGGTGCGCTCTGTCAGCTGGGGTTTCAGGTCTACGATGCACAGGGGACGCCCGTGCCGCCGAATGGCATGGGTTTGCTGACCGCCGAGCGCATCGAAACGCCTACGCAACCGCCTCTAAAGGGCAAGCGTTTGATTCTGTGTGCTGATGTAGAGAACCCGATGGTGGGCGCCGAAGGCTCGGCGCGGGTCTACGCGCCCCAGAAAGGCGCGAACCCAGAACAGGTCGCCCTGCTGGAGCAGGGACTAACACGCTGGGCGAACCTGCTGGAGCACACCTTCGGCGTGCCGATTGGCACGACGCACGGCGCAGGCGCGGCGGGGGGACTGGCAGGTGGCTTGAGCGCCGCGCTGGGCGCGCCCATCGTGTCGGGAATCGGCTGGCTGATGCGCCATATCGGCTGGAACCAGCGACTCAGTCAGGCAGATTACCTCTTCACCGGCGAGGGGCAGGTCGATTCGCAAACGCTGATGGGCAAGGGGGTTGGCGTGATGGTGCAATCCGCTGTGGTGCTGGGCAAGCCCGTATGGATTCTGGCAGGGCGGGCAGGCGAGGGCGCAGAAACCCTCACACGCCTGCCCGCGGTGCAGGTTGCCACCCTACTAACAGACGCACCCGACAAAACCTCACCAAACACAGCGCTACGCTCCCTCTGCACTCTGATTGCGCAAAAGATAATTTACTCCGCTTCCTCAGCCAGGGAATAGGGACTTAAGTCCTGTTTTGGGGTCTAAGCAGTAGGAAAAACGCCCCAAACGGGGAACTGGAGAGCCGTTATGCGGATCGCACACAAGTCAGGATGGGTTTTGGGAATCTTCTGCCTGCTGCTGTCGGTCTTAAGGGCGCAGCCGCAGGCGACGATTCAGGTGAATCTGGAAGATTCGGCAAAGATTCGCGGCATTGTGCGTGTGGTTGCCACCGTGCAGACAGAGCTGCTGGTGCAGCGCGTAGAGTTCAGCGTAGATGGCGTGTTGCGTGAGGTGGATGAAAGCACGCCGTATGAGTACGAATGGGACACCCTTCCCGATGCGGAAGGCGAACACACGCTCAAAATCACCGCAATTCTGGAGGGAAATAAAAGCGCGTCAAAGCAAATTAAGGTCATTATTGATAATGAGGTCGACAAGGGTGCGGATTATCACTATCAGCAGGCGCGCGAGCAGTTTATCGCAGGACAGTTCGAGAAGGCGATTGAGCATGCGCGCGTCGCCCTCAAGGCGGATTCGGGGCATCGCGAGGCGCGCATCCTGCTGATTCAGGCGTACCTGCGTCTGGGGCGCGCCCGCGAGGCAGATGAAGCGACCGAAGACCTCGTGCGGCTCTATCCCGATTCGGTGGAAGCGCAGGAGTTTCGTGTAGCGGCGAGCCTGCGTCGCGCTCGCACCGCCCGCAACGAGCGCCCGCTGATAGAAACCGCTATCGAAGCCCAGCACAAGGTGAACCAGCTCCGCCTGAAAGCGCTGGAGAACAACACCACGCCTGAAGCGATTGCCCAGCGCGCACGGCTCCAGATTCTGGAGGGCAACGCGAGCGCCGTGATTGGCGACCTGGTGGAACTGACCCTGCGAGAAGACCGCAACACGCGCTATCTGAACCTGCTGGCATATGCCTATCTGCAAGCGGGACGCTGGCGCGATGTGATTGTAACGACCGACACGGCGATACGGCGTCAGGCAGCCGACGACTACACCTACGCCATCCGTGGGCTGGCGGCAGGCATGCTGAACGACGAGCGCACGCGCGACCTGGCGTTCGAACAGGCGGAAAAGATAGATAAAGATTCCAAAGCGCTTCGGGCAGCGCGCGCGTCGCTCGCGATGCTGGATCGGCGCGTTGTCATGGTGGCGCGGCTCGCGTTGCAGGCGCAGGAACGGAGCGATAACTCGCCCCAGGTGGCGTTTATGCGCTACTGGAGCTTCGTGGCGAACCGCGAGTTTGACCGCGCCCGCGACCACTTCTGGCGCGTGCTGGACTTAGACCCCCTCTTTGCAGAGGTCTATGTGTTGCGCGGGCTGGCGAACCTCGCGGACGGCTTGCGCCCTGGCGAGGAAGACCTGCTGAACACGGCGCGGGAATGGTTTGAGCTGGGCGTGCGCGCCCGACCCAACTACGCGCCCGCGCAATTGGGCATCGCGCTGAGCTATGCGTTCCAGATCTATGTCGCGCGACGCGACGAGCAGAAACCCGATGAGGCGCTCGCCCAGAAGGCACGCGAGGCGCTGGATAAAGCGCTCGCCATCACACGCGACACGGCATGGGCACAGGTCGGCGCGGCGTTCGTACTGGAGCAGATCGGCAGAGGGCGCGAGGCGGATCAGGCGATGCAGGTCGCCAATCGTCTGGACCCGCGCCGTGTGGGTTCCCTGCGACCGCCGGATCCCAACCGTCTGGTGGAGATTCTGCAGGCGCTGATGTTCACGCCGATGATTCAGGCGCCCTGACCCGTCAGCGCGACCTCCTGTTCGTACAGCGCGCGCGCCTGTTCGTCGGGGAAGTCGCGGTTGCGCTTGTGAAGCACGCGCACGACCGCCTTCTCCGCTTCAGGCGGGATGGGCACGCGAATCACGCGCCGCTCGCCAGGCTTGAGGCGCGTGTCCGAGCCGTCGATGGCGGTGTTGTCTGCCAGCAGGGTCTGGCGCTTGCTCAGCTCGGTCTCGCCCTTGAAAAAGCGAGTCTCCACAATCACCACCACATATTCGGGTCCTGTGGGCACGGTATGCCCCACCTCCACGCTCTCCATCTTAATCTGGAGCTGCCCTTCGCGCGGGGCAATCTCCATCTTGACGCCCTTCTGGAACATGGCGGGCGTGGCGCCTTCGAACCGATGCACGCGCGCTTTGCGAACGGGCATGCCCTCGCCTGTCGCAATCGGGCGCTCCACCACAGGCATGTGGCAGTTCACGCAGCCGTGGGGGTCTTTGCCCCATTCACTCTGCTTGTACCAGTCCACCGTGCCAAACACTTCGTGGCATGTGGCGCACATGTCCACCGTGCCGAACTTCTCGTTTTTCACGGTGGGATGGGCATCGGTTTTTGTGCCCAGTGTGCCGTGATACGCGCCGTTGGCGTCCTGATGGCAGCTGATGCAGTCGATGCCGTGCGGACGCTCCTCCGCTCGAAGATCCGGATGCTCCCCGAAGCCTTTCACTAGAATCGGCTCTGGCGCGTGGCACGGGAGGCACATCTTCAGCGAACGGTTGCGGGAGGTCGCAATAAACGAGTCGCTTTCCCATGCGGCGGCATGGCGTGATTGCGCCCAGTCTTTCGCCTCGTTGGGGTGGCATGTTTGGCAGTCGCCGCGCACTTTCGGCAGGTCGTTCCCTACGGGGCAGGCGGCGGGCGTTGCTCGCCACGCGAAACTTATTAGCCCCAGCAGTGCAACGCATGAAACACCCCAGCCAGGAATCACTTTCATAAGCGCATTAATACGCGCTTATGAAGCCGATTCCTGCTCGATAATCCGCACGCGGTTGCCTTCAATTTTTAGGCGCCCCTCGGCAAAGAGCCGAATCGCTTCCACATAGGTCGCATGTTCCACAGGGAGCAGTCGCGCGGCAAGTGTTTCGGGCGTGTCGCCCTCCAGTACGGGAACGGTACGCTGGAGAATAATTGGACCTGTGTCGTACTGCTCGTCCACAAAGTGGACAGTACAGCCCGTCTCTTTCGCGCCGCTCTGGAGAACCGCCTCGTGGACGCGCACGCCGTACATGCCCTTACCGCCAAACTGGGGCAGCAGGGCGGGATGGATGTTCATAATCCGATATGGGTAGGCTCTGACCACGCGCTCTGGGAGCAGGCGCATGTAACCGGCGAGACAGATGAGGTCGGGTTGCACGCGCTCAAGCACCCACAGTAGGGTATCGCCATAAGCCGCGTCGTCGGGGAAATCGCGCGGGTTCACAATCATAGTCGGCACGCCCAGCGCTTCGGCTTTCGCGAGCGCGGGCGCGTCGGGGCGCGTGCCCACCACCAGCACCACCTCGCTCTGGGGAATCGCACCCGACTGGCACGCCCGAATAATCGCCTCCATGTTCGTGCCGCGTCCTTTGCCTGAGACCAGAATCGCAATCCGTGTCATGTTATGCCACCACCCAGAGCGCAATCGCCTGTGCGCTGGTTTCGGTGTGCGTGAT